>CAMBWI010000008.1 GCA_945871445.1 Singulisphaera sp. GP187 | reverse complement strand
ATTTTTCGCAAGGCAGTCAAGTGGAAGTTGATTCCCGCAAGTCCATTCGAGGATTTACGGGCAGGTTCTCAGTCGAATCCTGAGCGTTCGTTCTATGTTTCGCATGAATCAATTCGGGCGGTACTTGCCGAGTGTCCCGACAACCAATGGAGGAGCATCATTGCGCTGAGTCGCTATGGTGGTCTGCGGTGTCCATCCGAAGTCGTTGGGCTCAAATGGGGTGATGTCAATTGGGAACGCGGCAGACTGACCGTGCGAAGTCCAAAGACGGCAGGGCATGAAGGTCATGCGGTGCGGTCTGTGCCGATGAGTCCTGAACTGCGATCGATCTTGCAAGGCTTATTCGACAATGCCGAGGATGGCAGCGAGTTGGTCGTCCCGCGTCTGGTTGATCCTCGCGTGAATCTTCGTAAAGGATTCCACCGAATCATTGAACGAGCAGGATTGATCCCGTGGCCAAGACTCTTCCACAATCTTCGCGCATCATGCGCAACTGATTGGGTGGATCAGTACCCACATCACGCCGTTGCCAAATGGTTGGGACATTCTCCACTCATCGCAGCGACGCATTATTTGCAGGTTCGGGACGCACACTTTGACGCTGCCGCAGGTCTCAATATGGGCGACACAAAATGCGTCACACTTGAAGCACAAAATGCGTCACAGCATCCGACCGCAGTGACTCGCACTGCATCGCAATTACAACTTGTTTCACAGTCATATAGTGATGATTCGCAGTGCAATGCAACGCAGTGCGAAACAGCGCATAACAGCGCAGAATCCAAACAATGGGCGATACTGGATTCGAACCAGCGACCCCACGCGTGTGATGCGTGTGCTCTAGCCAACTGAGCTAATCGCCCGACAATCGAAGGATATCACGATGTTGCTTTTCATGAAAGTCTCTTGTGTTGAGTCTCCACATTTCTAGTTTGCCGATTTCGTAACCTCTGCGCTCTATGCCCGCACTGCGATTTCTTACTGTTCAAAGCGTTCGCAATGGACTGGGAATTGTCGCACTGAAATCCTTCCACTCCGGCGCGCAGATTTGCGAAATCGATGGCGACATCCTCACCAGCGACGAAGTCTGGTCACTCTGGAACACAGATCCACGCAGGGCCGCAAATTGCTTTCGCTATGACCCCGATCGATACATCAGTCCACAAAACAAGATCGGCGCATTTGCAAATCACTCTTGCAATCCAAATGTCCGTGTCGTCAAACACACTGGCCGACTTTTCTTCAAGGCGATCAAGTCAATCGCAGCATCTACCGAAATCACTCACGACTATTCAACGCTCTTGGGTGCAGACGATTCGTGGACGATGTCTTGCAATTGTGGCGAAGTGCCGTGCCGAAAAACGATTCGAAGTTTTCACGAACTGCCTGCCGGAATTCTCAAGCGATATCTCGCCATTCACGCAATTCCAGATTTCATTCTTGCGACGCGCTGATACCTAAAAATAGGGGGGCTTGCGGGTAAAACTTACCCGCTCAAGGTCGGGTTTTCTCCGCAATATGCCAGCATTGCGTGTTGTCCATACACTCAAACCCTTATGCCCGAAACACCAATCAAATCGATGGATGAAATTGTCGCACTCTGCCGCCGCCGAGGTTTCATCTTTCAAAGTTCCGAAATCTATGGTGGTATCAATGGATTCTGGGATTACGGTCCTCTGGGAACTGAACTGAAACGCAACCTCAAGGATGCGTGGTGGAAAGATGTTGTGCGTTGCGATACGCCCGGACCAAACGGCGAATCTGTTCACATCGTTGGCGTCGATTGCACGATCATCATGAACCCTAAAGTATGGGAAGCATCTGGCCACGTCGGTGGATTCAACGATCCGATGGTTGACTGTCGCGAAAGCAAGGCGCGCTATCGCGCGGATCATTTGACTGTTCTCGGCGCGGTTGATGCAAGTGCACGCTTGTACGCCTTCATCGAAAACGACACGGATCAACGTGACAAAGCCATCAAGACACTTCTGAAATACGAAAAGTGTGATGCGCTCGATCCCGCACGTCATTTGCTGCGGCCATTCACTCAGTTGACAGCAGCAGACCGCGCTCGCTGCATCGGTCCAGATGCGAAAGAAGTTGGCACGCTCACCGAACCTCGCCAATTCAACTTGATGTTCAAGACGAATGTTGGTGCGATCGAAGATCCATCAAACATTGCATATTTGCGCCCAGAAACTGCTCAAGGCATCTTTGCCAACTTCGAGAATGTGGTCAACAGCACGCGCGTACGAGTCCCATTTGGGATCGCACAAATCGGCAAGGCATTTCGTAACGAAGTCACCCCGCGCAATTTCACTTTCCGCAGCCGTGAATTTGAACAAATGGAAATCGAGTTCTTCATTCATCCCACGCAAGCCAACGAGTGGTACGCATGGTGGCGCGAGCAGCGCTTTGCTTGGTGGCAGTCGATTGGACTGACAAGCGAAAATCTTCAACTGCGCGAACATGATCGCGACGAACTTGCACACTATGCAAAGACTGGTGCTGGAACGAGCGACATCGAATATCGCTTCCCATTTTCCGCGCCTGGATTTGGCGAACTCGAAGGCGTTGCGCATCGAAGTGACTATGACCTTTGTCAACACGCTGAACATTCTGGTCGCCGCGACAAGATGAAATATTTCGATGCCGAAAAGAACGAGCGATATTTCCCTCATGTGATCGAGCCATCAGCTGGCGCGGATCGCGGCACGCTTGCGCTTCTGTGCGAGGCGTACACCAAGGATGAAACCCGCCCAAGTGGTGTCTATATGAAGTTCCATCCTCGGATGGCTCCCGTTAAGGCTGGTATTTTTCCGCTGGTCAACAAGGACGGTCTGCCCGAAATTGCCGAGAAGCTTTACAAAGAACTTCGCAAGCGTCACAACTGCGAATACGACCCAAAGCAAACGATTGGAAAGCGCTATGCCCGCATGGATGAAGCAGGAACGCCATTCTGCATCACGATCGATACAGACACGCTGACAGGTCAGAATGTCACAATTCGTCACCGCGATACCCAGCAACAAGAAAGTATGAATATCGAAAAAGTGCCAGCGTGGCTTTCCGCTCAAGTCGGCGAAGCGTGATAGATTTACCGCCATGGAGATTTCTGCAAGATTCCTCTGCTCGTCCATTCTCGCTCTCATCGCAATCACTGGATTGAATGGATGTGATACTGCACCCAAAATTGAAGATCGTGCAGCATTTACAAAAGAAGCAGAAGACAGCCGTGCCTTATTTTTGAGCGAAATTTCTGGACTTCAAGCCCAACTCGATAAGAGTGTCGGCTATGCAGTCTTTCCCGGAGTTGGTAAGTGGGGGTTTCTCTTTGGTGGCGGACAGTTTGGTCGCGGCGCTGTCTTCTCTCCAAGTGGAAAGCAAGAAGCATGGGCGGCAGTAAGCAACCCGAGCATCGGATTGCAAATTGGTGGGCAGGGGCTTCAAATGTTGATTGTGTTTCAAACTGCTGAGCGCTTCGAAGACTTCAAGAAGAATGTGCTTGCTGGGAGCGCGAGCGGAACTGTCGTTGGCGGTAATGCCGGAACTGCTGGTGTTGCTGCATACGACAATGGAGTTGCGGTCTATATCACAGGGCAAAAGGGACTGATGGCTGGCGCATCGGTTGGCTTGCAATACTTGCGATATATGAGTTTGGCCGACGCTATCGCGGCTGATAAGAAATAACACTCGTTCACCGCTCGAATCTTGGATGAGGATCACGAGATCCGATTCGCAGAGATGTTTCACGCAAGAAACTAAAAACAATCGCAAAATCAAGCGCAAGGATAATCAAGAGCAAAAACAACAGCCCCCCCTTTTGGGGGGGGTGTCGCAGGATGGATGGGAAGGAAAATCGAAAGTCAGGCTCAACGAAGAGAGCCCGCTGCGTTAGAAGTTATTGATGGAACAACATCCTTCGCAAAAAATATTCGTAATCAAATCCCTTTTCTACTCAACCTCTCCAGTGGCCTCGCGTCAAGAGCAAACTTTGAAAGGTTTGTCTCGTGCGATTCATATACAACATAATCCAAAAAACACACTATGCAAATTTATTCGCTCGTTTTCCAAATTTTTTTGAGTGAGAAGTTTTCGACACGCACAACTTTGAAACACAAAAAACAACATGAAACAAGCATGAATTGCTGCGCACAATTTCGAATACCTCAAAAGAAAAAGGTCGTCATCCTCGGGGAGACCAAGGACGACGACCGGTTCAGTCAAGAAATTTCTTGACGTTTTTTAACCTACAGAATTACGAGCGACGACGTCGACCGAATGCGCCAGCGAGTCCAAGAAGAGCAATCGCTCCTGGAGCTGGAATCGTAAAGCTTCCATATCCAAAGAGTGGAGTGGTCGCACCGAAAGCCGCATAACCCAAGGTCATGTTCGCAGTGAACGAACTGGTGTTGGATGTCAGGCGTGCAATCTGCATCAGTCGGACCTTCAAGCCTGTTCCGACCAAGTTCGGCGTTCCTGGGGTTGCGTCATACCAACCAGCGTTGACGTTGCCTGGAGGTGCGATGTCGTAAGCGAGAGGTCCGTAAGGAACCGCAAACGATGGATCCAATGCTGTTCCCCAACCATTTCCAATGCCCTGCATGGTGACAAAGGAATCGGTCAAAGCTTGAGTTGAGGACATTGCAGCTGCGTCACCAACCCAAGTTCCCACGCTGCCGAAAACATCAGGATAGCCGTCGCCGTCTGAATCGATGTCACCGATGTAATTGTCATTATGAACAGCGCCCATAGCGCCACTTCGTCCAGCGGCGATCTGATTGCCTTCTGGTGTTGAATCGGCCTTGCCGAAGTCGAATACGTTCAAGACGCGTGCGTTGGAACCTTCAGATCCAGCTGTTCCAGTGTTGCTGAAATTGGCGTAGATCTTATAGATTGTTCGATCTCCAACGACGGCTGATTCGACTGTCCATCCAGTGAAAATCGCGCTTGCGGATGAGGTGATGAGCGCAACGGCTCCCAATAGTGCGTAAGTCTTCATTTCTTTAAATCTCCCTTTTTTACTTTCTGCTGTTTTGTTTCTGAGTGGAAATCCACCAAGAAACAAACAACTTATTCAAAGTCTCAAACCAGATTTTTTAGATTCACCTTTTTCGAGACTCCCAATCTCATCAAGTTTCCCCGTCACACATTGCGACGGAACCGATGACATTTGGAATATGTCCCCAATCTGTGAAAGGTCAAATTTTGCGGTCGATTTTTCTCAAAAATCTTTCAAGTCGTTGGACGGGAACTATCTATATGAATCCTAAATAAATCAAAAAGGCGTTTATTTGATAAAAAGACGGCTTCTAGGGCTCGATTCGGCCTCTTTATAGCCCCGCTCGGCCGCAAATATTTTCCTAGATTCCAGCGCCAGTGGAACCATCGCTTCGTGCGGCTCGCTGGTAATGCTCTCGTTCGCCTCGTCCGCGAAGGGGGTAATCCTTGCGAAGCGGATGGGCGGGATAGTCCTTCCACATCAATATCCGCCTTAAATCTGGATGCCCTCGGAAGCGAATACCAAACATATCAAAGACTTCGCGTTCAGCCCATTCTGCTGCGGCCCACAAATCTGTCACAGAATCAAGATAGAGCGCAGGATCATCTTGTATGCCAGTGGTGTCAATCGTTGGATCCAACGAGACCTTCACGCGCAATCGTTGATTGAATCGGTGACTCACTAAGTGATAGACCACTGCAAATCGCGCTGGTTGAGGTGCGGGGTATCCAAGATAATCAATGCCACCAAGATCGAGAAGCATGTTGTAATCGCATTCTGGATCATCTCGCAGAAATCGGAGTATCTCGTGGCATTTCGATGCAGGAACAAGCAGAGTGGTTTGTCTGCGAAACTCAGTGGCTTGCAATTTGGCATCGGGGAAAGCGCGTTTGATTGCGGCGAGAGAAGGATGTTCGAGTGCGACTGCGGTCATTGGTTTGATCGTAACGAGAGTCACTCAGTGGCGAAAGTGCCTTGATCCAGCAATCAAACAAGTCACTCCATGCTTGGAGCACAATTCCGTGGTGTCGGAATCACGCTTGGAGCCTCCAGGGTGCACAATGCATTTGACCCCAGCGCGAATAAGAAGTTCTGGTCCATCGGCAAAGGGAAAAAACGCATCGCTGCCTACGACGGGAATGACGCCGCTTGCCGAAGAATGTGCACTCGCAAACTTCGCCTTGGATTTTTCAATCGCGATCGCACAACTTGCGACACGATCCATTTGTCCTGTGCCTGCTCCCCACAGAGTTCCGCCGCCAGCGATGCAGACTGCGTTCGATTTGAGATGCTTCGCAATCGTGAACGCAAACGCTGCATCAGCCAAGACCGTTGATGTTGGAGCGGGGCCTGCAACATGCTCGAAAGATTCTGCTCGCACAGGGAGTGTGTCGCGTTCTTGCACCAACACCCCCCCAGGAATCGATCGCAGAGCGAGCGGGCGGTCAACTCGATGTCGAATTGCACCAAGCGCAATGAGTCGGACATTCTTCCATCTTTGAGAGAGCGCATCGAACGCAGCCGGTTCGAACTTCTCCGCAATGACCACTTCAAGAAATCGATCGCCTTCAACCATCAAGAGAGCAGTCGCCTCATCGATCGTTCCATTGAATGCGACGATGCTTCCGTATGCCGCAATCGGATCTCCAGCGTACGCACGAAGAAAAGTATCCGATGCTGATCGTGCAATCGCAGCTCCGCACGGATTCGTGTGTTTGATGATCGCGCACGCGAACTGATTCGCATCGAGATCGGTTAAGTCTTGGACTAATTCCAAAGCCGCGCTTGCATCGAGAAGATTGTTGTACGAAAGCGCCTTCCCGTGCAGCAGTGGCGCACCTACAACTGCGGGCTCGCGCGAACCTGGCAAGATGTACGCCGCGGCGCGTTGATGTGGATTTTCTCCATATCGAAGCTCGTCGGACTTCACCAAGTTGACAGTCATCACATTTGGAAAATCGCGATTCGCTTTTGAGTCAAACCATGCGCTGATTGCGCTGTCATATGCAGCAGTGCGCGAGAATGCGGCAGCTGCAAGTTCGCGGCGCAACGCTCCAGTCGTCGAACCATTGTGATTGCGCAAGTCTGCGCAGACACGGTCATATTGATCGGGATTCGTCACGACGCAGACGTGAGAATAGTTCTTCGATGCGGAACGAATCATGCTCGGCCCGCCAATGTCTATATTTTCGATCGCTTCTGCATCGGTCACGCCATCGCGGCGTATGGTTGCCTCGAATGGATAGAGATTGACGCAGACCAAGTCGATTGGAGCGATTCCGTGTTCAGCCATCGCGGCAAGGTGCGATGGCGAATCTCGTTTGCCAAGCAATCCACCATGAACCCGAGGATGAAGCGTCTTCAATCGCCCGTCCATCATTTCTGGAAAGCCCGTGAGCTGTTCAATCGGTATCACTGGAATTCCCTGCGAAGCCAAAGCATTCGCAGTTCCGCCAGTCGAAACGATTTCAATTCCGTGTTCCACAAGCGCACGGGCAAATGCAACAAGATCTTTCTTATCGCTAACAGAGAGTAGTGCGCGTCGAACTGGTACGAGTTCGCTCATGGCGCTGTGGGCTCTGCGGTCGCAGCGGCTCTAGCTTGAGCATCTGCATCTGCTCGCGCAATTGTCTCGCATCTTTGCACAATGCCGTTCTTGCTCAGAAGGTATAAATCTGGATCAAGCTGACCACTGACAGCAACGTGTTCAACCTTTGGCAGAGTGACTGATGCAACGACGATTCCATTGCTGGTTTCAACAGTCGTCAAGGTTTTGGTTGCAATATCCCACAACAGTATTCGCGATCCAACTCTGCAGAGAGGTTTTCCAGCAACCTTGCACTTCCATTTCATTACACCATCTCTAGAAAATGTCGCATCAGTGGCAATAGGTTTCGCTTCGAGTGCCAGCAAACCTTCCCCATTCAATTGTGTGTAGACCAATTCACCATCGCAGAAAACATCATTGGTGAGTGGTTGAGTCGTGCGGTACCGCCAACGAAGACTTCCATCGGAGACTTCAAGTGCAGAGATGGAATGATCAGCGCACGCGGCATAAACCGCATTCGCACCAACTCCCAGTGTTCCCTTGATCGCACCGCCAAGTGTCTTGCGCCATATTTGTCTGGTCGTGTCAGCATTCAATAGAGCGACTTGGCCGGATGTGCTTGCTGCCACAATAGCCAAACTGTCGTCGATTTCAATAGAAATAGGTGGTTTTTCGATCGCACCTCCGAGTTCGTTGGACATCCAAAAATATCCAATAACAAATTGTTGCCATACAACTTGACCTTGTACGCTGCCAAATATCAGATGCTTTCCAGCAAGTACAGCAGATGTGCGAGGTTGTCGAGTCAACTTGTCTGCTCGAGCGAGTGTCCCAGACCAAGCGTCGAGTCCGACAATGGCGTTTTCCAAAGTGATAAGAACCGCATCCAACTTCCCAATCATCACTCTGTTGACTCCGAGCACATGGTCAGCTGCTCGTCCACAAGCATTTTTCCACAGAGTTCTACCGTCTGAAATCAAGACTCGCGACATTTGGCAGCCAGAGTCTTCTACAAACACACTGTCTCCACTTGTCACGAAAAGATTCTTCGCACTTTGATTTTCGAGCAGGTTGATTTTCGATTGCCAGACCGTTCGCATCCCAATAGAACCAACGGCGGTTGGTCCAGCCAAGAACATTTCATTGAGTTGTTGGGGAGTTGGTGGGGTTGAAGCTGCCAAAGAAATCGGGGCAAGTGTCAACAAAGAGAGGGCAATCGCAATCAAGCACGGAAACGCTTTCCATATACAGATTCGATATTGAAAGAATGTTGGGTTGCGCATTGGGTTTGGGAGTATACGACCCAGTTGTCAGAATCCGCCGTGGTTCCGCCACAGGTCGACTTCGCCAAAAACAGACTCGGCCGCGCCCTTTTCAGAGTCGCGGCCGGTCTCCCTTTTCCTTATTCCCTACCTTCGCAGATCGGAGGTTCTCAATCACATCCCTTGAAAACACTTCTTTCGAAGTCCCAATTCCCTCAATTCCTTTTCCCTCAATCCAATTCAATTCGGTTCCGTTTGTTCGCCGTCCCTTTATTTACTGCGAACTCCCATTCCCGTCCGATCTGCAAACCAATGTCAAGAAAGGTCCCTACTCCGATCCTGACACAATTAAATTACGATACATTTCGAGGTTTAGTTCCTCATTCTGCTAAATTTTTAAAGTTTTTTAAAAAAATCATTTCCAGGAAAACATCAAAGAAGGCCAATGCCTGATAATCAAACCATTTTTTTTGCGAAAAAGCAACATTCTGCTCTGCCGTTTCTGCTTCGTGGTGCCACTCGACTTGTGAATTTATTTTTCATTCTTGGTGCAATTGCAATTTCAACTGCAGTTGCAGATCAACAAGTTGCGCGTGAAAGTTGGTGGGATCGAACATCGAAGGCGATGTTTGTTGCGACTTCTCACAGGATTCGTAGTGATTTATCTGCAAAAATAAATCTAACAACGGCCGAAGGCATTGATAAGTTGTGGTTTACAATTGATGCAGGTCTTGGGCAATTGCGTCCGCGCAGCAGAGGACTTCAGCAGGCGCTTCTCTTTACAAGTCAAGAAGATTTATCCGAAACGATGCGATCGCAGTTTGCAGTTGATCCGCCAAGCGACGCGTTCGCATTTTTCTCCCCGCTTGGGCAGGGGATTGCAATTTGCACCGAAGATGTTCCTGCTCCATTTGCATCGCGTGGTTTGATCGCAGCGATAGGAGCGGAATATTTGCGATTGAGTTGTGGTGCTGATCTTGCGCCTGCGCTTCAAGTTGGGATCTTGGATTTTCTTGCACGCCGAGATGCGAAGGGAGATGCTGGAGGAATTGGCGAAGCTGGGATTGCGGTTGTTCGCAAGAGCGTCACCGATGGCAAAGCGATTTCGATGCTCGACTTCATTTCGATGACAGAGGAGGAGTGGAAGTTGGCAGTCGCACAAGATTCGACTGGCGCACTTCGGGAACAATCCGCATCAGTTGTGAGGTTTCTGACTCAGGCAAAGACGGCTGCAAATGCTTCATACTTCTTGCAATATCTGCGTCTCGTTTCCGAAGGCACGCCGAACTTTGCCGCGTTCAGCGTCATGTATGGCCTGCGTGACGAAAGAGGCTGGGAAGAATTCGACAAACAGTGGAAAGCATTCGCACTGAAAGAAAATTCAAGTGCGAACGAAACTTTGCGCGAGCGAATGGCATTTTTGGGCGAGGGATTGCGCCAACTTGATAATGAAGGTGCGCTCCCAGTGAACTTTGCTGCACTTGAAGTCGAACTGAAAGACCGTGACTTTGTTTCGCCAACTCAGTGGCGCCCAGGCTTTTCACAAATTCGTGCGAGCGAGCCAAACACATTTACGCCCATTCAACCATACGAGAAAGCCGCTGGCGTAAAGCCAACACCGAGCCGCGGAAAGATTCCGCAATTCGAATTCGATCAACCAAAGAAGGGCGAGGAAAAACAACCTCCCAGCGTTCTTACGGTTGATCTTCCAAATGACCGATCCAAAATCGTTTGGTTCAAGACTCGGCCAGAGCCCGAAGCGCCGTGGGTATGGGACATCAGCAGATGAAACTAGAGTGTGCACTATGAATGATCATCTCAATACCGTTCATCTAGGTTCTCGATTGCGATCATTGATGAAACAAGGAACTGTTGTTGCGCCAGGCGCATTCAACGCGCTTGTTGCTTGTGCAGTTGCGCGCGCTGGATTTTCCGCGTGCTATATCTCGGGAGGTGCGACTGCAAATGTCGCTGGTTATCCAGATGTCGGATTGATAACGATGACAGAAATGACTCGAACCATTCGCGAAGTTTCTGATGCAAGTGGACTCCCTGTGATCGCTGATGCGGACACGGGATTTGGCGAAGTCGAATGCGCCATTCGCACCGTTGTGGAATACGAACGAGCTGGCGCTGCCGCATTGCACATCGAAGATCAAGTCTTTCCCAAACGCTGCGGTCATCTCGATGGAAAAGAAATTATCTCAGCACAAGCGATGGCCGACAAAATTTCCGCAATGGCGAAGCATCGAATTTCGCCCGACTTCGTGATCATTGCTCGCACCGACGCAAGGGCGATCGAAGGAATGGATGGAACAATTCGCAGGGCCAATCTGTATCGCGAGGCTGGTGCGGATGTCATTTTCCCCGAAGGTCTCGCTGACGCCAGCGAATTCAAAGCATTCGCACACGCATCGCCCGGACATTCGTTGGCAAACATGACGGAGTTTGGCAAGACGCAACACATTTCCGCGAGCGAATTCGGCGCGCTTGGCTATTCAATCGTCATATTCCCGCTCTCTTTGATGCGTATTGCAATGAATGCAGTCGAAGAAGGTCTCGATTGCTTGAAGAAGCAAGGATCACTCGAATCGATGCTTCCCAAAATGCAAACGCGCAAGGATCTCTATTCACTTTTGGGTTACACCCCAGGGACTCAGTGGAATTCTCCTCGCAGTCACCAATGATTTCGGGGTCGATTGAGATACGATTCACAGTATGAATATTGATCGAAGATCGTTCTTGTGCGCTTCTGCTGCCGCGGCAATTCTCCCAACAGCCACATCGCGAATCTTTGCGCAAGATGCGAAGAGTGCGGGCCAGCCCAAAATCATCTGCGGCAGTGGGTCAAATCGATTTGAGTGCATCAATGATTGGATCAAGCCACCAGTCGGAATGATGTTCGGCGACACGCATGGTGTGGCTCAAGACAAAGCAGGGCGAATCTATATCGCACAGACTGTCGGTGCAGGCAGTACTCCTGCCGACGGCGTCTGCGTCTATGACGCAAACGGCGTCTTCCTGAAATCTTGGGGAGGACAATTTGCTGGTGGCGCACACGGACTTGATCTGCGAGTCGAGGATGGCAAGGAGTTTTTGTATCACTGCGATACACGACGACGTTGCGTTGAGAAAACAGATCTTGAAGGGAAAGTGATATGGACCGCAACATGCCCGATGGAAAGCGGCGTGTACGAAAAGCCAGAATCGTGGTGCCCAACAAATGTCGCGTTCGCTCCTGATGGAAATATTTTTGTTGGCGATGGATATGGTGGATCGTTCATTCATTTGTTTGGATGCGATGGATCGTGGAAGAAAGTGATCGCTCGTCCAGGAAGTGCTTCAGGGGAAACTTCATGCCCGCACGGACTTTGGATCGATTCTCGCGCTGGCACTCCAACGCTCGTCGTCGCGGACCGCGGAAATCGCCGCATTCAAGTTCTCGATCTTGACGGCAAGCACATCGCATTTCACACCGATGGTGTTCGAATGCCGTGCGATATGAAATTTCGCGATGGACTGATGCTTGTTCCAGATTTGGAAAGTGTGGTGATGATCTATGACGACAAGTTCAAGCCTGTGGCTTCGCTTGGAGACGGAAATCCATCAGCATTGCGCGGTGCACCGCGAGAACAATTCATTCCGGGGAAATTCGTGCATCCTCACGATGCAATTTGGCTTGCAAATGGGGACATTCTTGTCGCCGAATGGGTTCCAAGCGGACGCATCACGCTGTTGCGCCGCACCGCTTGATTCACAAGCGATTCACCGTGAAGTCTTGACGAAGATGTATGGTCCTGTGGTCGATCCCGAGACTTGCTTTCCCTTTGAGTCGTACGTTCGATCCCACGATTGAATTTCTTTTTGCGTCATCTTGACAGAACTCATCGAGTATGCGGCGCCGTCGGTTGTTGCGACGCACTGATTTGGTTCTGTCGATCCAATCCAAGCCTTTGAATCATCAAGACGCATTGTCACATTACAACCAGCTCGAGGAACAAGTAGGTCGGGCATCAGTTGTCGAAGTGGCCGATCTTTCTTCCACTCACCTGCATATTGCTGCAGGTCTCCAGGAAGTTCATAGATTTGCACTTCCACAGAATTTGGGTAATTCCCATCGACAATTTGATAGACACGTTGGCGGTATGGATTGTCCAATTTCGTGGCAAGCGATTGTTCGACATACATCCAAAGCCCATCGATTCGATCCACCCAAATTGGGCGCATATGCATCACGATGGAATCGAACTTCGCATCAGCTTTCGCCTGAGCCTCGTTGGAATAATTCCCACTCATTGCAGTACCGACTTCGCGACTATTCATTGATGGAAGCGAAGGGTCTATTCTTGCGGATGACTCACTTCCACAACCTTGGGCGAAGCAAACGAGTGCGCAGAGAGAAGAAAGAACGCATCGGAAATGTGCGGGGGTACTCATGTTGTGTATTGTGATCACAATGGGGCGAGTGCGCTAGTATCAACTTTCAATGAACACTACTGCTCCAACCCCAGGCTCTGTCGCTTCTGCGTCCACCAAAGTTCCAGATACGCGCGGTCTCGCTGGTCAGACAGTCGGCGATACAGCGATTTGCGAAGTGAATCAAACTCAGTTGGTTTATCGTGGTTACGAGATTGCAGATCTTGCAGAACACGCGACCTTCGATGAAGTTGCTTTTCTTCTTCTTGTTGGGCATAAACCATCTTCCACTGAAATCGCAGCGTTCAAAAAAGAACAAGGTGGATTGCGCGCAATTCCCGTCAGCGTTCGCGATGCAATTATTCGAGTGTGCAAGGAAAGTCCAACGGCTCATCCGATGAGCATCTTGCGCACTGGCGTTTCTCTCTTATCTCATCTTGACCCAGACTGCGAAAGTCTTGCGCCTGATGCGGAACTTCGTAAATCAAAGCGTTTGCTTGCACAAATTCCCACAATCATTGGTGTTTGCCAACGGGCACTTGAAGGGAAGGATCCTGTCAATCCAGATGCATCGCTCGATCACGCAGCGAATCTCCTTTGGTGCATCACAGGTAAAAAACCAGACGCAATTGCTGCACGCATTATGGATGTCAGCTTGGTGCTGTATGCAGAACATGATTTCAATGCAAGCACTTTCGCTTCACGAGTGATCGCCAGCACAGAGTCCGACATGCACAGCGCTGTGTGCGGAGGAATTGGCGCACTGAAGGGGCCGTTGCACGGAGGAGCAAACGAAATGGCGATGGAGATGCTGAAGGACATTGACCGCGACTGCGCTGGAGGAAAGATGACGGTCGAAGATTGGATGAAGCGAGCTTTCGTTGAAAAGCGAAAGTTGATGGGTTTCGGTCATCGGGTTTACAAGAACGGTGATCATCGAGCGCCGATTCTGCGTTCATGGGGATTGAAGCTTGCGAAGAGCATTGGTCCAAACGCCCAGAAATGGTTCGATTTGGGTGATCAAGTTCAAGCGATCATGCTCCGAGACAAAGCGATCCATCCCAATGTCGATTTTCCATGCGGCATGACTTATTTTGTCTTGGGTATCCCAGTTCCTCAGTACACGCCAATCTTTGTGGCGTCGAGAATCACTGGTTGGTGTGCTCATATAATGGAGCAACACCAAAACAATCGCATTATCAGACCTTTGGCGACATACAACGGTCCAGCGATCCATGCTTGGTGATTCTGCATCGAAGACAATTTTTTTTCACAAGATGAATCTGACAGAATCGTATCTGAGGAGCGATGCAGATTTTCTCGCAGGCCAAGAGAAGTCAAACCTGTGGCAATTTCTATCTCCTCTTTCAATTCATTCACTTTCGTTTTTTCAACTTACTTTTTATCGCTTCGTTTCAAAGGCTGAAACTCTTTTTCCCAAGCAATCGTTCATTCACACCCTCGCATTAGACTGCGGGGGTGTTTGATTTCAACGACTGCGAACTTCCATTGCTCTGGCGAGAATTGTCTCGTCCCAATCTTGCCGCCACAGTGGATCTGGCGATGGTGGAAGATGGTGCAGCAAACGATGTGACATCGCAAAGTCTTTGTGATGCAACGGCAATTCGCGCCGCGCACATCGTCGCTCGCACAAAGACTGTTTGCGCTGGGTTGGGAGTTGTTGAAGAGTTCGCTCTTCGCGACGGGCGGCTTCGTGTGCATTCGGTTGCAGGATCGATTGATGGTGAGATCGTTGCTGCGGGTGCATCGCTCTTGCGTCTCGAAGGTCCGCTGACAAGCATCTTGCCAATCGAGCGAGTCTTGCTCAATCTGCTTGGAATTGCAATGGCAACTTCGACGCTGACTGCAAAGTATGTCGAAGCAGTTGCAGGTACGAAGGCGAAGGTGTGCGATACTCGCAAGACCATTCCCGGATTGCGTTGGTTGCAGAAGTATGCAGTGCGCTGTGGAGGTGGGCATTTGCACCGATGGGGACTGGCCGATGCACTCCTCGTGAAGGACAACCATATTGCTGGCCTTTCGCCCAGCGAGTATGCGCTGTGTATTCGCAGTGCGGTCGAGGATCTGCGAGCGAGAAACACGCCCCTTCAATTCGTGTGTGCTGAAGCTGACACGATGGAGCAATTCGAAGCATTGCTTGCGCTGCCCAATGAAACTCTGACGATTGCGCTTCTTGATAATTTTGCGCTTGATTCTTTGGAGAATGCGGTTGAACTTCGCAATCGCTTGCGACCGTCGTTACTGCTCGAGGCATCTGGAGGAGTTCGTTTGGAAACAATCGGGTCGATCGCCCGAACAGGAGTCGACCGCATCTCAGTTGGCGCATTGACGCACAGCGCAGGATGGTTGGATGTGGGACTTGATATGGTTGATTGACAGTCGATTACTATCCCGATCTATGTCCAATCAAGTCAAGACAATCGTGGTCGTGGGTGCAGGAACAATGGGATCTGGAATTGCGCTGACAGCGGCGCAGTCTGGCATTGGCGCAGTTCTGGTCGACATCAATCAAGAGCAACTGGACAAGGCTCGGGCGTATCACACCAAGACTCTCGCACGCGCAGTAGAAAAACAGAAATTGACGGCAGACGCTGCGGCTGCTGCTGGGCAGAAGCTTTGCTATGTCACCACCATCGCCGAGTGTAAGAATGCCGACTGGGTTGTCGAAGCCGCAAGCGAAAATCCCGAAGTTAAGAAGAAACTTTTTCGCACATTTGCAGAAGTCTTTGCTCCAAATGTTGTGCTTGCATCCAACACAAGTTCCATTTCGATCACGGATATCGCGACAGCGACTGGCACGCGCGCAAGTCATGTGATCGGCATGCACTTTTTTAATCCTGTGCCATTGATGAAATTGGTCGAAGTCATTCGTGGTCTTGCAACGAGTGACGAGACCGTCGCGCGAACACTCGACCTCGCTCGTGAAATGGGCAAGACGCCAGTGCCTGCGAATGATCGCGCAGGCTTTGTTTCAAATCGTGTGCTGATGCCACTGATCAATGAAGCGTTTTATGCGTGGATGGAAGGTGTCGCGAAACCAGAAGATATTGATCAGATCATGATGCTTGGTTGCAACTTTCCGATGGGACCGCTGCGTTTGGCGGATTTCATCGGACTCGATGTTTGTCACGACATCATGATGGTGCTGTATCGAGAACTTGGCGATGCCAAGTTTTTCCCATGTCCGATTCTGCGGCAACTCGTCACAGCGGGGCGGTTGGGCGATAAGTCAGGGCGCGGAGTCTTCGAATATCCTGCAAAAGGCTGATGAAATGGCGAAAATTTGATGAGGAGTCGATCCGCATCGATCCCAATTGTTGTGAGGTTGCACAACAATCGACGCTACGATGAGTTTCTATGAGTACGGCTCCTCAGAAATCACATTCATCCACCGCAAAGCCCACATCCGTCGATCCAGAATCTGTCACGCTTTCTGGATATCAAGTCGATGCGTCGTATGGTCCAGAGTCCGTCTCTGCGGTCAACGCTTCCAACCCAGCGCAACCTTCGCCACGCATCGGCGAGGCTGGAGTCTTTCCATACACCAGAGGAATTCACAAGACGATGTATCGCGGAAGATTGTGGACGATGCGCCAATTCGCGGGCTTCGGCAGCGCCGAAGACACAAATGCACGCTTCAAATATCTCTTGGAAAATGCAAAGGGCACGAAAGCGAACACAGGACTTTCAACTGCATTTGATTTGCCAACATTGATGGGTCGAGATTCGGATGATCCTCTCGCCGTTGGCGAAGTTGGTCGATGTGGAGTCGCGATTTCGACGATCGACGATATGGAGAGGCTCTATAAAGACATTCCAATCGGCGATGTCACGGTCAGTCAGACGATCAATGGTCCTGCTGCGGTGATCTGGGCGATGTATCTGGCAATGGCGCAAGAGCGCGGAATTTCGTGGGATCGCATCGGCGGAACATTACAGAATGACATCTTGAAAGAATTTCACGCGCAAAACGAATTCATCTATCCGCCAGAAGCGAGTGTCAAATTGGTCGTGGATACGATGGAATTTGCCGGCAAGCACACGCCAAAGTGGAACTCTGTTTCAATCAGTGGATATCACATTCGCGAAGCCGGTTCGACTGCAACGCAAGAACTTGCTTTCACATTGCGAGATGGAATGGAATATGTCGAATGGGGATTGAAGCGCGGTATGCCTGTGGACGCATTCGCGCCGCGATTGTCGTTCTTCTTCAATAGTCATAACGAGTTCTTTGAAGAGATTTGCAAATTGCGCGCTGCTCGTCGCATTTGGGCGCACGCGATGCGTGAGCGATTTGGTGCGAAGCAAGAACGATCGTGGTTGATGCGAACGCATGTGCAAACCGCTGGTTGTTCACTGACTGAACAGCAACCTTTGAACAACATTGTGCGCGTTGCATATCAAGCGATGGCGGGGGTGTTGGGAGGTTGTCAGAGTTTGCACACGGACAGTATGGATGAAACGCTTGGACTTCCAACCGAGACTGCAGTTCGCGTTGCGTTGCGTACACAACAAATTCTCGCTCACGAAACTGGCGTGCACCGCACAGTCGATCCGCTGGGTGGATCGTGGTATGTCGAAGCGCTCACCGATCAAATGCAGGCGGATGCAGATGGCATGATCCGCGAGATCGACGAAATGGGCGGCGTTGTTGCGGGCATTCATAAGGGATACTTCCGACGCGCAATCGCAGAAGCGAGTTATCGCGTTGGGCAGGAAATGGAAGCGGGAGATCGAATAATTGTTGGTGTCAACGCATATCCCGAAGGGAACGAAGAACGCACGATGGAAATTCTGCAGATTCCGCACACAGTCGAAACAGTACAGTGCGATCGATTGAGTGCGTTTCGAAAAGATCGAGATGTAGATGTCGCGCGTCGTTGTCTAGACGAAATCCGCCGCGCGGCTCGGTCAGACGAAAACACGATGCCCGCACTGGTTGCTGCCGCACACGGACGATGCACGCTTGGCGAAATGGTCAATGCGATGGCGGACGTTTTTGGTCGATACTCGGGCGGACCGGAGTGGTGATCACTGGCGCTCAGTGGTGATCACTGGCGCTGAGTGCCGACGGAGTGTTGGTTTCGTTGAGTCGATAGACCGACCAGCGACAAGAGAGTAAAGATCGCCGCGTAGATCGAGGGACATCTCGTCGCACGCAATCACAGTGGCTCTCTACACTCACGCACTATGGCGTCGCAGGCAAATCATCAAGCTCCAAAGGGAACGCGAGATTTTTATCCGCGCGATATGGCCATTCGTCGTCACATTGAAGGGGCGTGGCGACACGCATCTGTTGTGCATGGATTTGACGAAATCGATGGACCAACATTTGAACATCTCTCGCTCTATACGGTGAAAAGTGGTGAAGGCATCGTCAACGAACTCTTCAGTTTTCGCAGAGCTGGCGGCGATGACGATTACGCGCTTCGCCCTGAGTTCACTCCAACTCTCGCGCGAATGGTCGCCGCGCGTGCGGGTGGGATGCCAACACCAGTGAAATGGTTTGCTATCCCAAACCATTTTCGCGCGGAGCGCCCACAGCGAGGGCGACTTCGCGAATTTATTCAGTGGAATGTTGATTTGATCGGCATCGAAGGGGCGCAAGCAGAAGTTGATGTGCTTTCGACTGCGGTTGTCGCACTCGAGCGTTTGGGATTGACGCCAGCAGATGTACGAGTCAAGTTGAGTCATCGTGGCGCGGTCGCGGCTGGCCTACGCGCGCTGGGCGTTCACGCCGACCGATTGGCGGAAGCGTTCACGTTGCTTGATCGACGGGACAAGATGGAAGCAAAGGATTTCGATGCGCGTGCGCTTGCAATTGGATTGAGTACAACTGCACTCGAACGATTTGGAGAACTTGCCCGAACGAAAATCTCGATCAACAGCGACTCTTCCACCATTGCGAAAGCGCTCGGATGTGATGTGGCAGATGCGGAGCCTCTGGCGGAACTCGCGCACAAACTGTGCGCTGCGCAACTCGGACAATGGTGCGATATCGATCTTGGAATCGTGCGTGGATTGGCGTATTACACGGGATCGGTCTTCGAAATTCACGAAGCAAGCGGAGCAGAACGTGCGATCGCTGGTGGTGGTCGATACGACAAGTTGATTGAGCTCTTTGGAGGTCCATCAATGCCCGCAGTTGGATTTGGAATGGGTGATGTTGTGCTTGGACTGGTGTTGAAGGAGAGAGGGAAACTTCCTGCCGACGAAGGCGAATCTCTCTTGCCTCGCCCGGATGTTTTTCTGATTTCTGCTGGACCCGAAGCTGCGGATGAATTGCTTGCGCAGCTTGCAGCGCGTATGCGCCGCGTTGGATTGCACGTGCGGCATACATACAAGGCAACGCGAAATGTTGGCAAGATTCTCAGCGAAGCGGGGAAGTGTCGTTCGAGATTCGCGGTGATCATCGGCGCAGAACTGGAGCAGGGGATGGTTGCGCTCAAAGACCTCGATGCAAATTCGCAGTCGCTTATTCCAGTTGCGGAGATCGTCCAGAAGATCACGCGCGTTCCCGCGGTGTAGAAATCTTGGCTGGTTTTACCGCCAAAAGGCGCCAACGATCAAGACCAACCACGCTGCGATAGCAAAGGGAATTTTGGCCAGTGTCCCGACAAGTCTTCCACTCGCCGCGCCTGCTGCGGGTGCAATCGAGCCTTTGAGTGATCTTCCGCCTCCGATGATTTCTCCGCAGATTGCGCCAAGTGCTGCGCCGAGCATTGCACCAGCAAGTGTGCCAATAATTGGAATGAGGATGAAAACTGTTCCAACGAGTGCGCCAATCACTCCACCGATCAACGCGCCGATCATTCCCCACTTCGATGCGCCACCAGCCTTTGCGCCCGCTGCGCCAGCAAGAAATTCCACAGCTTCAGCACCGAGTGCGATGATCACTGCAACTCCGATTGCCGACCATGCAAACCACCCGCCTTGCGATCCCAACCACCAAGCATTGACAAGTTCGTTGGCAACCGCCAGCACAATCATGAACCAGATGCCTGGTAATCCAAAGATGATTGATATGCCACTAATCCCCGCAAGGAGTGCAAAGACTGTCGCACTGGAGTAAATCATCCACATAGGGGAAGGGTATCGCATAGGCAGACATACCCGAGCAAAGTCCATTTTTAAATCGTTCATGATCCCTGCCCGCAGCTTGCACAATATAAAAAATAGCGCCGATTGCATGTATGATGTTTTTAACAAGGAGTGTTTTTAATGATGGCATTTATGGGTTTTTTTGTTGGATCAATCGTCGGCATGATTGTCGGTGCACTCGGGGGTGGATATATAGCGATTGACCAGGGTTCATCATCAGGGATGATCGTCGGTCTGTTTAGTGGTGCATTTGTTGGTGCAATCGGTGGCGGAATTATCGGAGTAATCGTTGCGGTTCTCTTGAGATTCATACTTGGAAAACTTATTGGTGTTATTTTTGGCGGTATCGTCGGTGCGATTGTTGGCGCAATTGTTGGAACCGTCGTTGGAGCACTGGGGGGATCTCTTGTAAATCTCGGTGCGAACTGGATGATTTGCGCAGTTGCAGGAGCAGTCTTAGGCGCACTTGGTGGCGCATTCGTGGGTGGAATTGGTGGATTGATTGGTAAGCGACAGACAAATTCGAGTACTCGTACTTGAACCAAAAACATATTGTTTTCGTTTGGGTTCATCTTTGGGTAGGCGAAATGTCAATCGACCAATCGCATGATCCTGACCAAAATTTAAAACAATAAATGATTCGTTCCAACTCAATCCAAGCAATACTTTTGCATCTATGAAACATACATCAGTAAAAATCTCTAAAGTATCATTTGGCTTCCGGAAGCGAATCGAAAATATAGTTTAAAAAAATGAAAAGGATGTCAGTTGATGTTGTTATCTCTTGTTAAATGGCCAATCGCGATCACGACCGCCTTCTTCACGCCGGCGGCTGTACTGGCATTCTGTAAATTACTTCATGGAGCGTGGGACGCAAATTTATGGAGAGCGCCATTTGGAATTGGATTCTGTATTGCGGGCATTCTTTGGTTGATCTTTCGCCGTACCAAAATTGTGACATTCCTAGCAACAATGGAACATGAATTTACTCATGCAATCGCAGCTTGGCTCACATTTGTTCCCGTGATTGAACTGCGCAGCACCGATGGAACAACAGGTGCTGATTCACTAGGACACGTTCGCCTTGGTGGTTCAAACTGGTTTATAATTTCATCACCTTATTTTTTGCCAACAGTTCCGATTGCTATTTTGATTGCCACATTTGCGTTGGCTTCCACTCCAACCGACTTCGCACGTTGGTTACTAGGTGCCGCGACTGCTTACAGCATTTTTTCAACATGGAGCGAAATGCATTTTCAGCAGTCTGATTTAAAAGAGATTGGGTTTCTATTTGCGTTTCTGTTCTTTCCAGGTGCCAACCTTCTTTGTATTGGATTGCTTCTTGCAAACGAATTAGGTGGTCCATCTGCAGCAGGTGAATACACCATTGAGGTAATCCGCATCACTTGCGGCTGGTTTGGAATGTAAATCGAATCGATGTTTGGTCAAAAGTAGAAAGTCTTCGACGCAAATTGAAAGTGAGTGAGCGCCAGATTTGAACTTCTGCCTACTCAATGTTCCCGATGACAATGATCCCATCGCCGGCAGCTGGAGTGAACATGCGGGACTTCGATGGATTTAAATGAACAGCCTTTGCTGAGCCGAACTTTTGGTTGGCATGCACACGGTAGCCGATGACAGAGTCACCATATGACCGGCCGATTCCCACAAGTTGTGCGAATTCGATTTCCACACCTAGCGGCGCATAGTTTTGAATTGGTCGGATATTGACCGAAGCGCCATCGACATCGAAAAGATCATCAAAAATTGTGGCAAGTGAAGGATTCTCTGACACTTGTGCAATGAGCAATGCAGCAAGGTTATCGCTCACGATGAGATCGTCAATACCTGCAACTTGGGCAAGTTCTGTCTTGCTCCCATCGAGAATTTCCGCAATCAAGCGACCGCGCATTACGCCACTCTCGCCAAGGGCAAAGAGATGGTTTACCTGAAGCATCGTAAGCAATGTTTGCGCATCAGCCTCTTTGGGGTTCAACGAATTTCGATAGCCAAAGATGATTACATCCTTGTACTTCTTCGCAGATACAGCAACATTCAGTTCGTTGAAATCTCCAGAGACCAAAGCGAAAGTCACGGTGAGATTGGAGCCACAGTCAAGTTTCGAAAGTTGATTTGGCGTAACAAACTTGGATTGCGCAACAATGTGAGCCGTCGACCCAATCGGTAAGAATTTGGAAATCTCTGAAAGAACCGAGTGACCCAACTTTGACCAGCCGATCACTAGGAAATGCTCTGGTTCTTGAATTGCCTTTCGAACGACTGTATTAGCTCTGGTCAAGATTTCTTCGCGAAAACCAGTAAAGACGATCTTGTCATCATCTGCTGCAATTGCAATAACTTTGTCTCCATTCTGGAATTGATACGACTGACTTGGATTGACATGGGTTTGACCTTGGGCGTCCACCACTCCGATCACAGAAGCTGAATGAAAAGCCAAGATGGCATCCGAATACGTTCTGCCAACAAGTGCGTCAACCTTCGCGAAGTAAATCTCATCGCCGGAGAAGTCAAGCAAGTCAAGTATGACTGTTGCAAGTCCAGGCTGACGAGATGCCTGTGCAGTGACGCGTGCGATCACATCGTGTGATCGAATAGCAATAACCTGATCATTGGATAAGTTACAAATTGTTTTGGCGGTATTGGAATTGTCGAGTTCGGCAATAATGCGAATCTGTTGATTTAAATTGAAGGTTTTCAACGCAAGAATAGTCGAGATCACATTCGCATCACCCGAAGCATCCGCATCTAGGATGATGATTGACTTTGCTTGAGAAACATTCATTCGCTGCAGATCTGCTGGGTTTGTCGGGTCCCCTGTGCGAGTAATGATTTTCAAATCGCCAATGGCTTTGGCACGGGATTCGATTTCACTCTCTATCGCTTCTCTGGAAAGCGATGAGAAAATAACGACCGTTGGCTTACGTACATTCGCATTGGCAATCGCTAACTGTTTCAGCACCGAATAGAGTCGATTTGAGCAACCAAGAATGAGTGTGTGGCCCGATTCAATAACAGGACCCTTTCCTAATTTTAGATGGGCGACTGAGCGTGTGATCATGTTTGAAATAAAACCGATCACCGCACCAGAGATCGTAATTCCAATCGCCCAGTAAAGGACCTTCATGATTTGAGAGCCCCATGGCTCGGTATTGCCAAACCCAAGAATCTTCGTAAATGCTTCCCAAAAAGCGAAAAAACTTGTGCTTGAGTCGAGCGGTTGATTGAAAGCAGATATCGCTCGGATCATCGATTGTAAAAAAGCCATCACAATCGCAAGGAGAATGATGACTATGAAAACATAGCCTGTAAATGCTCTTGGGCGAGAAAGAGAATTTTCGAAGTTATATCTAAGTCTTTTGAGCAAACGGACTAGGAATTTTGTCGCATTCATAATGCCTAAGAATGCCTAAGAATGCCTAAGAATGCCTAAGATTTTGTAAGCCTAAAAGACTTTGAAGTGATCGTTGTTGCTCTGGCAGCATCAATAAACTTTACACGGATCGAGAACTCATTTTGAGTTCGAGAAGAACCAGCAGATCTTATAGTCTCGAAAATTATTTCAAGGGCAATAACGGACTTTGCTGCTGCGCCAGTGGTTACAGTTCCAGTGGATTGGTCATATCTGTCATCTGCGTCTTGAGCGTTGATTACTGCGACTTTTTCAAGATCATTGCTGTAACTGATTCCCTTTTCGAGGCTGTATTCCTCAAGTTTTTCGAAAAAACCCTTCATCAAAGGTATGGTTGAGCGATCATCAGTATCGTTTCTATATGAAGTTACCATAATCACTGTTTGGCCAGCTTTATCGGTGTTTGCTTTGCGAAAGTTATTAAATGCAGGCGAGAGCAGAACCTCGTCTACAAGCTTTTGTGCGGCTGTGTCATATTCATCCATCGTAAGGGAACGGGTACTGTCGACTCTTGCGTAAGAAGCATTGCTCGTTGCGCATCCAATGGAGGAAAGGGATGCGACTGACATAAAGAGAACGATGACCACTGAGAAAAGATGATCGAATTTCATTTTATTTTGCTCCTTAGTAAGTGAATGTTATTTTTGAATCTCCAAGATGTGAACATTAACAGCAGTACGCTAAAAGGATATTATTGATTTCGGATCGTAGCACGAAAATCAGCCGATTCAGAAATTCCTATAGAGATAACTTCGATAACTTCGCCTGCACGAAGTGTGTAATTTCGCCAATCCTTTTTGTTTCCAGTGAGAGTGCCTCCATCAGCATTAAACCAAGAGAATTCGACAGCGATATTGCGTTCGAATCCACCTGCATTTCGAAGAGTCAGTTGAGCAACTCTATTTCCGCCTCGGATATCGATTCTGGCAGCATCAATCTTGATGTCGGATGCAAGACCTTGGTCTCGCACGACGCGTTCTAATCCAATATTTGATACTGGTCCTCCCGATGAATAGGTATTGACAGCGCAACCCCCCAAACTTGCTGAAAGTGGGAGGCTAGTAAGCATTACAAAAATCGCTCGGAATCGCTGTTTTGTATTCATTGTTTAAATTTCCTGACTGCAAACATCATACTACAAGTCCATCGATAGAAATGGCCCCATCTAAATATCTGAAAACGACAGCAACTTTATTTAGCCAAGACACCTCGAAAATCAAAAAACCGTGGTTTCATACTTTAGATTTTAAAATTTCTGCCACCTCATATCACAGCAGTGTGCGAATGTACAATAAATTATTGCAAGAATCGCGTTGTGCGACGTCATTATTCAGTGTTCCGCCTTTTGCAGATTGTCTGCAAGGGCATTCCAGTTCATAAAGGGGCAGCATGCTTAAGAAAAACCGCGTCGGATTGCTAATGTCCATCGGAGCGTCAATGATCGTGCTGGGCATGGGTCACCTTGCTTCGGGGAATTCACCAGACATTGCTCGTGATAATGCAGAAAAGTGGATTGATGAGCAAGGAGTGAACATGGGATTTGATCCCAAGACTCAAGCTTTAACAGTTGTCGAGTCGGCGTCTATAGCAGTGCAACCAGACAGTCCCCAATACATCGCATCTCGGCAGGCGGCGTTTGAGATCGCCATGCAGTCTGCGCGCAAGTCTGCGGCAGAGTTTCTTGCCGCGAGCATTATGACAGAGATCAGTACCAAAACAGTTATGCAGGAATCGTTTGGGGAAATTCTTGGCGATTCTGCGCTCGTTAAAGCACTCGATGGAGCTCAGAAGAAGGCTGAATTCCAAACAATTCAAGAAGTAAAAGACGTCGTAAATGTTGTGGCAAATGCTGCGATTGTAGGTCTGTCACCATGGAAGACATTCGAATCCACCAATGCCAATGGCCGTGGCGAGATCGCAATCGTTGCCGCAATGAGTCCTAAATATGTCTCTGCGATTCTTGGGAATGGGGGCGGAGATAAGGGGGGGCAGACGCTTCAAAATTGGATCAAGAGTCTGAGTGATCAAGTTCTCTTGTCCACGCTTGGTACAAGAATAAAAGCAGATGAAAACGGTACATTTTGTGTGCTGGCATTTGGGCAAGCACGAATTCGCCCAGAGTCTGGAATGGAAGGCTTTGCTATTTCAGAGGCGAAAATAATTGCAGATAAAGACCTTGCATTTGTTCATGGGCAACAAGTTACAAGTAAAGCTTTTCGAAGCGCTCTCTCTCAACAAACCGAGTCATCCCAATTGCCAGCATCCTTTCGAAGCGAATCAGAGTATTTAAATCAGGTAAATGCAAATGCAAAGGTCGAAGGTGTAGGGATTGAAAATATTTATCGCAGAACGGTAATCGAACCTGTTTCTGGCGAGAAGGTTGTTGTAATTGTGAGCAAACTTAATTTAGGTACAAATTCGAGTCCCAACAATTTAGCTGGCAAAACCACAATTTCTGCCCCTGAGAAATCCGCGCCAGCTGTAGTTGCACAAGTCGATTGTCCACCAGTTCCTGAAAATATGCTGAAGGCCACAAGACAAGTACGTGTCAAGGGCACTGGAGGCACACTCAACGGGGCAATCGAAGCAGCATTGATGGAAGCTGTTCGTCAGGAGGGTACGACTGTCAAGGGAAATTCTAGCCTTGAAAAGCGGTTCGCGGAGGCGATGGAGTCTGTTGGAAACGAAGTCAAGGAAAAAGTTACTTCAAGCACAAAGCTAGATTCTGAAGTCAAGACATTTTCCAATGGATTCATCCACTCCTACGCAAAGATTTCTGAGTCGCGTCAAGGTGAAATATTTGAAGTAGAACTTTGCGCAAACCTTGTGCGATTCGACCCGAAGAATCCGCGATTTGGATTACCTCCGACTATTGCCGTGATCCCTTTTTTATGCGGGGAGAGAGCAGCGATCGCTCGTGGGAAATTGATAGCAACAACAGAAACAGTTTTCGAAAAAGCTCTTTTAGAATCGAAACAGTATCAAGTGATTGATGCTCAGAATGAAATTGTTCTTCAAGGTGTTCGGGATAATGCTGAACGTTTGGTCTTGACTGGTCGTGCACAAGAAGTGGAAGCACTGAAACTAGGCAACCAGTTGACAGCTGATTTCGTTCTGATTGGTAATCTGATCGAAGTCGAATTTACTGGGTTGCCGGGGCCTCGCCCTCAGAAAATTGAAGCGAAAGAAGTTGCAATGGCAACTATCGAAGCGAAACTTATGAATGTGGCAAACAATGAAGTAATTTGGGTGGACACCCAGACAGTGATAATGAAGGGTCGTGACTTGTTGCTTGTTCGAGCGGGTAGGGATTTGCAAAATGCAGTCGAGCCAAATATGCCACCCATTGAACTTGTTTGCACTCGCTCTGCGCGGGCATTGGTTCAATCCCTCTTGGAGAAATTAGAGAAAATTGCCCCTCCAAAAAATGCGGCTCTTGCTCCTGCGGTGAAGGCATCTGCTGCTGTGATTCGAGTTTTTGGCAAGATATTGACGATCGATGCTTCATTCCCAGGAGTGAAAGTTGGCGCAATATTCGCAATCGAAAACCCAGTCGAGGTCAGTTTGCCCGGTGGGCGCAAGGTTATTGATCATGATCGATTTGGAAAACTTGTGATATCATCAATTACAGATGGTTTAGCAAAAGCAACGCTTGTCGATGGCGACAGCGATTTAATTCAAGTCGGGGTATCAGAAATCGTCCTTCTTACAGAATAAGAATCTTTGTTACCAAACGCCAGAATCTAAACTTTTTTATATTAAAGGATTATCAAAAGACTATGAACCAGAAAAAATTTATCGTGTCCACATTCGCCTTTGCGTGTGGTTTATGTTTGTTCTGCTGTGATGGGCAAGTTCAATCGAACGCACAAGCACCTAGGGAGGCAGTTCCAGCTTCTCAGGCAGCTGCGCTCGCACAAGCACCTGGGGAGGCAGTCCCAGCTTCTCAGGCAGCTGCGCCCGCACAAACACAGTCAGAGGCTGGAGGTGTTGCGATCGAGTTCAGTCGAGAGGCTGGTACTGGGCAGGGAGTGCAGACTGAAAATGCAAAGCAGCAGGCAGAAGAATTTGTCAATTCAAAAGGCTGGGAATTAGATAGTGATACAGATGGTTTTTGGGCTGTAATTGCTGAAGCTTCTCTGCCTTGTGGACCAGATAGCCCTTCCTTTCAACAGTGCCGAGAGCAAGCATTTGAGGAAGCATTACTGAACGCTAAGACCAAACTCGCAGAATTTTTGCGTGTGGAAGTCTCAAGCATATTGGAAAGTAGTCTTTCTGAAATTACTCGTTCTGGCGACGCATCCAATCCAACCAATCCAGCCGCTGCGCAGCAGGTCGACAGCACACTTTTAGGTAAGGCTAAAACGTTGTTGAATTTTGAGGTGGACAAACTGATGGCGGCGCGGGGAATCAAGGCGGGTACCCCAGAGGCTAAGGAGGCTATGGAGGAAATTACGAGTGAAGTAATCCAGCAGAAGGATTTCGAGAGTGCTTTGTTTCTTCAGGCAAGAGCAGAACTCTCCGGGCTTCAAGCATATAAAACCTTCGAGACATCTTTGAAAGGCAAGAAGGGAACAATCGCAGTTGTTGCGATTCACAGCCCGAAATCGGCTCAGTTGCACCAGGCTTTGCTGGGAAAGGGCGATCCGCCAATGAGTGATGCGAAAGAGTCAATTCGAAAGTGGGCTCAGACCGAAGGACCGAAGGTCCTTCTTTATACTCATGGTGCACAGCCGCGTGCGAACGAGAAAGGCGAGGTTGTTCTTGTCGGATTCGGGCAATCTGTCGCACAGTCGGATAGTGACCTTTCACGAGAGATCGCCGGAGAGAAGGCGACCATAGCAGCTCAAGGCGCTCTGCGCCGATTCATGGGGGAGTTGATTACGGTCAGCAAGAGTTCTGAGCAATCATCATCGTTGAAGGACTACGCAAACTCCACCGATGTATTTAAGTCGAATAGTGCAGTTCAAAAAGAGTCAAATGCAATAGGCGGAAAACTTGGGATGTCTGGCGCGAAAGAGGTTTATTCTTGGAATGCAGTGCATCCAGCTTCTGGCAAAACCGTTATAGGTTCGGTGTATGTCTTTTCTGTATCACAAGCACGGAAAGCAAACAAAATGTTTTTTGACTTTCAAAAAGCTGGAGGTGCGGCGGGTGGAGCTGGAAGTTTTGGTGTCGCACCGCCACCGGAAGTTCCTGCGGCTTCCAAACCGAAGAAAGTTCCAACTGGCAAAGATAGTAGTGGGGACGGCGCCGAAGGCGAAGCTCCCTAAACCTATCCATCTAAGTTCGTCACTCCATTGAATTACTATTCGATAGTGATCGCACTTGCGATAGCCGTAGCACCTCAAGATGGTGTTCACGGCGATCGTACTTTGACTCAGGAATTTGCCGCAAACAGCGAAGTGTTGAAGAAGTCAGGGATTCATTTCAGCGGCAACTGGGTTTTCTCCAGCGTTCATTCAAAGGCCAAAGTTTCCGAGTCAGAACTAAATGCAGAAATCAACGGCGAAAAAGCCGAGTTTAATGCGAGTCGAGGTTACTTGTTGTGGAAAGTAGGGGAAGCGTTGCCTGGGGGCGACCGTTCGACGGCTGTTCGAAATGCAGCTGCCGACATCGCGCTGACGTGCGCACAGCAACGTGTTGAATTCAAGTCGATTCAAACTGTTTTTAATCAAAAGGTTGGTGATTTGCTCATTGTTGTTCAAGGGATGCCTAAGGCTGTATTCGATCAGATTGAAGTGAAGTCGGGGAATGTTGTTTCTTGTATTACCGATCGAGCTGAGGCAGGATCTGTCTCGGTTATAGAAGCGATGGTGCTTCTGGAATTGTGCTCTGAGGATTTGTTGCCTCAGGCGCGAGGTATCGCACTCAAGGCACTTTCCGATTCTTATGGGATTGGTATAGATCTCACAGTTCGGGGTGTCTGGATGGCATCAGAAAAAACATTGCCATTACCATCTCTCAAGCTCTGGTGTATTTCGGTTCGGCAGGATGTTGCTCTGGGGAAGGATCTCTCCCTTGCGTGCCGCCCAATGGATGCACAACTTCTCAATGGCCTTCACATCGAAGAACGCCTTGCATTTTTAGGACATCGAATGCATGATCCGAATGTCCGAGCTTCGGTCGAAGCGAATCTTATGAGCGATGGGTGGCGACGAAATGCAGAGTTGTTTTCGGAAAAGCCTCTTGTGCTTGCGACTGTCGCGGATCATCCAGGATCAAAACTTCCTCTAGAACTTCGCGGCAAAATCGCAGCAACGCCTATCATGACATTGCTATTGCTTTCGGGTGGGCAGGCACCAGTCCAACTTTCAGTTCAGGTCGAATCGAAACTTTTAGCCGATGCGCGCGCTGCATTCAATCTTATAGAATTGCCTGAACTCATTCGTGCTGCCACAATTCTTCAGGAGATTATTGCAGTTCACCCCGATCAAGAGTCCATGATTCTTCTCGGGGCAACACTCCTAGCACTCGATGACCCAAGCCTGGCTCGGTTGATTTGTATGGCTGCTTTTCAACATAATCCCGCACATCCTTTCGCTGGAGTTAATTTGCTGTTGGCGCTTCGGAAACTGAATATGAAGGACGAGGCGAGGATGGTGCTTGCTCAGGTTCGCAGCAATGCATCCGTTCATCTAACCAAGTGGGGGCATGACCAAATCGCTTTAATAGCCGAGTGGCTCGATCCGCAGCCTATTGAAGCAGTTGTTAGTCCTTGACTACGACCTGTTCTATCATTGAGTGATCAGTGAATTGCTTTCAAATCCAATTTCTGCTTCTTGTACTGGCTGGTGCCTGTTGTGCAGAGTCGTCATTCGGTTCTCAACAAGAGAAATCGTCAACGCCGATCGATTCCAAGTATCGCCTTGTCGTCGCCACATTTGATGAACAGAACGTGCCGAGCGGCATGGGAGATGTTGTCTCAGACATGCTGACTCGTGCGATTGATTCCCCGGAATTTGAGTTGCTTGAACGTCGTCAAGTGCGCCGGGTGCTCGAAGAGCAAGCATTTGCAACGAGCGATCTTTCGCAGCCTGGAGATGCCGTTCGTTATGGTCGGCTTGCAGACACGCGATTTGTGCTGATCGGAACGATCTACAGACTTGACGGCGTTTACATCGTTTCTGCCCGCATGGTGGACAGTACGACTGGCGTCGTACAGGAAAGTGCACGAGCCGTCATTCAGTTTCGGACTGTTGACGAGATGGCGGCACGAGTTGCCGAACTGGCACGATTGCTTGGTTTGCGAGTGGGACCACCAATCTCTCCCTCATTGGTGCAAACTCCAAATAATGTTTCACCTGCACAATCACATCCTTTCAAGCCTGTGGTCGTTTCCAAGCCGACTTCCGTTGCAACAGATTTGCAGCCACTCACTGTTCGCGACTATCTCGAAAAAGTGGGCGCTTCTCAACAGAGTGAAGTGCACGTGGATATGGAAAACCGCGCTCGTACTGTGCGAGTCGGTGAGGAAATCCAGTTTAAAATTAACAGCGATTTTGACGGCTATCTCTCGCTTTTCGTTGTCGACGCAAATAAAAATGTAAAAGTATTGATTCCCAATCCAAAGCTTCCGCAGCAACCGATACGGGCAAAAATTCCAATCGTAATCCCACGAGATGTTTCATTCACGCTCACAGCTTGTGCACCACTTGGCTTAACACGAGTCAAAGCGATCGTGACAAAAAGTCCAATTCCAGTCATTGGATCCGCAAATGCAGGGGATCTGCTGCGCCGAGTCGAACTCGGTGAAGTTGTGGGCGTATCCGCAGACTCAGGAGGAAATTCCCCGCGAGTGGAGTGGTCAAGCGCAGAGTTGGAGTTTCTTGTCGTTCCTGTTGGTGAATCGGCTGGCGCAGCGGCGAGCGCTGAGGGTGCAGGCGTTTCTTCGAGTAAATCTAGCAATTCTGCAGTTGTCAATTCTGCATCTAGTGCAGAAAATTTACTCGAATCCGCCCTCCATACGGTACTCGACCCTTCCCGTACGCCATCAGCAAATGACATCGAAAATTTACGCTGGCCGCTGAACAGCCCTTTTCAGCCGCGCTTTGATATTGGTTGGACAGCACCTACAACAACCAAACAGCCCGATATTCGAATCGCTGTGATCGATGCAGACTTTGATCCTGACGATTCGACTTTGACGCGCGCATTTGGAGAAATGTCTGCAGATACTCGTGCAGAATTACGCGATGAAATTCGCCGAAATGGTCCATCACCTTATCGGCACGGAAATCGCGTTTCGTCACTCATAGCCGGCGATGCACCGTGGATACCGTCGGTCTTACCTGGAGCAAGAATCGTTCCGATTCGCATCACGACTGGGATGGGCGCACCGGAGTATCGCGCGGATCATGGCGGAGCCACTGAGCTACTCGCGGCTCTGCGCACCAGTTTGGCTTCTGGTTGTCGAGTCATCAACCTGAGCCTTTCTGTAATGCTTGAAGGTGAGGAACTACGGCGCTTTTCGAGCGATCCGATTTGGGAGGAACTGGATAAAGCTGGCGTTGTCATTGTGTGTGCGGCTGGCAACATTCGGCAGAATCTCGATGAACGACCTCTCTATCCATCTTGTTTGGATCGTCCTAACATTTTGTGTGTTGGTGCTATCGGCGTCGATGGAACTCTCGCAACTTGGATGGGTGAAGGCAGTGCATATGGATCGCATTCAGTAGATCTTGTTGCGCCGGGTACTGGGATCGCCGCATCAGATGGCGGTGGGAAAGCGGGGCTGTGTAGTGGAACTTCGTATGCCTGTCCATTTGTCAGTGGTGCAGTCGCTCAGTTATTCATAAACGACCCAACCCTCCGTCCAAATCAGGTGATCGATCGCCTTGTGGCTGAAGCCAAACCCCTTTCGGGATTGGTTGGTAAGACTCGTGCAGGTCTTTTGCAGTGGCCTTCTTCAAAGCGCTAAGGTCTCGCCCTCTCACATTCTTGGAAAGCAAAGCCTTTTTTGGGAAAAATGGCTCGATTGAGTTGTTTTCCCATTGTGGCGCATTGATGCCATCAAAAATGTTTCTTTGTTTGCAAGTTTGATGCGCGAGCGCGTCTTCATTGTGATGGTCGGCCTAGTGGTCGTGCCTGCTCGAGGATCGGATGCTCTACAAGAAAGATACACAATGCGGTTCAGACTCACATGGCTCTCTATCGGCGCAGTAATGTTCGGAACTCTGATGAGTGTCGCAGGTATTGGATGCTCTTCCGCTGACCGGCTCACCACATACGACGCAGCGATGAAATCAACTGTGTCGAATCTCCGTAGTGGAGACTTCGATGGTGCAACATCATCTCTTCAAACTGCTTCCCAAAATGCTGACAACGAATACCAGCGTCAAAAAATCGCTGATCTTGGATCGCTTGTCTCAGGGGCGAACGCATACTGTCAAGGTGACCGTATGAAAGCTGGTTCTGAATGGTCAGAAACCAATGCTCCTGAATTTACACGTGTTCTCTCGGCAAGCCAGAAGTCTCTGGGTGTCTCAATCAGTCATAACTCCAACAACGGAAACTCGAAATGAAGCAATTTATTATCTCAATCCCAATCGCTCTCTTTTTATCGTCACACGCACTCGCTCAAGCAGGAGCTGAGGGTCAATTTGACCTTCTCGGTCCAGCAACAATGTCAGTACCTGTAGCGCCTGTGGTTTCAATGCAGGCAACGCAAAATAGTTTGAGTGCCGCTCCATCATTGACATATACCGCTCCCAAGTCAGCTCCTATCGCTTCGACTTATCAGGGTGCGCGTGGTGTCATCGGCGACTACGACTTTGGAGAAGTAGTGCAAACCCTACGAAATTCAGTCCAGCCGCTTGCGGGTGAAATTGATTCGAATTTCCCCAGATTCGTAAGTCAAATTGACGATGCGATTGTCCTGACAGAACAAGGTCGTAACCCTGAAGCCGTCGCAATGAGCGTTCAAGCCATTGATGGAGTCTTGGGGGCACGCGATACAGTGATCAATCCTCTTTGGGAAGCGCAGTTTTATCTGAACGAACAGATCGCAACAGTTCGCGCACGCCTTGCCACAAGTCTTACTTCAAATGACCCTGCGACTGCTGCGGGTAAAGCGACATCTCAGACTACGCAAATGCTGGATCAGATTGCTTCGCGAATAGCGACGACAAAGGATCCTGTGCGCAAGAAGAAATTGGTCGCTCATTACCGCACGATGAGAACGCTCTCGAAGGTGCGATCTGCATCAATCAGCATGACCCCAGATCAACGCAAAGTTTGGTTTGGTGTGCTCAAAGTGCTTGAGCAAGCGTCAGTTGCTCACCAGCAAGTGTTGATGGGTTCCGAGGCGCTCTTTGCACAGCTTGACGGTACTTCGTCACAACTGCAGGATTACCTGGGTCTGATGCAAACCATTGAAGGTGTTGACGCATTGCTTGGTTCTGTCGAAGGCGGAGGTCTCGATGGATTCGTGGACGGAATGCGAACGTTGCAAGATCAAATGGAACTTTTCTCAAAGTCTATGGAAGGAACTTTGGAGTCAAGCATGATCGATCTTGAGACTCGCGTCGATTCGATGCAGTCTATGGAATCTGAATCTGGCGGCGTGATTGCTCCATCATCAATTGATGAAGAACTTCAATCTCGTATCGATCGTGTCGCAAAATAATCTGAAAGGAACTCATCACATGAATCATTTTAAATCAATAATCACCATCACAGCAGTGAGTTTCATCACTGCCTCGACATTTGGAGCAGAGGCTCCACGAGAAGTCAAGTCGGAGTTTCGGCAAAACATCGTCAAGCGCGACCGTCTCGTAAGGGAATTGGCTGCTGTTGACGCAAAGGCAGCAGATGCTGTCGCAGCAGGCAAGGAACCACTTGCAATGCATGCCGAACAGTTGGCTATTCAAGATCAGATCGATCTGCTTCAGCTTCGGCTGGAGACGATGTCTGTGCGCTGGAATATGTTGATCACACCACCTCCCACTCCTGGAGTGGACGATATGGATGAATCTTCCATCGTCGCTCAACGTATCGAGAGCGCATTCCAAGATGGTAAAGATCGAACAGATCTCGTACTTCAAGATCGATGCATGCAGATGCTGAACAGGATCGATTTCACCGCATTCTTGTCGAGACAATAATGATCGACTACGTCAGTGAATTCATTCGCCTCGGTGGTCCAGTCATGTGGCCGCTAGCGGCTTGTTCGGTGGCGTTGCTCGCTTTTCTGTTCGAGCGAGCATTCGTCACTTCGAGCGAGCGTTGGCGGCCAAGCGCGCAAGAACGCACTCTCCACAAGAGGGTGCTTCCGTTTTTCGTAGAAGTCGCTCCTGCACTTGGGCTACTTGGAACGATGCAGGGGATCATTAATTGTTTCAGCGTGATGGGGGGAGTTGGTGGGGGAGAGAATGCGCTGAAAGGACTTGGGATTGCATGTATCACGACTGTAGCGGGTCTGATCATTGCACTTGTAGCGACTGTTGCAAATTACGCACTTGATATTCGCACGGAAACGGTGACTAGCGCATCATGATGTACCGAAGTTTTGTCGATCTCGTTTTCATCATCTTGTGTGCTGTCATATTAGTACTCACCCAGTCGATTCCTTTGAAAGGGCTGAAAGCAAATCCAGCTGATGCTGATGCGACGCAATCTGGAGCATTTTCGGCGCTTCGAATTCAAGTTGTGGTGATTGCGGAGAAGTGGGTTGGTGTGGAAGGTGAAAAATTCATTGATATCCAAGCCATTTTAAAAATACTTGACCCGATGGCACAATTGGTTGTTGTTCCAGAAAACAGCAATGTCTCTCACCACCGTGTTATGGAAGTGTGGACGGTTTTTCGTCGCAGTGGACGCGAAGTGGAATTAGGTGTTCGACCAAAGCAGGAAGCTGGCACAACATGAATAAGCGATTCTTCATACTTGGTCTCTTGTTTTCGATTGGACTACATACGATTTTTTTATGGCCTGCAGCTATGAAACAAGCAAGCCAAGCCGAGTCGAAAAATTTGGTTTCGGTGCGCCAGCTTGATGCAGAGAAAGTTGCGAAGCCCGAGCCAGCGCCCGAACCAAAGTCAGCGCCAAAACCCGAGCCCGAACCAAAGCCCGAGCCAGCGCCCGAGCCAAAGCCCGAGCCAGCGCCCGAACCAAAGCCCGAACCAAAGCCCGAGCCAGCGCCCGAACCAAAGCCCGAGCCAAAGCCCGAGCCAAAGCCCGAGCCAGTGCCAGAAAAACCAGTCATTGTCGAAGCGATTGTTGCGCCAACTCTAGAACCAGTGCGAGCAGTTGTGCCAGCAGTCGAAGACTCTCCATTATCCATTGAATCGCAGCCAGCTCAATTATTTAGCCAGGCTCACGCGATAGTTCCAACTATTGAATCACCTGCACCTTCGCCGGTCGTTGAGGTGCAATTACAGCCAATACAGAAAATAGTGATACCGCAAACGCTTCCACAAACGAGTCCCATGCGCGTTGAACACCCTCAATTGATACAAGCACATTCGCCTCAAACGCCAGCAAAGCAAATCGTATCGCCTGCTGTTGTGCAACCTTTATCTCGATTCGTCATACCAAGCCTTTCGTCTCAACATCGCACCGTTCGTAGCCTTCATCCCAAAGTGCAGGCACAGGGTCCATCGCAACCTGTGCAAATGTTGCAGGCTCAAGTTCAGTTACAAGCCCAAGCACAACCTTCGAGGCAACTCGCAATCGCACCAATACAACAGACTGCTGCCAAACAAACTGTTGGATTTACTGCGCCAAAAATATCTGCACCAAAGCTTGGAGCATCTGGGGTTCTTGCGGATCGAGGTGTGTTACGCGGTTCATTTGAACCACCCCAAGATCCTGTTGCGCGAATTGCATGGGGTGATGCATCCCAGGCACTACGGACTATGGATATCGGTCGAATGGTTCTAGTCATTGTGGACGCAGAACTCAAAATTGTCGGCGGAATTGATGGTTCTGGTGACACTTGGCGTCGAACCAATATTCCGAGCAACCTTTCGACTTATTCAAACCGAGTTCGTGTTGTTGATCACATTCCTGGTTTTTCAATTCCGAGAAGTGTCTGTCAATCGACCGAACATCTTGCAGTCATTATTCCCGTCGGCCTCGAACGACGCATTGAGAAATCTATGGACTCAGCAGCAAAGCGTATGGGGCTTCAACGGAAACAAGTTGCTGCATGTTATGGAACACTGATTTCAGAACGTACTGGACTCGAATTCGCAATTGATCGTATCGAACGGAGAAATTAATAATGAAACCAATTTTAACACCAATTATTGTCGGAATACTGTCAGGTCTCGGAGTATTCGCCACACTTTGGACTGCATCTTTATGGATTGAAAGAACGAATGCAACAGTTCAAACAATTCCAACAGTCGCATTGCCAACAGTCGCATTGCCAGCAGTCGCATTGCCAACAGTCGCATTGCCAGCAGTCGCATTGCCAACAGTCGCATTGCCAGCAGTCACGCAGCCTGTTTCTCGTACGGAAGATTTGATGGAAGTCTCAGAATCTAATGATTTGGTCATAACAGAGCTGCAATTACCAACGCAATTGCTGAGTGCAGATGTCAATCGCCCAAGCGCTGAATTCGGAGTGCAGAAGAGTGAGCTATCCGTGGTTCCAGGAATCGATGAATGTCCTGTGGAGGTTGTATTGCCGATTCAAACAATAGTAAATCCACCAGTATCAGTTGGGACACAAGTTGCAATGGATTTGAAATCAAATCCTGTTATCGAAATTTCCAGTTCGCCAGCAGAGAACATGGATTTGGTCGTGAGTCCAATCGTTTTGCCTGCAATAATTCCACCGGTGGTTAGCAAATCGACTGAGCCTAATCCTGCCCCTCTTCTTGCGCCTCCATCCACTGCAGTTGAGAAAACGCCCGCAATAACTACAGTTATGAAACGTCCTGTTGCGCCCAAATTTCGATTGACTGTGCCAGCAACTCTTCCTCAAGTGAATTTTGCAGCATCAGCAGCAAAGCGCACATTGGTTCAAACCGTTAAGAATGACACCAATCTATCTGCGGTCAGTACGCCCAGATCACAATCCGTAGTTCCTTCCAAAATCGTTGTTGCGCCAACATCTCTGGAACTCGCATCGGAATCGATTCGAAGATTATCCAAGAAATTAGGTAGTCATGGTGTTCGTTAATCGCACAATCGTCGGACCTCAGTTGCGCGGACTCTGTAGAGCCTTCTATTGCCAGAACGAAAATCGATCTTTTTACAAGTATGCTTATATGCATGTCGATACTCCCGCTCGAGGAATGGTTTCTGGGCGCACGAAAGCGTTGGCCAGCAGTCGATTGGTCGATTTTAAGATTTGGAATTCACTTAGGTACAATCACCCCAAAGCATCCCGAGGATGTTTTTATCAGTGGCGCAGCTTCGGAAAGGTTGGAGAATGCTTGGATAGCAATCAACCAAGACTTTCGACTCGAAGTCTTAAGGCGGTTAACACAAGTTTCTCGGACTGGAGAATCAGCGGAAGATCTCTGGTCGGAGGCGATCGTCAGACTGATGACCGACGATCTATCTGGAGCGCAATTGGCCGATGGACTTCCACCGCGCCGAATTGGTCGCTTTCGTGGAGAAGCGCCACTCGCATCTTATATCGCAGTTATTGCCAAGCGAGTCTCATTCGACGCACTTCGCCGTCGCAAGGTGAGTTTGTCGCTCGTGAAATCACAAACTCAAGAATCAAATCATTCAGATTTACCAGCGCAGGAGATAACTATGGAGCGAGAATTGGCGGAACGATTTGTAACCGAGTTCGTCAGTGCGTGGGCATCATTGACACCAACGCGACAAGCCTTGCTTTCTCTGCACTATGGTCAAGGAATGGCAAAGGCGGATGCTGGAAAGGTGTTGGGAATTCCACCATACACCGTGTCGCGGGAACTCGCAGCAGCGATGAAGGATCTTCGAGGTCGACTTGCAATTTTCAAACTCACATCTTGGTCACCCGTGGCAATGGATATGTGGCTTCGAACTTGGACGCAATGTTCGAGTCATACTGGAGGGATATTGAGAAATGAACCCAGATAAAATTGACCTTCTGACAATTCGAGAAGCATGCGAAAGCCATCGAGATGAAATTGGCGAAATCGAGATTGACGATGAAATGCTTGCGATTTTGATTGATGGGGGAATCGACGCAGTTCCTCTCGAATCAAGAGCAATGATCTTGCGAGCGATTGGTTCTCAGCCAGATATCGCAGCTGTAGTCGCAAGCCTTGCAGAGATTCCTATCAATACTTCTGCTGTTATCGCAACGGCTGGGCCGTTTGGATTTAGCCGCATGGCATGGATACGTTCGTGGGCCGCGTGCGCCATGCTCGCGGTTGTTATGACAGTATGGCTGATTGTTGCGATCGCTCCGCCGGCAGAGACGGGTGTTCAATTGCTCGGTTCTGAAACCGTAATGAGTAGTGAGCAGAGTCCAGGCAATTCGTTCCATATCACACTGCTTAAGATTACGGTCGGTATTCTTTGGATAGTGCAATGTCTGTTCTTGATTCCATTGATAATCAACCGAAAGAAGCAGAAGGTTTCTATTCCTGTTCGCGTCCGTTGATGCGTAGTCGGATAGTTGCTCTCGCTGTGATTTGGTTTTTCAGCGTTTCAAGCAATGGAGCGAACGCCGAGGAACTTCGTTTTAACATCACCGCCCCCATTGGCTTGACGAATGCCCTTGAGCCTTCGATTCGTGCCGCAGCTGCAGATGCGATTGTGCTGAAGGCTGGAATTGACAGCGTTGATACCCGTGGTTTGCTCGTTGCGTCGCTTGCGGGAGATCCCCAGGCTATGCAAACTCGGATCGATCCTAGTAACGGATCGGTTGAGGTTCTATGTTCTGATGTCGAGGCGCTTCGATCTCGATCTATGCAATTGCAATTGCTCCAAGAACTCTATGGTCCGCCGATCGTCATCGTTGAAGCCGAGCGACCTGTTGATCCGTTTGATCTACGCCTTGCTGCACAAGTTGAAGTAGCCCTCTCGAGTTTCGGATTTCATTCAATGAATGGCGACGCCATTCGCAAGAAGCGGCGTGAACTGACAGACAGGGCGGTTGAGAAAGGTATGTATCCAGAACTCGGCCGAAGTCTGCTCGATAATCAGGATGCTGATTTTATTTTGAGAGTTTTACAAGCGCGGCGCATCATTTCGCAGATCGAGTCGTACGGCATCAAATTAAGCACGTTTGAAATTTCAATTTCGATCACGGTCCTGCGTGCCGCAGACCAGTCGCTGATAGTCGTTCTCCCCTTGATTGCAACAGCAACTTCGGCTTCAGTGATTTCTGCCGAGAAAAAATCTGAGGAAGTGATTGTCGTAGATGCATCACTTGCTGTGGTTGGAATCGTCGCAGCAAAGTGGGCGGAACTCGCATCAGGAGTTCTCCCTTGCCTGATAGAAATCGAAGCGCCGTCTCGTGCGGAGTGCTCAGAAATCGCCCGGATGGCCTTGGATAGAAGCGCAGTTATTATTGAAAACCGTTCTGGAATCCGCTGTTTGTTAGAACTGCCGCTTCCTACGGTAGATGCATTGCTGCGCGAAGAATTTTTTGGGTCAGTCATCCAACGCAGGCCTGGATATGTATTAGTTTCTAGAACGCCGCAGAACTCTGGGAGAGCCGCAATTATTTTTCTTTTTGTCGCAGCACTTTCTCTCGTGTTTATTATTTGGAAATTCTCCGCCAAACGGACGAGATTTAACGCCGATTGATCTAAATTGCATATAAGTCTGGAATGCTGTAAACTTAATTTAGCATTCATTTTTAAACATAACTTCTGGAGGTTTCTTCAATGTCAAATTTCAACTATTACTTATCTGGGTTCTTTGTTGCTTTTATTCTTGGAGCATCCGCCTGTACTACCAAGATTGACAAAGCAACTGACGCATACAACCTTGGTGACTTTCAAACAGCCGCAGATGCTGCTGAAAAAATTGCGCCGAACATTAAAAAAGACGGCATGAAACGGTTCGATGTGCAGTACGAGCGGGACGAACTTTGGGTTGGACTTGAGAAGTCCAAGATGCTTGGGGAAGCAGGAAAAATGAATGAAAGTGTCGATGCATTCGAATGCGTCGATAAGCGAGCGCAGTTTTTGTGCAACGCTGAGTCGTGGTATGCCAAAAATCCATTAGACATGAGCAATTGGGACGCAGGTCAATTTGCAGAGGATGCTGGTAAAGCTTTTGTAGGAGCAGATCAAACGACTTATATATTGCAGCCGTATGAGATGATTCTTGGGCTCTCATATGCCTCGCTCAATTCGCTTTTAGGAGATATAGAAGGTGCGGAACAATTCGCTGCGATGTTGGTGAAAATTCAGCAATTTGAGAAAGAAGATTTAAAGCGAGGTGGATATGACGATATTGCAGCGCCAACTGGTAAGATGGATGGTGCGCTCAAAACAGTTTTAGCTGGGAAGTCGTCAAATTTTAGCTTTGGTCCAATCTTCAGTCTTGGAGACTTCACGGGAGCGAAGTCAAAAATGAAAAGTACGATTGACGCTGCTCGTGCTGTAAATGCAGCGAATCCACTCATACCTTTTTCTACGGTTGTTCAATGGGCAGCGTTTGTCAAAGCAGGACGTACTGCTGAGGCAGAAGGTGCGGCGAAGGATGTTTCAGAAACAAGCGGCGCAAAAACTTTGTCGGAACAAATGAGTAAGTATTCCAAAACAGGTAGTGGCGATTTCGTGCTTGTTTTGATTGATGCGGGACGAGGGCCTATTCGTCAATTTTTTGAAGTAAAGTCTCCGATCATCATTCCTAATGTTGGTAGTACTTTTTTCCGTGCCGTCTATCCAGAGCTCAAATTCCGTGTGGCTGATCGTCCGTCGGATATTCGCGTGGGTGGAGGTGGCGCGCTGGTAACTGCATCAATCCTCGATTCAATTGATGCAATTGCTGCTCGAAACTTCCAGCGACGTGAACTTGAATTATGGTGGACACCGACAATCAGAGCAGTTTTTCGTGCAGTAGTGACAATTGTCGCACAGGCAACACAAAAAGAAGAGGACAAGACTACAAAGTTTCTAATTGGGTTGGCCGGTACCGTAGTTGCCGCTGCGGAGCAACCAGATTTGCGTGCGTGGTCTTCATTGCCAGCGAGTCAATACGCGGCGATTATCCCTCGTCCTGCCGACGGTGTGGTCAAGATCGAATTGAAATCTCAGGCAAGCATTGGTTCTGTCCAAGTGAAAGTTGGTCCAGGTGCATCAATTGTCTATGTTCGAGCGCTCACTCCAAGCATTCGAAGCGCTCAAACAGCCTCGCTCTCAAGAAAAAAGTAGGTTGCAATAAGATCTCGATTTTTGACATAAAAATTCGAATATCTTTTTTGCTCGCAAAATTCGGATTCTATTGGCTGTATTTCCAGCAGCCAAATGAGTGCTACATTTCATTATGCAACATTTCGAACGATCGCAGATTCTCCAAATGGATCGCAACTTTCGTGTCAATCTGGTCAACAGTCTCAGTGGATATAAATCGGCAAATTTAATCGCAACTCTCGGCGGCAATGGAGTGGAAAACCTCGCGATTTTCAGTTCGGTCGTGCATCTGGGATCTGATCCAGCGCTCCTTGGTTTCATTCAGCGACCTGTCGGCGATCACAGTCATACGTATAAAAACATTGTTGATTCTGGCGTTTACACGATCAATCATGTCTCGTCGGAGCATATTCAGCAAGCGCATTCCACATCGGCTCGCTTTGACAAAGATGTTTCTGAATTCAAGGCGTGTGGCTTCACCCCTCGATATGCGCTGGGATTCAAAGCGCCATTCGTGCAAGAAGCTGCAGTGCAAATTGGAATGCGCTTTGTCCAAGAAATCAAAATCGAATTGAATGACACTCGGCTGATGATCGGTCAGATTGAACACGTATTTGTTCAGGATGGTCTTGTTGATTCGGATGGAAGTTTGCTCTTGGAAAATGCAAATGGGATATGCATCAGTGGATTAGATACGTATTGCCAAGCGCAACGCATTGCACGATTTCCATATGCCAAAGTTATTCCAGTGTGAACAATCGACTCTCAGGCTGGAGAGTGATGCGGTATTTGCGAATCGCTTTGTCAGAGTCCCAGCGTAATTCAATCGCCTCATCGACCGATTCATCGGTCGTTTCGATACTTCGCCACCAACCACGCGCAAGCGGAGTGACCACTCCTCGACCTTGCGAAAGTTGGTGCGTCTGTGAGAGATAGAGATAGAACCAGCGATGGTCATCGAGTTGTTCGAGCAGAGCGCCGTCAGTCGCAAGAGAATGGTCAATTCTGGATTGACACCGAAATGTGCGAACGATCCGTGCGTCGTCATCGGCGCATTCTTCAACCCGCCCTAAAAACCAATCAAAGTGGAAGTTTCCCCCCAAATCATCGTGCCGTGCAAGTGCCATAGGCAGCCAAATATTGTCGGCTCGTCGTTCCACGAGGATGACCGTACAATCTTTTGCAATGGACTGCCACACTACCGTGCGATGGATCGCCTTTTCGTTCGCCTCGATTTCGATGACCCTTATGGGTTGTCAAGGTCCTCGATCGACTGAGCAGTCGATTGATTTGGGAAATCACTATCTCGAATTTGGCGAATGGCAGAAAGCTGCTAACGAATTCAAGCCAGTCACAATCAATTCGCCTGGACTTTGGCAAGGCGAATATGGTTATGGCGTTGCGATGTCTCAATTAGGAGATCTTGTGACAGCGCGGCGTTGTCTCGAGACCGCCAATGATCAATCGCCAGGAAATATGGAGATCATTCAAGCGCTCGCTGAAGTGATGTATCGACAAAGTGACAATGGTCAACTCTTTCAACTTTTGCGCGGAGCTGGTGCGTCGCTTGGGCGAACCGAACCATATCTCATTCTTGGACTCTATGCGATCAAGTTAAAAGATAATGACAGTGCAATTCTCGCATTTCAATCTGCGATCGAAGTAGACAGCGGAGCAGTACGGCCGCGCACAACAGAGCCGTACTATCAATTGGCAATGTTGCAATTGAGTCTTGGAAACAAGGCAGAAGCGACTCGCCGTCTTCGGCAGGCGTACGGAATTTCGCCAGCAGATCCTCGAGTGATTCAATCGCTTCAAAGCGAAGGAGTGGCGATCGATGCGGCGAGTGTATTGCCGCCGGGTATTTAACGAGATGGAAATCCAAAAGAATGTCCCATGATTCGCGCGCGCAAGGTGCATCAATGAACTCCTCGCGGTCCGATTCGAAAGTGATGAATACGAAAGCGTGGGCATCGTTGCTTGCGATGTTGAGCGATCCTGCTCGACTTCGAGTCTTGCGCGCACTCGAAGCACACGAGTTAGCTGTGGGAGAAATCGCACGAGCACTTCAGATGCCGCAGTCAACCGCAAGTCGACACATCAAGCCACTCTTTGATGCACAGTTTGTGACGCGTCGAGTGGAAGGAACAACCAGTTTGTATAAAGCCGATTCTTCGTTGCTTGCAGAAGAGGTCCGCGCTCTCTGGAGACTGACACGAACGCGCTTGGAAGGGACTGCGCAATCGAATGATGACGATGCAAGACTTACAGCAGTGATCGCTTCACGCAGAATGGGAAGTAGTGGATTCTTCGGCAGAATTGGCGGTGAATGGGATTCGATTCGCCGTACTTTGTTTGGAGAGTTCGTCGGTTCCGACGCAGTATTAGGGCTCTTGGATCCAAAGTGGGTCGTTGCGGATATCGGTTGTGGAACAGGCGAAGTTTCGCAGCGAATCGCGCCATATGTGGGACGAGTTCTGGCGATCGATCGCGAGATTGCGATGATCGATGCTGCGAAGCGCAGATTGAGCGGAGTACGCAATGTCGAATTTCACAAGGGGGATGTGATGAAGTTGCCGCTGAAGGCGTGCACGCTCGATGCGGCGGTTGCGATGCTGCTCTTTCATCATGTCGATGATCCATCTGCGGCTGTGATCGAATTGGCTCGCACGCTGAAGGTGGGAGGGGTGTTGCTCGTGATCGATATGGTCGAACATGATCGCAGTGAATACCGCACGGCAATGGGGCATCAGCATCTTGGATTTTCTGAGCGCGACGCAAAGACTTGGGCGCGCGTAAGCGGATTGAATTTGACTCGCTGGTCGCGCATCACTCCAGGAATTGATGTTCGTGGGCCTGGGCTTTTCAGCGCATTGTTGACGCGCCGGTCGAAGGCGTAATTGACTGGTAAAACATCGGCGATTTACGGTGTTTTGTTGCTTGCTCGTACGCAAACGCATACTTGATAAGCAGTGGTTCGCTCCACGCACGTCCAAAGAATGAGATGCCAACAGGCAATCCATTCACTTGTCCTGCAGGCACGGTGATGCTGGGATAGCCCGCAACAGCTGCAGCCGATGAACTGCCAAAACAATTGCCAGCGCTGGCGCCATCGCCGTTGACATGGTCGGTCAACCATGCTTGGCAACTCGTTGGCGTAACGAGTGCATCGAGTTGATATTCATCCATAACAGCGTCAATGCCTTCAAGACCTGCCAGGCGACGATTCATAGCGAGCGCGTCAAGATATTGTTGATCAGTCAGCGGTCCTTTTTTCTCCGACATCTCAAAAAGTTCTTGTCCAAAAAATGGCATCTCTCGAGAAGCGTTTTGCTTGTTGAATGCAATGACATCAGCGAGCGAATGCATGGGTGAGTTTGCGCCAAGCCACTGGAAATATTTTGGCAGGTCGCTCTTCAATTCATAAAGCAGAACCGTCATTTCGCTTTCATCAAACTGACCAAGCGTTGGAATATTCGCGGGATCCACAATGATTGCGCCGAGTCTCTTCAGATCTACAATCGCAGCTTCCATCAACAGATCGACGTCTGCGCTATATCCCATGTACTTGTCTCGCACAACGCCGATGCGTGCGCCGCGCAGACCATTTCGATCGAGCGATTTTGTGTAGTCGCGCCTGCCCATCGATGTGGCGTTCGCAGTGATTGGGTCCGTCACATCTGCTCCCGCAAGCACGCCGAGCAGAATCGCTGCGTCGGTGACCGTCCGCGTCATCGGTCCAGCGGTGTCTTGGCTATGCGCAACTGGAATGATCCCCGTTCTGCTGACAAGACCAACCGTTGGCTTGATTCCAACCAATCCATTGTTGTTTGCCGGCGAAACGATCGAACCATCAGTCTCAGTACCAACTGCGATTGCTGCGAGGTTTGCCGCAATCGCAGATCCAGATCCTGAACTCGAACCCGATGGATTGCGATCAAGTGCGTATGGATTCTTCGTCTGACCACCAATCGCGCTCCACCCGCTTGTAGAGCGAGTCGAACGCATATTTGCCCATTCGCTCAGATTGGTTTTGCCAATGATCACAGCTCCAGCGGTGCGCAGTTGTTTCACGATAAAAGCATCTTGAGGAGCGATCGATCCTTCGAGTGCAAATGATCCAGCTGTGGTCGTCATTCTGTCGGCCGTCGCAATATTTCCCTTGATGAGTACGGGAATTCCGTGAAGCGCTCCGCGTGATCCACGACTCTTGCGCTCTTCGTCAAGCGAATCTGCAATTAAAAGTGCATCAGGATTCAGTTCAATCACACTTTTCAGCGTTGGACCGTTGCGGTCAATCTCTTCAATTCGCTTGAGATATTTTTCCGTCAGCGAGCGCGCTGTGTCCTTGTCAGTTGTCATGCGCAATTGCAAGTCGGCGACCGTGGCTTCGTTCAGTTCAAACGAATCCGTCGCCTTTGATTCTGTGATGGTGACAGACGAGACAATATTCTGGGGGTTTTTCGGAGGCACAACACACCCTTCAAATGTGAAAAGAGCAAGCAGAAAAATAAAAAAGCGTCCCACTATTGGGACGCTTAATTCACTGACAATTAGGTTCATTATCTGATTTGAATCTGTAAATCACTTTGCGGTGGTTGGTGGAGCAGCTGGCGCAGATTTGGTTGCTCCTGCATCCAGCTTGGCAAAGATCGCAATTGGGTCTTTGCGTGCTTTTGCAGCGCATCCGCCACAGCACAATCGCACCAGTCTTTCGCCGATGACGATGTCAGTTGGTTCTTCAGGAAGGGCCTCACCCGAAATTGGGCAAGTGACAAGCGCATAATTATTTTTCTGTTTCGCAATGACCGCCGCATTGATGGCATCGAGATACTTCATTGGATCCTTCTTTAGCTTCTTCATACATCCTGGGCAGCAGAGTCGGACCATGTCGTTCAAGACCACAACATTCCTCACCTTGTCGGCATCAGGGGAACCTGCAACAGGTAATTCATCATCGGTCATTACGACGCAGGTCGTCATCGGATATCGAGCGCTCTGCTGAGCAATAATCGCGGCATCGATCGCGGGAAGAAACTTCGCAGGATCTGCCTTGAATGGTTCGACGCAATTGGGGCAACAAAATCGAATCTCTCGTCCGTCATTCAGTGCGTTTGCTTTGTCTTCCATCACAAAGATCACAGCATCTTTTGTGAGTGGCTTGCCAGAGACAGGACATGTTGCAAGCGGATATGGCGATCCCTTTGCAGTTGACGCACTCTTGGAAGCACCGAGTGATGCTCCGACGGCGAGTGTCAGAATGGTCGTTGTACAGAGAGCGATGCGGGATGTCATGTTTTTCATACTCTGGGTCCTTTCAGGGGTTTTGATTGCGCAAAGATCCGAATCATAGCCATCTGGAGCAGTGACTGGACTTTTGCGGTTGGGTGGCTATGATTCGTTCATCCGGATAAACGGATAGTTCAGCAACTTCATTTACTTTACAAGGACCAATCTCGTGACCACAACCGCATCTGTATCAGCCAAAATGACCAACTTCATGAACACAACTCTTTCGCTCGCAGCAAATCCGCCATTTTTTGTTAAGGATTTGTCGACCGAAACTGTTCGGTTTGGACGCAAAGAAATCGAACTTGCTGAAATCGAAATGCCTGGACTGATGTCGCTTCGCAAGGAATATGCCGGCAAGAATCCGCTGAAGGGTTCCCGAATTTCTGGCTCTCTGCACATGACAATTCAAACAGCAGTGCTGATCGAAACTCTTATTGATCTCGGTGCGGAAGTGCGATGGGCGTCATGCAATATTTTCTCAACGCAAGATCACGCTGCCGCGGCTGTTGCAGTTGGTCCAAAGGGAACTGTTGAAAAGCCTGCTGGCATCCCAGTCTTTGCGTGGAAGGGTGAAACTCTTCCCGAATATTGGTGGTGCACCTATCAAGCGATGAATTGGCCGAATGGAAAGGGACCAACGCTCATTCTCGACGACGGTGGAGATTTGACGATGCTCGTTCATAAGGGACTTCAATACGAGAAGGCCGGCGAAATTCCAAATACGGCAACTGCTGAGAGTGAAGAATTTCAAGTCGTATTGCAACTCCTTCACGATTTGTCGAAGTCAGCTCCGGGCTTGTTCGGGCGTATTGCTCCAAGTGTGCGTGGCGTGAGCGAAGAAACAACGACTGGTGTTCACCGACTTGGTCAGATGCAGGAATCAAAGCAACTTTTGTTCCCAGCGATCAATGTGAATGACTCTGTCACCAAGAGTAAGTTCGATAATTTGTATGGTTGCCGACACTCGTGCGTGGACGGAATTATGCGTGCGACTGACGTGATGTTGGGAGGAAAGACAGCTGTTGTGTTCGGCTTCGGTGATGTGGGCAAGGGTTGCGCACACAGTCTTCGTGGTCAAGGTTGCCGAGTGAAGGTGACCGAAATTGATCCAATCTGCGCACTTCAAGCGGCTATGGAAGGTTACGAAGTCGTCACTGTCGAGGACGCTGTTGAGACTGCGGATCTCTTCATCACCGCAACAGGAAATTGCAATGTCATCACAGCTGACTTGATGAAGCGAATGAAGGACAAGGCAATCGTTGGAAACATCGGACATTTCGATAATGAAATCGATATGGCATCGCTTGCTGCGCTCCCTGGAGTTCGCAAGGTGAATATCAAACCACAAGTTGACGAATGGGTCATATCGAAAGGTCGATCAATCATCGTGCTTGCTGAAGGCAGACTTCTCAATCTTGGCTGTGCAACTGGACATCCATCATTCGTGATGAGCACCAGCTTTGCAAATCAAGTTCTTGCACAGATTGAATTGCATGCCAACGCAGAAAAATACGAGAAAAAGGTCTACACGCTGCCAAAGTCGCTTGATGAGAAAGTTGCCCGACTTCATTTGGAAAAGTTGGGAATTCGGTTGTCCAAGATGACCGAAAAGCAGTCGCAGTACATGGGCATTCCAGTGGATGGACCTTACAAAGCAGCGATTTATCGTTACTGATTTTCTCATTGCAGTATCGCTCGGTTTCGCCGTACGCTTCTTCATTATGAGATTGCCAGTCGCACTATTCTCAGTTGCGTTGTTCATCTTGTCGCAGTTGTTTTTTGGCTGTGCAAATGCTCCAAGTGCACCAGTTGTCGATTCTTCCAAGAGTGTTGAATCACAACTGCTGTCCATCATCCCCGCACAAATAGATTGTGGAGCGGTGTCTCAGTGCGAAATGCCACCGACTATTTCTATGGTGTTGCGCAACACAACGATCGAGCCAATTCGAATCCGTGGATTCGTCGCAACATGTGGCTGCACCATTCCTGATCTGCAGCCCAACACAGTCATTGCTCCCAGCCAGGAAATCAAAGTGAATGTTCGCCTCGAACTTTGGGGGCAGGGGCGCAAGCAACAATTTATTCGATTTATTGATGAAAATTCTCAGCCACTGGGCCGAGTTCAAGTTCGATACGAAGTTCGCTCATCGCTCAGGTCGTCCCCAAGTGGGATTTCTCGCGAAGTGAATCCCGAAGGAACTTTTCAGATCGAGTCATTGACTGATGAGTTTTTTACAATCGGCAAGTCGTACCCCGCGGTCGTTGTTCAGCGAGAATCTCAAGCCGCAGCGGATCACTCGCTTTTAATCAATTGGCAGGAAGTTGATGCGCTTGCTACAGCGGCAAATCCCATTCCAGAGTTTGCATTCGATTCCGCGGGGAAGTGGTCAACGCTGATGGTTCGCATCGAAACCGACTATCCAGAGTGTTCAGAAGTTTTCATTTGGTTGAGGAATATCACCCCAGAGCGCGCTGTGACCCACTAGACTCCGCCCCCCAATGGCGAAGAAGAAAACTCGAAACTCCAGCAGAAAAGCATGGCGAACAGCAAAAAATTCAGATAAGCATGAGCTCTACGAACTCTCGGTTCAAGGGACTGAATCTGATTGCATCATGATTGACCGCATTTTCCGCACTCGCTTCAATCGAACGCCACACACTTTGCGCGAAGATTTTGCCGGAACGGGTCTGATGTCTCGCGAATGGGTGCAGTGGCGCGCAACCAATTCTGCTGTCGGCGTAGACCTAGACGCAAAGGTTCTGCGCCGTGGTCGCGAAAGAATCTTGGATCTTTCTGCAGATCAACGCAAGCGGATTCAGTTGAAAAAGGGTGATGTCAATCGCGTGCGAACGGAACGCGCGGATGTGGTGCTTGCGCTCAATTTCAGTTACTTCGTATTTCATACGAGAGCCAAACTGTTGGAATATTTCACCAACGCACGCAAGAACGTTCAAGATGGGGGAATGATTTTCATTGATGCGTATGGCGGATCTGGTTCTTGGGCTGTCGGCGAAGAAGATCGTTCGCTCGACGGATTCACATATGTCTGGCACCAAGCCAAAGTTAATCCGATCACGCACCATGTCGTCAATCACATTCACTTTCGATTTCCAGATGGCAGCGAAATTCGCCGCGCATTCACATATCGCTGGAGACTTTGGACGCTGCCAGAAATCAAGGAAGTGCTCATTGAAGCTGGATTCCACAGGCCTGTGGTCTATTGGGAAGGAACGGAAAGAAAAAGCGGAGATGGGAACGGCGTGTTCAAACCATCGCATCGTGGCGAAGCGTGCGAGGGTTGGATTGTTTATATCGCTGCAGAAAAATAAGCATGATCCTTGTTGAACATTGTTCTGCGTTTTCGTTGGCATCGCCATAGTATTGGAAAGTGATGAGCCTTCTTCCTGAAACAGATTTGTTATTGCCGACCCTTGCCGCTCGGCTGGGCGCTGTTGCGAAGCGATTCGAGCAGGAACTTGTCAGCGACCTGCCAGCTGTCAATATTTTGTCACGGCATGTCGAAAATTATCGCGGGAAAATGCTTCGACCAACATTGGTCATCGCATCTGGATTGGCAGTGCGTGCGGATCCACTTTTTAATCACGCAAGTCCTGCGAATCGCGTGATTGACGAAAGTCTTGACACGCTTGGAGCTGTTGTCGAGATGATCCATATGGCGACTCTCGTTCATGATGATGTGCTCGATGAAGCAGATTTGCGTCGAGGAGGGGAGACTGTCAATAGTTTGCGCGGCAACGAGACTGCTGTGATGCTTGGAGATTTCCTCATTTCCAGTTCGTTTCATCTCTGTTCTTCTGTCGGCGAATCATGGTTGAATAGCGCGCTTGGTGAGATGACTTCTCGCCTTTGTAGCGGCGAGATTCTTCAACTGTCGCATCGTGGTGATCTGACTCTGGATGCCAAGACATATTTCGAGATCATTCGTCGCAAGACTGGCGTCCTGGCGGGTGCTTGTTGTGGATTGGCCGCGCGATTGGCGGGTGCGACTCCAGCCGCATCCGAATCGCTTCGTTTGTACGGCGAAGAGCTTGGAATGGCATTTCAGATTCAGGATGATGTGCTTGATTTGGTTGGTGAAGAACGAGTGGTGGGCAAGACTCTTGGAATCGATTTGCGCAAGGGGAAATTCACTCTTCCGCTGGTGACGCATCTGACTCGATGCAGCGGAGATATCCGTCAATCAACGATTCACGCGATCGAACAATGCGATGTGCCGACGCTTCTTCGCTTGATCGAATCCACCGGCTCGCTTGCATCTGCTCGTGAACAAGCTACAGAGTTCGTCAACAAAGCCAAGGCGCGACTTTCAATACTTCCCGAAAGTCCAGCTCGTCAATTGCTTTGGTCGATCGCAGACGCAACGATCGAGCGCGAATTCTAGAATGCGCTTTTGACCGGCGGATTAATTCGACCAACCTCGTGCCGCCGAACTGGACTTGCCACTTGTCTTGCCATTTGACTTGCCGCTGGGGGCAACGAGTTTCATATTCGCAGCAACGATTGGATCAAGCACCGCTGGAGTCAAGCTGGTTGGGTGACCTTGCCAACGCACAATTCCATCACTAGAGATGATGGCGATGCTAGGAATGCCACGAACACCAAAACCCTTTTTCATTGCACCTGCAGAATCGAGCGCCAGTGAATATTTAAAATCATTTTCTTTCAAGTTTTTCTTTTTCAGTCCAGCTTCAAAGTTGCTCTTGCTCTCATCGGAAAGTCCGACCACGACAACCGCTGCTGGGTACCCCGTGGCGATATCGTTCATGTGAGGTCTTGCAGCCATACATGGTGGGCACCAAGTGGCGAAGAAGTCAACGATGACAAGTTTCCCATTCATATTGGGTTCTTTGGTCAACCATGTTTGGACGGTGAAAGGAGGGCTTGGTTTCCCGCGCAAATCCGCACAACTAGAGAGTGGTTCGGTAAAGGTTGGAAACTGAACATCTTTAGCCGTTGCTGGCACCGCCGCTGTTGCGACAGGTCGTTGAGCCACATTTTCGATTTTCTTCGGCTCTGCTAACAAGTTTTTCGCTGCGGCAACCGCGCCTTTTTCATTTAACCCAACATATCGAATCGCACCATTGCGATCAACAACCAGATTGACTGGCTTTTTATAAATCCCAAGTGCGTCACACCATTTGCCGTCTCCATCGACACAGAGATTTCCTTTGGAATTACTTTTTTCAAGGCGCTTCTTCGCGAGGTCAAGTTTGTTGGGAACTTGAAGTCCAATCACTATGACGGCGTCATCTGTAGGCATTGATCCAAGTGCAGCGATGATGCGATCAAGAATGGCTGGCGCAGTGTTGCCTGCATCAATGCTTTGAATGATCAAGACCTTTCCCTCCAGTGTCGGCGCAGACTTCGTCGCTGTCGATCCGATCCACTTCACATTACTAGTCATCTGCGGAATGGCATAACCCAGTCCTTCTTCCAATGCTTGCTGATCAGCAGGAGCCAACTTTGCGATCCATGATTTCTCTGGTGCCTTGCATTCGATTCGCGTTGCTTCATCATCTGGGGATGAAACAGGAATCGCAGGCTTGGCAGACGCGGCATTTTCTTCTTCGTACTTTATAATTTCTTCCTCAGTTGGATCGGCAGGCGCAGTTGGCGCAGGCGCAGTTGGCGCAGGCGCAGTTGGCTGAGCAGGAATTGCGGGCGCTTCGGTTGGCGGTGGGGGTGGCGGTTGCGGTGGTGCAAATCCACCACCGAATTGCCCATATGCGCTCGAAAGAAAAGTACACAACACAAACGCGAGAATCGCTGTGGAAGTCTTGTGCATCAAGAGAGTCTATCCATTCGGGGTCGAGATCCCAACAATCGCATTGTCGATCAATCGAATCGCACCAAGTTTCGCAGCGATAAGCGCACGAGCGGATTTCACACCAGATTCGGGGGCGCACAGTGTCTTTTCGCTACGGATGACTGCGTATTGCGTTTCAAGTCCGTGCTGATCCAAGATTTTGCGCATCAATGCTTCGCCATTGGCAACATTTGAACAATGTGCGACAGATTGCAGTGCACGAGAAATTCCAAGCGCCGCAATTCTCTGCGAAGGATCGAGATATCGATTTCGACTGCTCATCGCGAGTCCATCTGGCTCGCGAATAGTTGCGCAGGGAATAATTTTTAGCGACTTCCAACGATTGGAATTTTCTTCAACCATCTGTGTGATCACACGAAGTTGCTGAAAATCTTTTTCGCCAAAGTATGCAAGTGAAGGCTGACAAAGATCAAACAGTCGACTGACGACAAGGCAAACTCCGCCAAAGTGCGTGGGGCGGACTGCATCTTCAAGTCGAGGCGCTGTTGCAATCGGTGGTAGAGAAAATTGCGCTGCAAGCGACGCTGCGTTTGCCAAACCGCCTGGATAAATCGCTTCGATGGATGGAACAAAGACTGCAGATGCGCCAGCGGCTTCTGCGATTTTCAGATCCGCATCCAGAGTCCTTGGATACTTCGCAAAGTCCTCGTTGGGAGCAAATTGCGTCGGATTGACAAAAAGAGTCACAAGGACAGGGCGGTCACTCGCTGCGCCGGCGCGAATCAGAGATGCGTGGCCTTCATGGAGGGCTCCCATGGTTGGAACAAGCGATCCACCTTGAATTTCGCCTAATTTCTCCAAAGTTTCGATAATTTTCATGTCATTGCCTTGTTCAGATTCGAACCTCTACTACAATGTTTAATTGAGAATCAGTCTCACTTACCAGAAGGAATTCCGTGATTTCACCCAACAGCCCAACTTCTCATAGTCCAATCTACCTCGATCACGCAGCCACGACGCGATGCGATCCCAAGGTCGTCGAAGCGATGCTTCCATTTTTCACCGAAATGTACGGAAATGCTGGATCGCGCAATCATCAATTTGGTTGGCAGGCAGAAGACGGTATCGAAATCGCACGCGAACACGCGGCAAAGTTGATCGGCGCTCAAGCCAAAGAAGTCATCTTCACATCTGGGTCAACCGAGTCGAACAATCTTGCTATCAAGGGAGCGGCGGAGATTTATGCTCGTGCTGCGGCGGGGCAAACAGGTCGTGGACACATCGTGACAGCTGCGCACGAACACAAAGCTGTTCTTGATCCAATTCGCCGTCTAATGCGCGAGGGATTCGATGCGACATTTATTCAGCCTCCAGCAGATGGTGTGATCACCGCTGAAATGGTCAAGGCAGCCTTACGACCCGATACGATTCTGGTCTCGATCATGTGGGCGAACAATGAACTTGGAACGATCAATGAAGTTCCGCAAATTGGTCGTTTGTGCCATGAAAAAGAGGTGATTTTTCACACCGACGCGACGCAATGGGTTGGCAAGATGCCAACAAATGTCGAAGCGGATCAGATTGATCTTCTCTCTTGGAGCGGCCACAAGATGTACGGGCCGAAAGGAGTTGGCGGGCTTTATGTTCGTCGACGAAAGCCGCGCGTTCGTTTGGAAGCATTGCAGGATGGCGGCGGACAGGAACGCGGAATGCGTTCAGGAACGCAGAATGTCAGCGGAATCGTTGGATTCGGCAAGGCGTGCGAACTCTGCTT
>CAMBWI010000007.1 GCA_945871445.1 Singulisphaera sp. GP187 | reverse complement strand
GAGACGCGCAGTCAATTGCAGAACCGAGAAAAAGCGTGGCGACTTTTGCGCGCTCGAGTCTATGAACGCCGTCAAGCCGAAGCGAATGCGCGCCGCGCAGATCAGCGAAGTGCGATGATCGGATCTGGAAGCCGTGCAGAAAAAATCCGCACATACCGAGCGAAGGAAAATGTCGCAGTCGATCACCGCATCGATGAAAGTTTCAATCTGACGGAAATACTTGCGGGCCGGATGCAGGGACTGCTTGACGCCCTTGCTTTAAAAGATGTCGCGGATCGCATTCAGCAACTCTGAAATGCCATCGCCACAGATTCGATCCACTCTTGCAGAAATTTCTTGACGAAAGAATCAACTGCGGATGCTGTTGATTTTCCGTCGATTCCGCGCAGGCAGACTCTGTGGTCTCCCGCTGAACGGTCCAAGAGAATCTCGAATCCGCCATCAACAACCATCGCCTGCGGCAATCGCAGTGCAAAGTGTGCGACGGCCGCATTTGTGCTGACGGTTCCGAGGGCGATTGCTGGAGCTGCGACAAGCGAAGCGTCATTGAGAAACCAGAGATCGGTGAGAATCTGCGATCGCAGTGGCGGACCAAGATACTCCTGCTGATTGACAAGTTCACTGATCGCTCGATCTACTTCAATTTGCAGACGAGAGACGGTTGGGCGATCATCTTGTTCTGCGCAAGGATGGGAACCAACGACAAGCGAGAGAGTGATTGTCGGCTGTGATTTCGCCGGCTTTGATTTTGAGGTCGCGCTTTTTTTCATTGTGATTTTTGTGCTGGTCGCACATTTGCGATGATTTGGAAATCTTCAGATTGCGTTGCAGTCTTGAATGTGACAGGCAATAAAAGAATGCCAGTGAATCCATCACGAGGCGTGACCGTGACGAATGCGTTGGTGTCGCCCACCTTTGTAGGTTCTGTTCGTGCGAGCGAAACCGTTGCATCAGTACTGGTTGTGGCGACAGATTCAATAACAATTTCAGGATCGGTAAATGTAAAGAGTGCTTCCTTGGAAGTTCCAGATGGAATCAAACCGACATTACTGCGAATATCGTTTACTTGGATATTTAGTCTCTTTGGCTTATACATTTGACGAACTCGCACATCAACAACACCTGCTCCAACCACATCAGTCTCGAAGAAAATGTACGACGGCAGGTCGGTGCTGAATCCCGTCAAGTCATAACGCACCACATATGAACTACGCGGTTCGTCCTGTGCTTCATCGAATCCTTGAATCGAAATCGGACCACCCTGCGAAGACAAAATGCGAAATGGCTTCTTGTTTGTGGATTCAATGATGAGACGACCCGTCATATTTTTCTGCTCGATCGTGTTGATGTACGGCGGCACGATTCGCACGGGAAGACTGACCTCACCCTTCACAGCCACATCAAGCGCACGACCATATCCATCGACCATCACTTTGACAGATGAGCGACGAACTCCCATCGCAGGCGCACCATCAAGTTTGATCTGGAGTTCCACACTTCCACCAGGCGGAATCTGCTTGCCAACGAGATCTGAGATTGTGGTGCATTTGCAAGAAGGCTGAACCAAATTGATGGTGAGTGGTTTATCGCCGGTGTTACGAAGAAGCACAACGCCCTCTCCAGGCGTGTTGGGTAGTAGAAAACCGAAATCGACAGCTGCTGGCTCACAGACCAAGGGTGGAAAATCTGCGATTGCGCGAGATTGAACAGCATCGGGGCGCGCTGGCGGCGTAGGGCGCCTTGCGGGAGCGGTTCTGGGGGTAGGTTTGGTCCCTTCGAGCGACGGATCGGCCGCAGGCGATGGATCTTTCGTAGGGGCTAATGCGGGCGGATCCTGGGTTTGCACAGGGTCTTGCGCAAGCGCATAATTTGCCAAAATGACCATAAAAACAGCAGAGATTGATCTCAAAAAGTGCGTTGGATGGACATTGAACATATTCCGATAACTGCTTTTAGCCTGCATAATTGAATCCAAGGATAGTGGAGAATATCTAATCATTCGGCGCAAAGCCGTCATTGACCCTCACAAAAATAATTTGGAAATTTTCCAAACAAAATTTTACAAACCTGAAATCTGAGTTATGTTCCTATTGCGGATGAGAGTCCGCATGAGTTGTTGTGCAATTTGAAGAATTTCCTTCAAATTGCAAGCGACTCATCAACTACGCCCTTTTCCCTCCCTCCGCCCCCGAGCCTTGTGCTCGGGGGTTTTTTTTCTATTTTTCACCCATATCTTCCTAACTTTTTAACCTTTTTTCAAACTGAACTGCCCCTGCCAGTGCGCCTGCCAATGCACCTCGCGAGAGTGACTGCCAAGTGAATAATGCACTCTTGGCTATGATCGCCCGTTCTCCCCAAAGGACCACAACATGAATTCCAACGACATTCGACCTGGCATCGCAATCAAACTTGACGGCCGTATGTACAAAGTCACCGAGTACACACATGTCACTCCTGGCAATCTGCGAGCATTTGTTCAGATCAAGATTCAGGACATCGAAAAGGGAACGCTTCTGGAGAAGCGACTGCGCTCTGGCGAGAATGTCGAGCAAGTCGAACTCGATCGTCGCCCGATGGAATATCTGTATGCCAACGGAAAGAACTTTGTATTTATGGATTCGGCCAATTACGAACAAAGTGAATTCGATGAAAAAGTTGTAGGCGATATGGCTTTGTATGCAAAGCCAAATACTGAACTGGTTGTCTTATGGTGCGATGGTCGACCGATCTCGATCGAGTTACCGAATATTGTGGAGTTGCAAGTGACCGATACTGCTCCAGGCATCAAAGGTGCGACTGCAACAAACCAACTGAAAGAAGCAACCTGCGAAACGGGATTGAAGACCCGCGTGCCTCCATTCATTACGATCGGCGAAATGATTCGAATCAACACGACAGACGGTTCATACGCAAGCAGAGCGTAAAGTCATCTGAGAATCGTGCGCCAAAGTGCGCCAAAGTGCACCAAAGTGCGCCAAAGTGCGCCACTATTTTTCAGTGCGGAAGCGGATATCCCTTGCAGAATCCGCGAATTTCTTCGCGGACCTTTGCGCATACCGCAGCGTCACCCTTCGATCCCATCACACGGTCGAGCCATTCTCCGACGCGCTTCATATCGCCTTCGCCAAGTCCGCGCGTCGTGAGCGCTGGAGTTCCAAGCCGCAATCCGCTCGTCAAGACGGGCGAACGAGGATCATTTGGAATTCCATTCTTGTTGCAAATGATGCCAGCCGTCTCGAGCCATTTCTCTGCATCAGCGCCGGTTAGTTCTGCATCGCGAGGACGAAGGTCCAAGAGCATGAGATGATTATCCGTTCCGCCAGAGCACAACCGATATCCACGGCTCTGCAAATCCGCAGCAAGTGCCTGCGCATTCTTCACAACCTGCTGACAATAAGTTTTGAACGATGGTTGCAAAGCTTCGCCGAAAGCAAGGGCTTTTGCAGCAATAATGTGCATCAGCGGACCGCCTTGCACTCCTGGAAAAACTTTGCGATCAATCTTTGTTGCGATGTCTGCATCATTGGTCATGATCAATCCGCCACGAGGCCCGCGCAATGTTTTATGCGTTGTAGTCGTAACGAGATGCGCGTGAGGAAACGGCGACGGATGCACTCCCGTTGCGCAGAGTCCTGCGATGTGTGCGATGTCCGCCATCAAGAGTGCTCCAACTTTGTCTGCAATTGCACGAAAGCGAGCAAAGTCGATGACTCGTGAATATGCCGAATATCCGCAGATGATCAACTTTGGCTTGTGCGCCAAAGCCAAACGCTCGATCTGGTCATAATCCAGCATCTCGGATTTGGGATCAAGAACATAATCCACAATTTGATAAAAAGTTCCGCTGAAGTTGACCTTCAAACCGTGGCTGAGATGACCACCTTCCTTGATCGGCAGACTGAGAACAGTGTCGCCCGGATTGAGAACTGCCATGAACGCCGCAATGTTTGCGTTCGCTCCGCAGTGCGGTTGAACATTGGCGAAGTTGCATCCAAAGAGTTTCTTTGCGCGATCGCGGGCGAGATTTTCGATTTGATCGTGAAACTCGCAACCGCCGTAGTAACGCTTGCCGGGATATCCCTCTGCGTATTTGTTGGTCATCCACGATCCTGCCGCGTGCATCACTGCATTGCTGACATGATTTTCGCTGGCGATCAGTTCGAGAGTTGTCTCTTGACGGTCGCGCTCGCTGGCAAGAATGCGCGAGACATCTGGATCTGCTTGCTTGAGAAGCGCGAGAAGATCGTCCCCCATATTCGTGTTGTGCTTTGAGGAAGTTTCGGATCGTGCTGGTGCGGTGGTCATCAGCACAATGTACCGCTGCGCATCGATGTATTGTGTAGCGATTGGAACGACTTTTTATTCATATCGCAGACGCAGTACTCGTTGCTGAATGTGACGCCGGGCGCCCCCGCACAAGGTGGCAAGACCATATGAGGGGTAAGAAGGTTTCTTCGATGAATGAGAAGTGGGCAGTTGAATTGCAAGCACTCGTTCGTATGTGGAGCGAAGGGAAGATTCCGGATCCAAAGCGAATTGCTGCGTGGTTGCCGAAAGACCCACCATTTCTTGCAGCGTGTTGGCGTGCAGCCTTAGAAATCCCTCGTGGCGAAACGCGGACTTATGCGTGGCTGGCGGCCGCAGCTGGAAAACCTTCTGCGCACCGAGCTGCGGCGCAATCGATGGCACGAAACCCCCTTGCACTTTTCGTGCCATGCCACAGAGTTGTCGCAGTAAATGACATTGGTGGATTTTGTGGATTCAAAGAATCTCTAAGCAAGAGTCGGACAACCAACTGGGCACTTGCGCTGAAATACAGATTGCTGGAAATTGAATCCAGCGGTCAATATGAGATTGGAAAGGTTCACTACACTTTCGATCCATTGAAAATCGGTTCGAGAATCAAGAGGAAATCAACATGAACATCACGATGGTTGGAACTGGATATGTCGGACTTGTGACTGGCGCTTGCTTTGCTGATATGGGAAATCATGTGACGTGCTTGGACATCGACGAAACAAAGATTGCGACTCTGCGAAAGGGCGAAAGTCCAATCTATGAGCCTGGTCTGACCGAGATGATTCAGCGCAACATGCACGCCGGACGACTTGCTTTTACGACGGATCGAACTGTGGCATATCGCGATGCTGCGATTATTTTTATCTGCGTTGGAACGCCAAGTAGAGAAGACGGAAGTGCGGATTTGAAATATGTGCTGAAAGTCGCAGATGACATCGCAGTTGAATTGGAACGACTTGGTTTGAATGCGCCGACGAAAACGATCGTGGTCAAAAGTACTGTGCCGGTTGGAACGAGTCATAAAGTTCGCGATGCAATTCGTGCAAAGACGAAAGTTCCATTTCAAATCGCAGATAACCCAGAGTTCTTGAAAGAAGGCGATGCGATTATGGATTTTATGAAACCAGATCGAGTCGTATGCGGCGTGGATAACCCTGAAACTGGGGAAATCATGCGGACTCTCTATGACCCCTTCGTGCGGCAGGGAAACCCGATTTTCATCTTGGATGTCCGAAGCGCCGAAATGGTCAAGTACGCCAGCAACGCAATGCTGGCCTGCAAGATCTCCTTTATCAACGAGATTGCGAATCTCTGCGAGCGCTATGGTGCCGACATCAATTCGGTACGCGAAGGAATGTGCGCCGACAAGCGAATCGGCAACCAATTTCTCTATCCCGGACTGGGATATGGTGGAAGTTGCTTTCCCAAGGACACCCAAGCCGTCGTGTCGATGGGCCGTGAAATCGGCTTCTCTTGCAAACTGAATGCCGCCGTGCACGAAGTGAATCAAGATCAACGCAGTCACTTTTGGACGAAGATCCAGTCAGAGTTGGGATCGGATTTGAGCGGTAAATGCCTGGCTTTCTGGGGGGTTGCGTTCAAACCGAAGACGGACGATATTCGTGAGGCTCCCAGCATCGCCCTGATGGAAAGAGCCTTGGCCGCGGGTGCGAAAGTGCGAGCGTACGACCCTGTCGCCTTGGAACATTTGGCTCACGAGATGCCGAAGGTTGAACAATCAACCGATATGTATTCCACCCTCGACAGTGCAGATGCGCTCATTATTTGCACAGAATGGGCTGAATTTCGAGCCCCGGACTTCGCCGAGATTCGCCGTCGACTGGTCAAACCGATCATTTTCGACGGTCGAAATTTGTACAGATTGGCTCAAATGTCAGAGGCTGGGTTCACCTATGCCTCGGTCGGACGGGCAACCGTCCGTCCGCACTGACACTTTCGCCCATCCGAAAAACCCTAAAAAAATAGCAATTTTTCGCCATTTGGACTTGCGGACGAGAGTGCATTTGTCGTACATTTCGCCTGCCGCATAACTAGTGCGGATGGGAGCGAGACCATTTTCTCGGCAAGATTGTCAATAGAAAGGACATCTCAAGATGGCAACAATGACCAAGAAGTCGACTGCAAAGAAGTCGACAAAGTCTGCAAAGGCAGTGAAAGTTGTAAAGAAAGCTTATAAGCCAACAACAACAACGAAGGCTCGTACCCGTAGTCAAATCATCGCTGAACTCGCAACCGCTTCTGACATCAAGAAGACGGTCGTGAAGGAAGTGTTCGAAAATCTCGGCGCGATGATCGGTTGCGATCTCAGCGGTCGTGGTCCAGGCGTGTTCAGCTTCATGGGTCTCATGAAGATGAAGACTGTCAAGAAGCCAGCGACAAAGTCACGTGAAGGTATCAACCCATTCACTGGTCTTACTCAGGTTTTCAAGGCAAAGCCAGCAAGTAAGAAAGTTCGCGTTCGTCCAACAAAGACTCTCAACTCACTCGTGAGCTGAATGATTCTCTGACGAATCTGAATTGATCCATTGAATCAATTCTTCACGCGACCCTGCTTCGGCGGGGTCGCGTTCTTTTTGCAATCTATTGTTTGCAATCTATTGTTTGCAATCTATTGTTTTTGCAGTGCTGTACGCAGATTTCCATTTGATGCTTCGAGTGTTGTCTCAGCCTGTTTCACTGAAAGATTCAGCGCACGCATCACAATTGCAACTTTCACTCGCCCACCAGATTCGCCGAGTAATTCCGCTGCAATCGAGCGAGTCAATGATGGATCAAACATACAGAGCGTGCGAATCGCACGATCAACCAACTTGTCATTTGTCGCAGCGAGATCAACCATCAAGTTTCCGTGCACTTTGCCCAACTGCGTGAAGAGAATTGTTGTGATGCAATTCAGCGCAAGTTTTGTGGCAGATCCTGCTTTCAAACGCGTAGATCCCGTCAGCATTTCAGCGCCAGTTTCAAGCACAATCAGATGATCACATTCCGCTGGCGCTTTGAGCGCAGAGCACACAAGAAATCCGGTGAGCGCTCCACGCACCTTTGCAAGGGTAATCGCACCGAGCGCGTAAGGCGTCGTACCCCCCGCCGCGATTGCCAACAGCGCATCGTTGGCTCCAAGTGAGTGTGCCACGAAATCTGTTTCGATGCCGCCAAACTCATCTTCGCGCCGTTCGCTGCTCTTTCGAAGAGCCATATCACCTCCGGCAATCAAACCAATCACTTGACCTGGATCGCTGCAGAAAGTTGGCGGGCATTCACTTGCATCGAGCACGCCAAGGCGACCCGATGTTCCAGCGCCGCAATAAAACAATCTGCCGCCAGTGCGAATGCGAGGAACAAGCGCATCAACAAATCTAGCGATCGCAGGCGCAGCGTTCGCAACCGCAGCGTGCACAATCGCATGATCTTGCGCCATTGCACGCACTTGTTCGTGGGTTGACAGCAAGTCGAATTGTTCGGAACTTGCGTTGCGCTGTTCTGTCGCGACATGGCTGCGATCTGGAGGAAGCGGAGATTTGCTGGTATTTGTCATGGAGAGCTATCGCTTCCATCCGGCGTTGCCTTCAGTTCTCGAACGAAGAAAGACCACATGGCACTCTCTTCCGCTGGACCGAATCCACCATGAGAGGCCTTGGGAAAGAAAAGCATCTCGAATGCAAAGTTGCGGTCGTACAACTTCTGTGCAATGGCCCAACCGTTTGATGGATGCACATTGTCATCTTGCATCCCGTGAATCAACATAAATTTCCCAGCCAACTTGTCTGCGTTGACAAGCACACTGCCCTCGTCATATCCAGCTTTGTTTTCTTGAGGCGTTCGCATGAAGCGCTCGGTATAGATCGAGTCATACTGCCGCCAATCCATCGGGCCAGACCTTGCGACAGCGACTTTGAACACATCGGGATATCGCACGAGTGCAATCGCGGACATATATCCACCATAAGACATTCCTGTGATTCCCACCCGCGATCCGTCTATTCCGGGGCGAGTGGCGATCTGCCGAACAGCCGCGGCTTGATCATCCAAATCTGGACCGCCAAGTTTCAGATATGTCGCATCCTCGAAAACCTTGCCTCGACCTGGCGTCCCCCGATTATCGATCTGCAGGATGACAAAGCCGAGTTCGCAATCTGCTCGAGGCGACGAAAAGCGGTTGTAAACATTTGCAAAGTATGGCCCGCCATATGCATCAACGACCAACGGCCACGATTTCTTTGGATCAAATGTGCTTGGAAAATGGAGAGTTCCATAGATATTCGTCTCGCCGTCTGCTGCTTTGAGTTTGACAAGTTCTGGCTTGGGAATGTTGCGCGATGACCAAAGATCCTCTGGCCCTTGCGAGAGCACTGCGATCATCTTGCCATCTGACGCATAGAGTTTGGTCGATGGAGGACTTGAAATGGTTTCGTCACTGGCAACGAAGAATCGCCCGTTGGGAGAAATTCGAAATCGAGCGTATGTCAGATCATCTGGAGTCAGACGCGCTTGTTGTGTGCCATCAAGATGGACACTCATCAATTGTGGATTGATCTGAGTTTGTGCTGGGAACGCTGTATAGAAAAGGAGCCCCGCTTCTTCATTCACTTCAACAATCTTTCCAGCTGGAAAGTTGCCGCTTGTCAGCGCAATCACTTTCGGCGAGTCTAGTGAACGAAGTTCGTACTGCTTGAATCCTGTTCGCTCGGTTGACCAAATGAATCTGCGACCATCGGCGAGGAAATCCATTTCTGGCATATGGTGATTCCAATTGGGTTGCTCTTCGCGAACAAGCACCCGCACCGCTGTGCTCTTTGCATCGGCAGAGCAAAGTTCGAGTACATCATGCCGACGATTCAATCGATGAAAAATCAATTGGTCGCCGTTTGCGGAATAGTCCACGCCATAGATGTATTGCTCGTTTGGCCCCACATCAATTGTTCGGATGTGTTTCGAGGGATCGCCATCAGGATCAGCGCAAAATGCCTTTACATCCAGCACAGCTAATCCAACAATTGGATTGGGGTCACCTGGTTTTGGATAGGGTTCGATGTCGACTTCTGGCCGCAACTTTGTAAGACCCGACAGAATTGTGTACATCGGAACTTGCGCATCATCAAAGCGATAAAACGCCAATTGCTCGCCAGTGGGACTCCACCACATCCCGGTGGTCTGATCAAGTTCTTCGCCATACACCCAGCTTGCAGTTCCATATCGCATCGTGGTTGTTCCGTCTGTTGTTACTGCTCGCTTTGCTGCACCATCGCATTTCAAAAAGAGATTTCCGTCGCGAGATTCTGCGGTCATCGTCTTGTCTGCAGAAACTGCAATCGGCTGCTGACGCCCACGCGATGGCGCCATTGGGGCATTACGAGATGACCGAGGTCGACTTGCTGCAGGAGCATTGTCTTCGCCTTCGCTTACGGGAGTTATTGCACCAGTAGTCAAGTCAACAATCGACCAAGTGCCAGTTTTGCGAAACCACATTGCATTCTTTGCGATATCCCATCGAACATCTCGAACATTGCCTGCAGGTGAACGATTGAAATTTCCTGCAATCGACGCACCACGATCTGCCCCAGGCAGTTGCTCGTACGGTGTCCAATCAGCACGCGCGATTGCGCAGAGCAGAAATGCCACAGAAAATAAAAAGAGCTTTGAAAGAATTTGAATAGGTCGCTGGGAATGCGAGAGTGTCATTTCTCAGCCCACACGAGCCATCTGCTGAAATTGCCCAAGGCGCTTGATGATTTCCTCGGACTTCAATGAACGCATGCGATCAAGCCCAAACGCTTCGAGGGAGAAACTTGCGATCACTGTTCCGTACGCCATTGCTTTCTGCAGTGACGCAAAATCGAACCGTCCTTCGCGTGCGAGATATCCCATAAATCCACCAGCAAAACTGTCGCCTGCTCCCGTTGGATCAACGACATAGGACTCATCGATTGGAAAGGCTGGAATGACGGCAGTTCCTTCGGGATGAACAAGGATCGCTCCATGCTCGCCCTTCTTGACGACCACAAACTTTGGCCCCATTTCGAGAATCTTTCGCCCAGCGCTGATTGCATTGCGCACGCCAGTCAATTCTGCAGCCTCGCTGTCGTTGACGATCAGTCCGTCCACTCGCTGCAGAAGCGTGCTCAATTCTGGATGAGCCGTGCGAATCCATAAATCCATCGTGTCCGCAACGACCAACTTTCGCTTTGGAAATTGATCTACGAATCCAAGTTGCACTGCTGGATGTGTATTGCCGAGAAAAACAATTTCGCTGTCAGCGTATGCAGCAGGAACGCGCGGTGGTTCTTCTTGCAGAACTCCAACCTCTGTAAAAAGTGTTTCGCGACGGTTCACATCTTCAAAATATTTTCCGCCCCATGCAAAGGTTCTCGAATTTGTTCGAGATTCCAATCCATCTAGGCACACGCCTGAAAAACTTTTCAGAATCGAATGGTGTTCGGCTGGCCAATCTCCTCCAACAACTGCGACCAGTCTGACTGGGCAAAGTTGGCTCGCTGCGGCCGCGAAATATGCTGCGCTTCCACCCAAAACTCCTTCACGCTTAGCGCGAGGTGTTTGGACGGTGTCAATTCCGATAGTCCCTGTTACGACGAGTTTCACGAGGTGATCGTATCGCTTCGGCGAAAACTTCGTGCCCAGCCGATACCGATTGCGACACCAGTCAATGTTCCAGCGACAACATCGAGCGGCATCATGCGCAACTCAGGCGCAAGCGCGTTCGTAGCAAAGAGCGTCCCAAGATCGCTCGGCAAACGGCTTGCAACAAAGAATTGATATACGCCTGCAACCAAGATTGGTGCGATGAAGGCGAGAACTGGCAGGACGCGTGGAGAGACAAGGCGGAAAGCGATACCAACTGCCACGCCGCCGAGACAAGCGCCGCCGAATGCTTGCCCTTTGGACATCGAGCGAATGACCAACCATGCGACCAATGGAAGCAGCACTCCAACGATTGCACCGCGTAGCGCATCGCTGTCAAAATATTCTTTCCACATTGACTCTCCAGGAAATCGCGGCGCGATATCCGGTGGCGCTCCTGAAAAGCGAAAGACGAGCACAACTGAAATCGCGCAAGGAACTGTCCAGATGATCGTTTCGATTGCAAGTGAAGTGAGAGAGGCATCGCTAAAGATTGCGCCAGAGATTGATGCGCTCTGCAAAGTCAATGCAGCAAGTCCTGCACCCAAGACGAAAACTCCGACAACTGCGTTGACCAAACGCCCAGCGACCATTGCCAATATGGACAGCAGTGTCATCACCGCGGCGAATGTCAAAATTGCGTCTATTTTTGAAGTTGCCATCGTGACGCAACCAGCTGGTTCGCCACAGACATCCATCATTCGGTTTGACATGGTCGATCCAAGCCAAAGTGCGCCAATAAGTGTGATCGTCAGGACAAGTCCACGAATCCATCCCCGTTCGGCGGAATCCACGGAAGGATTCGATGATGTTGAAGTCTGCGAGGATGTGTCCATCATGCGAGGTGTATCAGCACACTCGTTCCTACGCAATGTCGAAGTATCCTCGCACCGTGCAAAACTCCCCTCCGCCAATCATGCTCGATGGAAATCCTCTTTCAATAGAAGCCGTGCGCTCCGTTGCTTGCAGTGGAGCGAAGGTCGAGTTGAGCCCAGAAAGTCGCAAGCGAATGACGGAAGCTCGAGCAGGAATGCTCGAACGCGCAGCGACTGGTGATCCTCTCTATGGAATCAACACGGGATTTGGAAGTTTCGCTCATGTGCGGTTGCCGAGCGATCAACTTGCCGAGCTGCAAGCGAATTTGATTCGATCTCACGCTGCTGGAGTCGGCGCGCCTCTGGATCAATGCGAAGTGCGTGCGATGATGGTTGTACTCGCGGCAAGTTTGGCGCGAGCCCATTCGGGAGTGCGAGCAGAATTGGTTGATTCTCTCGTTGCCCATCTGAATCACGGATTGACGCCGGTCATCCCATCGCGTGGATCGGTTGGAGCATCGGGCGATCTCGCGCCGCTTGCTCATCTTGCGCAAGGTTTGATCGGCGAAGGACCGATGGACTTTGGCGGACGCAGAATGAACGCGCAAGAAGCGCACAAAGTTGCTGGAATCCCACCAATTCGACTTGCAGAAAAAGAAGGTCTTGCGCTGATCAACGGAACTCATTTGATGACCGCTCTTGGAGCGCTTGCTGTGCATGATGCGAACCATCTTCTGCGCGCAGCAGTTGTTGCCACTGCGATGTCGATCGATGCTTGTCGAGGAGCATCAAGTGTTTTCGATCATCGAATTCATCTTGTGCGAAATCAACCTGGGCAAATTGCCATTGCGACTGCAGTTCGAAAGTTGCTGGAAAACTCGCAGATTGGGCCTTCTCACGAGATGGGCGATCCACGCGTGCAAGATCCATATTCTCTGCGCGCTTCGCCACAAATTTTGGGCGCTGTGATGGATGCAATGCAGTCGACGCAGTGCACAATCGACAATGAACTTGGCGCAGTGACTGACAATCCACTGGTCTTCAACGGAAGTCAAGGATGGGAAGTCTTGTCTGGAGCAAACTTTCACGGAATGCCACTTGCGATATCGCTTGATGTTCTTCGTATTGCACTCTGCCATCTTGCAGGAATTGCAGAACGCCGAATCTATTGGGCGTTGTCGAGCCATGACAAAGAAAGCAAACTTCCTGCGCATTTGTCGACGCAGCCTGGTGTGCGAAGTGGATACATGATTGTTCAATATGCCGCAGCGGCGTGCTGTAATGAACTCAGAACATTGGCATATCCATCGAGCGTTGGCAACATTTCCACCTGCGCTGGAATTGAGGATTACAACAGTATGGGAGCGACAAGCGCGCTGCACACCCGCGATGCAATTCGACTCGCTCGCGATGTGGTTGCATGCGAGTTGCTGGTGATGTCTGAAGCAATGGAATTTCAACGACCATTGATGAGCGGCGTCGGTATTGAGCATGCGCATCATGCGATTCGAAGCGTGGTTGCTCGATTGGATCACGATCGTTCGCCGTCGCCGGACATCGCGGCGATTTCGACTTTGATCGAGCAAGGTGCTCTCTCTACTTTCACCCCAAACATTGCCTAAACTGTCGCTATGTCTTCAATTCCAATGACTGGATCGCATCGTGTCGTCCGCGCACCGCGAGGGATGGCGATGACATGCAAAACTTGGGGAGCGGAAGCAGCAATGCGAATGCTGATGAACAATCTCGACCCCGAGGTTGCAGAGCGACCACAGGACTTGATTGTCTATGGTGGGCGCGGTCAAGCTGCGCGATCTTGGGAAGCGTTTGATGCAATCATTGCCAGCCTGCGATCGCTTGGAACAGATGAAACACTCTTGGTTCAAAGCGGAAAACCTGTTGGCATCGTCAAAACGCACGCTGATGCGCCGCGCGTACTGATCGCCAATTCAAATCTCGTTCCGCACTGGGCGACGCAATCTCACTTCGACGATCTTGCCTCACGGGGATTGATGATGTTTGGCCAGATGACTGCAGGAAGCTGGATCTATATCGGAACGCAGGGAATTTTGCAGGGAACATACGAAACATACGCCGAATGCGCGCGTCAATTTTTCAATGGCTCACTGCGTGGAACACTGAATGTCACCGCCGGATGCGGTGGTATGGGCGGAGCACAACCGCTTGCGATCACAATGAATGAAGGAACATGTTTGATTGCAGATGTCTGCCACGAGCGTCTGACCAAACGAGTGCACGATCGATATCTCGATGAGATCTATGAAGACCTCGATGCGGGAATCACGCGCGCGGTCGAATTGGCGCGCGATTGCAAAGCGATCAGCGTTGGCGTGCTTGCGAATGCCGTCGACTTGCTCGAACGATTGAAGGAACGAAGAATTATTCCACAAACGCTGACAGATCAGACGAGCGCGCACGATCCGCTTGAGGGCTATTACCCAGATGGAATCACTCGTGAAGAAGCAGATGCACTGCGGAGCGATGATCCTGCTGAGTACACCAAGCGATCGATGGCGGCGATGGATCGCCATGTTCGCCTGATGGTTGAATTTCAGAACAAAGGGACGAAGGTTTTTGATTACGGAAACAACATTCGCCAGCGGGCGCTTGACAATGGATATGCAGATGCGTTTTCGTTTCCAGGATTTGTTCCTGCTTATATTCGCCCGCAATTCTGCGTGGGAAGAGGTCCATTTCGATGGGTCGCACTTTCAGGCGATCCTGCGGATATTCGTGCGACTGACGAAGCGATCTTGTCGCTTTTTCCAAACGATAAACCTTTGCACCGATGGATTCGCGCTGCGCAAGAACGCGTCGCATTTCAAGGACTCCCTGCTCGCATTTGCTGGCTTGGACTCGGCGAGCGAAATCGAGCGGGGTTGCGATTCAACCAAATGGTTGCGAGTGGCGAGTTGAAAGCTCCAATCGTGATCGGCCGAGATCATCTCGACTGCGGATCCGTTGCGAGTCCAAACCGAGAGACTGAAGGAATGCTCGATGGCACAGATGCAGTCAGCGACTGGGCCTTGCTCAACTTTGCAGTCAACATTGCCAGTGGCGCATCGTGGACAAGTTTTCATCACGGCGGCGGAGTCGGCATCGGATTCAGTCAACACGCAGGACAAGTCACCGTTGCAGACGGCACGCCAGAAGCTGCGAAACGACTCGAGCGAGTGTTGACGAATGATCCGATGATGGGCGTCTTCCGACATGCAGATGCGGGTTATGACATTGCGCAAAAATGCGCAGATCGTCTGCATGTTCCGATTCCAATTCGAAATTGGTGATGTCCCCAGCCCTCACGCTGTTGTGGCGCGACGAAGTCGATCTTGGATTGCGGACCAAAGTCCATGTTGATGCTGTGGTCGTTCAATGACAATGCGATCGCATCCAGATTCGTCTGCGCGTCTGAGTGAGTCATAGATTGCCGCCGCATAACCTTCAGAATCGTCCGGCATTTCTAGACGAAAGTGGCCTTCTGGAATATCTGTTCCAGCGAAACAAAGCACCGCTGCGCGACCTGCGACTGCTAAATCCTGTGCGAGCAAATCATGATGGACAATTGTTGCAGGAAGCGTCGGCGCATAATGCCTGATCGAACTTCCAGGACTTGCGTTCTGTTCGACTGGCATATCCACTTCGATTGGTCCAAGCAATTCTGACAAGCGTTCGATCGTCACAGCTCCGAGTCTGCGCACGACTGGCTTTGACTCCGAAAGATCAATCACAGTCGATTCGATTCCAAGAGTGCATGGGCCGCCATCAAGAATCAGCAAGTCCGTTTTATCTGCATAATCGCGAGCAACATGCTTCGCGGTCGTGGGCGAAACTCCCCCACTTCGATTGGCACTCGGCGCGCTGATTGCGCCGCCGCAGGCATAAAGCAAACTGCGCGCAAGAAGATGTCGCGGACTGCGGATGGCGATCGTGTCATATCCACCTGCTGCAATCGCTGGTACTTCTGGTCGCCGCGGCAAGATGATTGTCAGAGGTCCAGGCCAACACGCACTTATGAGATTCATAGACTTTCGCGTCCATCCTGTTGAAAGGCGCTTCGCAGATGAGAGATCAACCACATGAGCGATCAACGGATTTCCCGTTGGGCGACGCTTCAATTCATAAATCTTGGCGATCGCATCTGGATTGAATGTGTCCGCGCCAAGGCCATAAACGGTTTCAGTAGCAAATGCGACAACCGAACCTTTGCGCAGTTCCGCGACGGCGAGGTCAATGTTTTCATCTGTATACGGCAGAATTGCAGCCATTTTTATAGATCTCCACCAGACACTTCGATTTCAATCCGATTCATCGTCAGTCCAGTTCCCATTGCGTTATAAAGTCGAGCCATCGCATTATTGTAATTGACCATCGAATCGATCTCTGCGAGATACGAAGCCGCAAGCCGATCCTGCGCGACAAATTTGGTTTGAAGAAATTCTGGTGTCAGCGCAGCTAGTGTTTGTTCGAGCACTGTGAGAGATCGAAGGCTTTCGGCTGCTGCCAAGCGGCTTGCGCGCGATTGATCAATCAACTCATAGCTTGTTGTCACTCCGCGTAGTGAGATCTTGACTTCGAAGACAGCATTCTCGATTGCGCTTTGATAGGAAATCACCGCGGCTGATCGTTGCAATCGCGCTTGCCGATATTGGGCTTCCGCGGCACGATTTCCGATGGGTTGACTGAACGCCAACTGAGCAAGCCACGAAACATAATCCGCATCGGCGACTTCGCTGAATGCACCGGTCAGTGATCCATCACCACCGCTGTTCGTATCCTGCCCAGAAAGCGAAACACCAGCAATCAAACCAAGTTGTGGCAAACGCCCATTGTCGGCAACAAGCATGCCGATCGCAGAGTCGTCGATTCTCAAAACCGAAAGCGCAATCGATGGATTTTGTTCGACAGCCGTCACGATTGCATCACGCAAGTTGTATTTGATCGGTTGCTGGCAGAGGCGATCGATGGGAACCATCAGCGAATCACTACCAACCGAAGCAGCAGGATCGTTCATCAGAAGTTTCAGCCGATCGCTTTCGTCGCGGGATTTCAGCCACGCTCGAATCAAATTTGCTTTTCGTTGCTCGACGATTGCAACGGCCAAGGCATAATCTGCGACTGTCGCATCGAAATTCAAGCGCTTCTTCAATACATCTCGAACTTCCGACCCAACTTTCAGCAACCAAGCCGCTGCGACAACTTGCTGACGAGCGGACAACACTGTCCAGTATTGAATTTCTGTCTGCTCGACAACATTCAACAGCGTCTGTCGGAGATTGACTACCGACGCCCGATCCCGATTTCGGGCGAGACGAATTTGCGCTTCATTGACATCGCTGCCGAAACCCTGCAGAAGTGGCTGACTCAAATTGAAATTGACAGAGTTCGTCCAGTAACTCTCGGGGCTATAAATGCTCGCGTTCTGCTGGGTGTAATCCATGTTGACGCTTGCAGCGACCGTTCCACCCGAAATGAGCCGCTTCTGGATGCCAGTCGAAAGCGATGTCTGATTATTGTCTGGAGCGAAAGCGTCGGCCAAGCCACTGACGATCGGCGGCGGCGGGACGCTGTTCGTCTGATAGCCGGACCCTGCGACCAAGACTGCGTCGAACGCCGCTTCGGCCTTGATCACATCCGTTTCGGTAATGGATTGTTCGATGCGAGAACCCTGAACAGACAAGTTGTTTCTTACTGCGGCGCCAATCGCGGACTTAAGGCTCAGCTGAATCTCCGGATCGGTGGCACCAGAGATATTTGGGCCTAAATCAAGCCCTAATCCGCTATTTTCCCCCTGCGGACCTATGGCGTCCAACTCTGGAATTCGCCCAGCAAGAGTCTCAAAGACCGAATTTGGAGTGCTCTGGACTGTGCGAAGTTCTTGGGGAGTTCCCGACGGAATTGGCGATGCCCCCTGTCGAGCAACCGCCGCTTCGATGGCTTGTTGGAGGTGAGCTTCGCCCGTGTCTTGGGACATCGGAGACTGGCAAGAGACGAGTGAGAAGGTCAGGACTCCCGCTCCCAAAAAAATTTTCGAATTCGTCTCTAGCACGGGACCAATAATACTCGATAAAGATGAGATCATGGATAGAGAAAGCAAAGTCGGTCTTCTGGTTGCGTTCGCCTTTATTGCTGCATTTGCCACACAAACTGAAAGTGTGAATGCGAATCAAGGTGCATCGTCTCCGGCGGAATCACAATCTTCGACATACTTCGCAACATTGACGGCAGACAACGTCTTTGTGCGCTCGGGACCAAGCGTCCAGAGTTCGTATCCATTTGGAAAGATGGATCGCGGCGAAGTTGTTCGCGTCGTGGAAGAAAACTTCGGATGGGCGCGCGTACAAACCGCGGGTCGCGCATTCGCTGATATGAACGGATTCATTCCGGTTGATGATCGTGCTCAACTTTCTGTTGATGGCGCAACAATCACTGCGAATGCATCGACAGAATTGCGCGCTCCAAATATCAACGCAGCATCCACTCCAAATAGTTCTTGGAAACAAATTGGACGCATCGAAGCGGGCGCAACGCTTGCAGTGATCGACCGCATTGATGATGAACGCGGATCCGTGTGGAGCGTTCGACTTCCAGAAATGGGCGAGGGATGGATCAATTCGAATTTCCTCCGTCGTTCTACTGCTGCGGAAGCCGCAGCATTCGACAAGGCTGTTGTGAGCGAAGAAGTTGCGCTTATGACTGCAGAAACTGCAGCCATTGGATCATCAAGCGAACCATCTGAACCTGGTGCTGTGATTGGTGAAATCGTCGAGGTGGAAGTGCAACCAGCGAAGCCAACGAAATCTCCCGAGCAAATTGCGACTGAATTGCGCAGAGCAACTTTCGCAGATCTCGAAGTTGCTTGGCTGAAAATCAAGGGACAGCCAACTGCAGATGCTGAAGTCGGCGCGCTCTATGCTCGGTACATCGTCTTCGCAGCGGAGTCTGCAAACGATCCATCTTTCTATGCACACGCTCAATCACGAATCGCTCAACTGGAAGTTCAACAAGAAGTCCAGAACAAGATTTTCGAATTGCAGGCGACCAAGGCTCGACTGACTGGCGAATGCGAACAGATCAATGATGTTGCAGTTGCGATCGAAGCGCGCAGCGAATACACGGCCGTTGGCGTTCTCAACGCATCGCTTATCTATGACGGCGTGGCGCTGCCACTGCTCTTTCGCTTGCAAGATCCTTCGACAGGACAGACTGTCTCTTATGTTGTTCCAGGAGATGGATTCCAGCTTTCCACGATGTTGGGAACGCTCATCGGAATCAAGGGCGAAAAGTGTTATGACGATGCGCTAAAATTGGACATGATCACGCCCAAAACAATTGACTATTTGACCCCCCGCTCGGGTGGTTGATTCGATACAACTCATTCAATTTGTGACGGTTCTTCGCTTCGAGCGAGGAACCGTTTTTTTATTGCACAAATTCAGAACACGCAATGCAGTTGTATCCGTGGCTCGATTCCGTGGCTCGATTCCGTGGCTCGATTCCGTGGCCGTGTCAGTCGCACTTCTGCTTGCGTTCCCAGCCGCTGGAAAGTTCTCTCGGGCGAGTTCCGCAGGCGGCCGACGGCACTTGTAATAAATTTTCGCAAACCGGATCGTGTCGGTCGCCGAGGACTGTTTGAGTCCCGAGAGGACTTTCCGCGGCTGCCACCAAATGTTGTCCGATTCCGTGGCTCGATTCCGTCGATCGATTCCGTCGATTGCGCACGTAGCGCACATCCCTTCAACACCCACACCACCATTCACAAATGTTCGTTACTATGACAATGCCTAGTGATTTGTTTCCACTGGGGCGTTAGCTCAATTGGCAGAGCGCCGCCTTTGCAAGGCGGAGGTTATCGGTTCAACTCCGATACGCTCCATTTCGTCTCGTTTTGCGTGTTTCATTTCGCCAAATGGATTTTTACATTGGCGAACTTGCAAAAGCTAAGTTCATCCCAGGCGAACATTCGCCAGCACGCACGAGACTGCTAATTCAATTCGAAGTATTGCACTGCCCAAAGAAACCCTGCGCGCACCGAGCGCTTCGGCGGCTTGCACTTCCGCATCGGTAAATCCACCTTCGGGTCCAACAAGAAATGTTGCTGGCGAAGAAATGCCTCCCGCGACAGAAATCGATTCGCCGTCAGGATGGGCAATGAACACCTGCAATCCACGAGAAATTGCATCGCGCACTGCTGCGTCGGGCGAACACGAAGCGGCGATCTGCGGCAACCAAGATTGATGCGATTGCTTGCATGAAGAAATCAGCACGCGCCGAGCGCGAGGACCGTGCGAAATCGACCATTTCACCACGGAATGCGCGCAATCCAGTGGCGTCCATCGTGCTGCGCCAAGTGGCCCGATCGATTCAAGCAATGTGCCAAGTCGATCTCCTTTCGGCACAGCGCTGGCGATTTCCATCATCGGCACAAGCGGTGGTTGTGGGCGCAGTGCGTCGATCTCTGCATCGATCGACCCATCTCGATTCATCGCTCCCATCGATGCGTCTGCGATCACTCCTCGTCCATCAAAGAGATGCATGCGATCACCAGTTCGCAATCGGCGACTTCCTGCAGCGTGCTTCGCTTCATCTGCATCCACGCGGCAAGTGGACGGCGCGCTCGGCGGCAATTGCGTTACAAAAACCCAAGGTGCACTCATGACTTCGCCTTCGCACGAAATGCCCGCAGGCTTGATCCTTCTCGAACATAGACGTCGTATCGCACAAGCTTGCTGTTGAAAACGATGTCGGGGTTTGCGCAAAGAGGCTCTGCGTGATGAGGGCGCTTCACGACAATTCTCCCACACTTTGCAGCAACTGCTGCACAAAAAAGATCCGCAGAATCTAGGTCATCGCCGACTGCATCCCGCACAAGACGAATCGGCTTTGGTGCAAGAGCGCTTCCTGGTTTCGGCGGATACATCGGATCAAGATAGATGGTCGCCCACGAATCGGAATTGGATTGCAAAACATTCACAGCATTTTCCTGGCGCACATCAATTCGATTTGCAATTGTCGCCAATCGTGAATCCGCTTTGGCTCGATCAACTCCATCGCGCAGAACTTGACATACCAATGCAGATCGCTCGATCGCAGTGACCGAAAACCCAGCTGCGGCGAGAATCCATGAATCTCCACCGAGTCCTGCGGTTGCATCAAGCAATCGACCACGATCGCCAGATGCTCGCACGAGTGGCTGAGATGAAATTCCACGCAGTGTGACACGGCGAAAGTCGACTGCCGCCCCATGACCGGGTTGTTCGCCAGAGACAATCAATTCCATCCGTCCATCCGGATCGAATCCCGCTGCGACAATTTGATTGGAACCGCTCATTGCAGGAGTATTACACTCGACGGATGACCACCGCCACGACCGCCCCAATTTATTCCAGCCTTCTGGAGATGATCGGCAATACGCCGATGGTGGAGATCAGCAAGATTGACACTGGAGTTTGCAAACTCTTTGTAAAGCTGGAGAATCTCAATCCAGGCCAATCGGTCAAAGATCGCATCGCAGTTGCGATGATCGATTCCGCGGAGCGCTCTGGAAAACTGAAGCCAGGTGGCCGAATCATCGAAGCGACTGCGGGCAATACCGGAATTGCACTTGCGTTGATCGGTGCGCTCAAGGGATACAAATTGACAGTCGTGATGCCCGACAAGATGAGCGATGAAAAGATGGCGCACCTTCGTGCGATGGGCGCAGAAGTTGTGCTGACTCGATCTGATGTTGCGAAAGGTCATCCTGAGTATTACCAAGACATGGCACAGCGAATGGCGGACGAAGATCCCAATTCGTTTTATGTCAATCAATTTGCAAACGATGACAACACGCGCGCTCACTTTGAAACAACTGGCCCAGAAATCTGGGAGCAGATGGGCGGAAAGATAGATGCGTTTGTCGCTGGCGTTGGATCTGGCGGAACGATCGCAGGCGTTGGGGCGTATCTGAAATCGCACAATCCCAACTGCCAAATCATTCTCGCTGATCCGCGCGGATCGATCCTCGCACCGCTTGTAAATGAGGGAAAAACCATTGAAGCTGGTTCGTGGCTTGTCGAAGGAATCGGCGAAGATTTCGTGCCTTCAATCCTTGATATAAAAGTGATTGATCATGCATACACCGTGACAGATGCTGAAGCGTTTGCAGCAGTGCGCGAACTTCTGCGCAAAGAAGGCATCTTGGCAGGATCGAGCGTTGGAGTGCTGATGCACGCAGCGCTTCAATATTGTCGCGAACAAAAAACTCCCAAGCGCGTCGTGACACTGATCTGCGACAGTGGCGCAAAATATCTCTCCAAGATGTACAACGACTTCTGGATGCGCGATCAAGGATTTCTTGCGCGCGAAAAAAATGGCGACCTCCGCGACTTGATCACTCGTCGTCATGATCGCAGCGAAGATTTCGTCTTACAGCCAACGCTGCCGCTCAGTTTGGCAATTCGCAAGATGCGAATGTTTGGAGTCAGCCAGATGGCGGTGCTTGATTCGAACGAAGCTCTTGTTGGAATCTTGGACGAAAGCGATGTTCTGCTTGCTCTGGGTCGAAATCCCCACGCGAGCACTGATTTGGTCAGCGCACACATGACCAGCAGGGTCGAGACGATCCACCCATCAAAAACTGCTGATGATTTGATGCCGATTTTTCGGGCTGATCGCGTTGCAGTGGTTCACGATGGCAAAGTTTTTTATGGCCTCATCACCAAGATTGACATGATCCATCACTTGAGGGTGCAAGTCGCTTCATAAAGTGTCATTTGGCCAACCACTTGCAATCCGAGTCGAATTCTGCCATACTTTGCCCCCCGCTCGCCAAGAGCGGTCACATCTGAAGCCGCCTTCTCCCGCATGTGCGACGAGAACATCGCTGAGGCCTGGCGGCACCTCTAACTCTCCCCCCCGAAAGGACAGCGACTCATGGCACGCAATTACGAACTTCTGCTTCTCGAAACGATCGAAAACCTTGGATTGGTTGGCGATGTCGTCAAGGTACGACCTGGCTTCGCCCGAAACTTCCTCCTTCCAAATGCGATGGCTGAAGCCCCAACTCCAGAGAAAATCGAATCGCTGAAGGCAGCCCGCGCGATCGCTGAGGCTCACCTTTCCAAGCAACGAGCCGAGCGCGAAGCTGTCATCGCTCGCCTCGCCGGAATGACGCTGACTCTTGTCCGCGCCTGCAACGATCAAGGCGTGCTCTATGGTGCAGTCACACAACGAGATATCAGTGACCAGCTGATCATCGAGGGCTATGGAATCGATATGCGCGCTGTTCGCCTGAACAATCCAATTCGCCGCATTAACACAGAACAAGTCACGATCCAATTCGGTCGAGATCTCGTGGCCGAGATCACCGTTGTGGTCAAGCCAGATCGAATCATCGAAATGGAGAGTCCTTCTCCGTCGCAGCGATCTGCAGAACCTTCAGCAGATGACGCTCAATCCGAAGAACCTACTGACGAAGCGCCACAGGGCAAGTCGGGCAAGGGCAAGTCGGGCAAGGGCAAGTCGGGTAAGGGCAAGTCCGATGAGGGCAAGTCCGATGAGGGCAAGTCGGGCAAGGGCAAGTCCGACGACAGCAAGTCTGACGAAGGCAAGTCGGATCGTGGAACGAAGAGCGCCCGAAAGGGTCGCGAAAAGTCAACAAAGGAATGACCGCTTCGGCGGCTTTAATTTGATCGAACAAAATTCGCAGTATCCCTACGCACTTTGACGATTGACTATCTCGGCGGCGTGATCTAAGTTCGACGAACGATCCGCGCTTCCCCGATTTCATCGGCACGGATTCGCTGATGTTGATTCGATTCGATGGAGGTTTTTTTCGTATGAGTACCTTGATGCCCGATGTGCGCCGTGAAGTCCTGCCAGAGACGCGCCGCTCCCTCACTCACAAGTTTTCGATCATGGCTTACGAGGGATACCTGACCGTCGGACTTTTTCCAGATGGGCGTCCTGGAGAAATTTTTATCAAGATGAGCAAAGAAGGCTCGACTTTGTCTGGGCTCATCCAGGGTTTCTGCAGAGCATTCAGTCTTTCGTTGCAACACGGTCTTTCGTTGCGCGATGCGGCGGAGCGATTTCGCGGAATGAGATTTGAACCCCTTGGCACGACAAGCAATCCTGATATCCCAGAATGCTCAAGCATTCTTGATTATGTCGCGCGGTATCTCGATTTGCACTTTGGCGATACTGCGAATCCTGCCAAACCGAGCGCAAAATAATACCTACGCAATACTGCCAAGCGTTTGAACTCTCACTTGAGAACGGCGGTTTTGTGTTCGCCCACAAGCACGCAGGGTTCACTGCTCCACTTCTACGCTTGCACAAAAAAAGTCCTGTTATAAAATGAGGACTTACGATTGAAAACGAATTCGAAATTCCAGGAGAATTCCAATGACTTTCTCAAAGTATTTACTCTGTGCGATGATCGGCCTCAGCATCTTGTTTGTGTTTTTACTGCTACAAGACCCATCACAGAATCAACCGATCGAACAATCGACGATCTACAGATTGATGATGTTGCTCACCGGTGGCGCAGGACTCTTTGTGGCATTGACCCTGTATCACCAAGCGCGAAGCCAAGAAGTTGCAACCGAGAAGGCGCTCGAGTTATCCACGATCAAAATCATCAAGGATCTCTGGATCACACCCAATCTGCGACTTGCCCATGATTATGAAAAACTCGGCTCGATGCCAGCAGAGATGTATCCAGATCTTACGATTCAGTCATCGCAAGATATGCACCAGGTTGCATTCGCCATCTCTGTCTTTCAGATCTTTGAGGATTACAAAACAATCTGCGCACACGATAAGACTGGCAAAAATGTGTGGCTTGGGAATTTCTTAAACTGGTCACAGAGCGACACGTTGCAGCGATTATGGCCACGCCTTCGAATCAACTATCAGCCAAGCACAATTCGAATGACCGAGGACCTCTTCGCCGCCGCGAACGAGATCAAGGCATTACGCGCCAAACAAGGTCATATCAGCTATCAAGACTATCAATCTGCGATTCAAAAACTTTCCGTTATTTTGAAGTGATAGATCGAATGACCTACGAAGCGCTCAACTGGACTTGGTTGAGGTGCTTGGTTGTAGTCGCTTCAATCGCCTGAAAAGTTCTTTGCTCAATGCAGCTGTTGACTGCAACTCTGCAGGCAACCTCCAGAAAACTTCGCTCAAACCTTCGCGGCAAGTTCCCAGAGCATCACGCTCGCCCACAGTGCGAACAGAACCCGCGGTTCCCCGCAATAGTTTCTGAATCACATCGGGTCCATCTGATCGAAAGATAATGTCCGAATCTCTGCGCTGAACAGACTCAATTCCAAGCAATGTGCAGCGCAGTCTGATTTCCACCAGAAGAAAGAGATCCGCCGTCGTTGGTGGTGCATCGCCATATGCGTTGACGATATCCGCGATCGTCTTTGCAAGATCATCAGGAGTCATCGAATCGCTCAATCTGCGATATGTTTCCAGACGACGACGATCGCTTGGAACATAACTCTTGGGAACTGAACCCACCAAGCCAATGTCGATGAGTGTGTCGATGGGAACGATCTGCGGTTCGGCGCGCAGTTCGTGCACCGTTTGATCGAGGAGTTTGCAATACAGCTCATACCCCACCGCTGCGATATGGCCAGATTGTTCGCTACCAAGCAAGTTGCCAGCGCCACGAAGTTCCAGATCGCGAACAGCGATGCGAAATCCCGCACCGAGCATGGAATAATCTTCGAGTGCGCGAAGTCGTTTCATCGCTTCGGGTGCAACGGGGCGATCCTGTGGAAGGAGCAGATAGCAATAAGCGCGGTGATTGGATCGACCAACGCGTCCACGCAACTGATGCAATTCGCTCAATCCAAAGCGATGAGCGTCGTCGATGATCATTGTGTTTGCAGTCGAGATGTCGATACCACTTTCGATGATGGTGGTCGAGACGAGAATGTCTGCTTCTCCGCGCATAAAAGTTCGCATCACTTGCTCGAGTTCGCCGTCGGGCATCTGTCCGTGACCAACCACAATTCGCGCAGTCGGCGCAAGTCTTCGCACATCGTCAGCGGCAGATTGAATGTCATGCACGCGATTGTGTACCCAGAAAATCTGGCCTTCACGAGCCAATTCCCGCGTAATTGCACCTGCGAGCCGCTCCTCATTCCATGGAATCACTTCGGTCACAATCGCGCGTCGATCAGGTGGGGGCGTTGTCAAACTGGAAATGTCGCGCAGTCCAAGCATTGCCATATGAAGTGTGCGAGGAATCGGCGTTGCGCTGAGCGTCAACACATCTGCAGTCAAACGAAATTCAAAGAATCGTTGTTTGTGCTCGACACCGAAACGCTGCTCCTCGTCAATGATGACAAGTCCAAGATCGTGAAAGCGAACATCTGCGGAAAGCAATCGATGCGTCCCGATCACAATATCAACAGTGCCTGCAGCGAGACGATCCAGAATCTCACGAACTTCACGATCAGTCTTGAATCTGCTGACGCCCTCGACCACGAAGGGATAGGCGCGCAACCTCTCGCGAAAAGTTCTTTCGTGTTGTTCGGAGAGGACCGTTGTGGGAACCAAGAGTGCAACTTGTCTTCCAGAGTCGACCGCCTTGAAAGCCGCACGCAGCGCAATCTCCGTCTTTCCAAATCCGACATCGCCGCAGATCAGCCGATCCATCGGACGAGTTTTTTCCATATCGCGTTTTGTCGCTGCGATCGAAGTCACTTGATCCGCAGTCTCGACGAACGGGAATTCTGCCTCGAATTCCTTCTGCCACGTCGAGTCGACTGGATACGCGATTCCTGCTGTGGATTCGCGTACTGCTTGCACACGGATCAACTCCCCTGCCAAATCGCGCACAGCTTCTGCGACATCGTCTTTCTGTTTCTTCCATCGACGACCACCAAGAACTGAGAGTTGAGGGCGAATTGATCCGGCACCGATGTATCGCTGGACAAGCGAGACTTTGCTTGCGGGCACATGAAGTATCGAACCATTGTGATATTCGAGGGTGAGATATTCCTCGTCATTGTGCGAAGGACGATCGCGTTCAGTGAGTTGCTTTAGGCCGTGATACTTCGCAATGCCGTGATCGCGGTGCACGACATAATCACCTGGTTCGAAAAATAGAAATGCGTCGCGAGATCGAGCGCTCGCCGAAGAAGATTGCGAGGCAGTTGTTCTTCTGCGAATCCCGAAGCGGTTGAGAACTTCGTGCCACGGAATAATGGCGAGTGGACGAGTAGATTCGTCCGACCAGATAAAACCGCGATGCAGATGTCGCTCTTCGATGCGCAATGTCGATGACTGCATGTGGGGAGAGAGCACTTCGCCAGCGCGTGAAAGATCGCCTGAAGTTTCGCAGAGCACAACGGCGTCGTGTGTCTTGGACATTTCAGCAAGAGCCTCGATCGCCACAGGCATAACTTCTGGAAATAGATTCAGTACAGCGACAGGAACATCAACTTGCCGCTGAGCGTCCACCGATCGCACCAAAGTTCCAGTTTCGATTGTTTGAACGCATTTTTTATGTAATTCTCGCAAAGTGTCTGGCCACGGAACAACACCGCGACCGTCGCTGAGCCGATCCTGATATCCACGCGACTGCTCTGCAATTTCTGATGTCTCGCAGAGAACCAAGATCGTCCGCTGATCCAAGCGCGACGCGATCGGTTCGACACGATCCGCATCAAAGAGTCCCCCCGCTCTTACCAAATCAACCGAATCGATTTGCCGATCTGCGGCTTGTGTTGCAAGATCAATTTCAAATATTCGCTCGACATCATCGCCGAAGAAATCAATCCGCACAGATGTGATTGCTCCAACAGGAAAGATGTCAACGATTCCTCCGCGGACAGCGAAGCTTCCAGGAGTTTCGGCAGTCGCCATTCGCTCATATCCACCTTGAGCCATCCAAGCAAGAATTGACTCTCTGGGAAGCTTCTCTCCCTTGCGAATGGTTGTGATCACCCCATGCATATCTGCAACTGCAGGAACTCCCTGCATAAGCGCAGTTGCGGGCGCAACGATGACTGCCGGCGAATCCGTGGCATCGAGTCGACGAAGTACGCGAATGCGCTCACCAAATTGCTCGGCAACTTCTTGACCTGCGAAAGAAGATTCAAGCGCCGGAAAAAGTTCGCAGGAAATTCCAAGACCAGTGATTTCAGCAACTGCTTCGTCGGCTTCATCGCGGTGTGCGGTCACAAGCAAAATCGGAACGCCTGTGCGACTTGCGAGTGCTGCGACGATGGCGGATGTGCTCGAACCCGCACTGCCGACCATTGCGATCGGCAGTTTTCGTGCAGCTGCCGAAGACTCGCTCAAGAGAGCAGTCATTCTGTCAATGCACTTCGATGTGCGGATGCGTTCAAACCATTGCATTTTCTGAACTGTACGGGAGATGGCGGCTGGGAGATTTTCCACCCGAACGAAAACTATTTTCTGCGCGCTTCAGTCAGAACAAACGGTTCAATCCCCGCGCTGATCGCAGGACCGATACCGCGAACACGATTCAATCCTGCAATACCGCCGAATGCGCCAAGTCGATTGCGATCTTCGACGATTCTTGCTGCAAGCACTGGACCAATGCCAGGCAATAACGCAAGCGTCGCTTCATCTGCTCTATCGAGATCGATCTGAAAAGATGGAGCTTCGACTCGAATTGCCGGTGAGATTCGATCCAGAACCAATGGAATGATTGCGCTGACAGAAACTGCGAGACCTCCAATCGCCAAGATCGTGATCGAGGATTTGGAAAGGCGCCACCACCGTCGCGAACATCCCCAAACAAATGCGGTGCGAAATGTGGACTTGCGAAGATCAATCATCTGAAAGCGCGCTCTTTCCTTCGATCGATTTCCACTCCCCAAGTGGAACAGTGAGAGCTCTGCGAATGGATACTAAAGTTTCCAAGATTGGCTTGGGCTTTCTATCACCACCAACAACGCCGTAAGTCGGTTCTTTGGGATCAACATCCATCAGCGATTCCCACATCACCATCCCAACATGCGGCTTGGACATTGCTATCGAAAACATTCGACTCGCCCAAGCTGCTTGCGATTTCGAAGACCATGGCGTTCGCCAATATCCTGCTGATGGATCGACAACGCTGCTCGGTGCGCCCAAAGCGACAAAGATTGATTTGCGAAGCGGACGATAGGTATCCAGAAGCGCAGAAAATTCCAACAGATCGCGAGTCAATCGCCCAGAACTCTGCTCTCCCATCACAAATTGCAACATCAAACAATCAATGTGAATGCCGTCATTCACAAGCGCATCCACCAAAGTGCGAGGCGTGATCGCCCCTTTGCGAGCGCAGAGATCGTGCCCAAATGGTCGTGGAATTTCCATAAGTGTCGGCACATTCTTTCGTGCTTGACGCAATCCCACGACGGCGCGCCGAGAGAGTTCGACCATTTGCTCAATATCCAATGGCCACCAATTATTGTCATTCATCCCAGACGAGACATTCCACATACCAGTTCGCCCCGCAAGTTCTTTTCCAATCGCATCTGCGAATTTCCAAACGCCATCACGCAGCACAGAAAAATCTCCACGCTTTGCAGCGATCCAACTTGGAACATTCTGGGGCTGAAGATCGATGACAGGACCCGCAAGGATTGTTCTGCCAGCCTTTGTCGCCCAATCAAACCAGGAAGCAACCGAACTGAAATCGAATTGGCCTGGTGTTCGCTCAATTTTCGCCCACGAAAGAGGCAACGCAACAAGATCGAAAGACTTTGCGGCATCTGCTGCCACTGCAGGTTGCACACGAGGGTCAATGCGTACACCCAAGACCATCTTTGATGCTGACTTCGCTGCATAGCGTCGATGCAACCAAATACTTGAATGCGCAACGGCAAGTTTTTCACTGGCTTGCAAACCTTTAATCAGCGCACGACTGCTCAGCTCATCCGACTTCGCCATGTCTTGAGTTGTCAACGCACTCGTAAATAAAAGTCTGGCTTCATTCCATTCAGCGAGTGCATCGGCGGCGCCAGGGTGATCCCAAATTTGCCAATCTTCACATTTTGCTATGAAATGCTTAATGCGATATCGCGCCAATTCGAGCAAGAGCGAATACGGTTCACTGCGCTGCTCGAGCAAACATGTTGAAATCGAAAGTCGCCCCATCTCTTTCATTTCGCATTCGAGATTCAAGGATGCTGCTCTCTTTATGGATGGGGTGCATTCCACTCGATTTTTGCTGAAGCGAATTTCTCCCGCAAGCGATTCGTCGTTGGTTCCCATGAGATATCCACGAGCGATATTGATCGCTATAGGCGCTCCTTCATCTTGCTGAAATGCGAATCGCAACATGGAAACAATTTGAGTGTAGCGGTCGATCTGACCTGCAGAGTTTTATGCCGGAATTGCATTTGCCGTCGGCAACTCATGTCGTGGTCAATTCCTTACACTTCGCTTGATGCGGACTCCAACTGATGATGCTGTTTTTGAAACGCATTTGCCTCTTCAAGGTCGAAGACAAGGCAAAGTTCGCGATGTGTACGACCTTCCACCAGACGCGAGCGGTCCGCGATTATTGCTGGTGGCTTCAGATCGAATTTCTGCATTCGATGTGGTTATGCCCACCCCGATTCCTGGAAAGGGTCGACTGTTAACATCGATTGCATCCGGCTGGTTTGTTTTTTTGCGCAAACAAAATCTTGTGAAAGATCATGTGCTCTCGACCGAACTTCCTGTGATTTCCGGCATAGAGGAATCTTTGCGTCATTCACTTCGTGGCCGAACGATGACCTGCCGCGCTGCGCAAGTCGTGCCGATTGAGTGTGTCGCTCGCGGCTATCTCGCCGGCAGCGGATGGGCGGAATATCAATCAAGCGGAACAGTCTGCGGAGTGCAGTTGCCGCCAGGACTGAAGCAGTGCGATCGATTGCCTACGCCAATTTTTTCGCCAGCGACGAAAGCGGTTGAAGGTCACGATGAAAACATCTCCTTCGAACGAGCAGCAGAAATCGTCGGTGGTGACCTTATGCGGCGTTTGCGAGATTTGACTTTGAACATCTATTCGATTTCCGCTCAATATGCGCTTGAAAGAGGAGTGATTCTTGCGGATACAAAATTCGAATTCGGATTTGCGCTCGACCGAAATGGCAAGGCCACAAACGAACTGATGCTGGTGGACGAAGTCTTGACTCCAGATTCCAGCCGATACTGGCCGCTTGCACATTTTCAACCTGGCCGTGACCAACCGAGTTTCGACAAACAGTTTTTGCGAAATTGGCTTTTGCAATTGGTGCAGTCTGGCTCTTGGGACAAGACCCCACCAGGGCCAGCCGTTCCAAGCGATATTGTCGCTGGAACGCTTGCGAGATACAAAGAAGCGCTCCAAAAACTCTTCGCGCAATAAAAACGCTTCTCGCTTTTTTGAACTGCCTTCAGCGCAGTGCAGCTTCTGCAACATTTCGCAAGAGCATTGCGACGGTCATTGGACCAACGCCACCGGGAACTGGGCTCATCCATCCTGCAACTTCCGCAACCTTCGGATCGACATCACCAACTGTGACAGATTTTCCATCTGCTCCAACGATTCGATTGATGCCAACATCTACGACAACTGCCCCAGGCTTGATCCAATCAGGCTTAATAAGTGATGGCACACCTGCAGCAGCAACCACGACATCCGCTTCACGCGTGAGCGCAGAGAGATTCTTGGTGAACTTATTTGCACTGACCACTGTCGCTTCTGCGCGCATCAATAAAACTGCGATTGGTTTGCCAACAATATTACTTGCGCCAACAATGACGCACTTCGAACCTCGTAATGTAATTCCAGTCGATTCGATCATCTCCAGCGTTGCAAGGGCGGTGCAGGGCACCAAACTTCGATGGCCATAAACAACATTGCCGATATTTGCAGGATTCACTCCCTCAACATCTTTTTCCGGCGCAATCAGCGATTGAATGCGCTCCGTGTCGACGAATGCAGGCAGTGGAAGGTGCAGCATGATTGCTTTGATCGACTCTTCTGTGTTCATCAGCAGAATGCGGCCTGCGATTTCGTCGTATCCGCAACTCGCTGGCAATGAGTGCAAGTGATATTCGATCCCAGCTTCGGCGCAGGTTTTCGCTTGATTTTGCGCATAAATCGCAGCCGCACGATCGTCTCCGACCAAGACTGCATCCAATCGAACACTGCGCTTGGCAATCTCGATTCGCTTACGAATCTCGGTGCGAACTTGAGCGCCTATTGCTTTTCCGTCGATGACTTTGGCTGGCATTGGGTGAAATGTATCTCTTCCGCTATTCTCTTGTTGGTCTTAAATTCATATTCCTTAGGAGAACTTTCATGCTCACACTCATTCTTGCCGCCTCATTTGCACTTCCTCAATCTGACGCCCCTTCGGTGCCTGCCACAAAGCTCGTGCCTGCGGCCAAGACAGTTGAGCCCGAAATGCAAGAACCAACAATGTTTCCTGGTTCTGCAGCGCCATTTCCTGAAATTGAAAATTTCGTAAAGGGAGATTCAATCTCGAGCTTCGAACCAGGAAAGGTTTATGTTCTCGAATTCTGGGCAACCTGGTGCGGGCCTTGCAAATCTGGGATGCCGCATCTTTCAGAAGTGCAGCACACCTATGCAGACAAGGGTGTCGTCATTATGGGTATCAGTGATGAAAAACTTGAAACAGTCACGACCTTTCTTGCAAAGCCCGAGTGGGCAGAGAAGACGAAATACACCCTTTGCGTAGATTCGGATCGTTCTGCACATTCGCAGTACATGAAACCTGCGATGCAGAATGGAATCCCTTGTGCTTTCATTGTGAAGGATTCGGTCGTGCAGTGGATCGGTCACCCGATGAAAATGGACCAGCCTATCGCAGCGATTGTCGATGGGAAGTGGGACATCGCAGCGGCGAAAGAATCATTCCTAGGCGCTGCGCAATCAAATAAAATGCAGCGAAGAATGTCTGGACTCCTGCGCGAAGCTCAAAAAACAAATGACTACGCTGCATTCCTAGCAGCGCTCGATTCGGCGATTGCGAAAGCGAATCCACAAGAAGCACTTGGAATGGAATTGCAAAAGTTTCAGATCTTGCTTGGTTCAGCAAATCAACCAGAAGCGGCGTATGCGCTTGGGCAAAAAGTTGTCTCGGCACTCATCGCAGAGAAGAACGCAATGGGTCTCAATCAAGTTGCTTGGTTCGTGCTTGATTCCAAAGCTGTCAAAACACGTGACATCCCATTTGCTCTCAAGACAGCACAAGCGGCTACTGCGGCGAGCAATAGCAAAGACGGTGCGATTCTCGACACACTTGCCCGCGCATATTGGGATTCCGCCGATCAGAAACTGGCGATCGCAACACAGAAGTCCGCGATCGAAAACACAGAAGCTGGTCCAATGCTGGACGAGATGAAAGAAACTTTGAAGAAGTATGAGACAGATTCGCCCGCAAATGGAAAGGCAATCTGAAAGTCGTCAGCCAATTTCGACTTCGCGGTTGAGATTGGAACTTTCGTAAATTGCGTCGATGACCGCTTGCAATGAACGCCCTTGCGCCCCAGTGGCGAAGGGCGTTTTTCCTTGGCAGACCATTGATTGAAAATGTCGGTACTGCTGATCCCACGCTTGATCCATTGGATTCGTTGCTTCAAACTGGGGCTTGATATCCACCAACATCCCCTGCTCTTCAGTGGCAATCGAAACTTCCTTACCAAAGATGTCGAAGTTTGTTCCTGCACGCGAACCCCAGATTGAAATTCCGTCCTTTGTCGATCCTTCTGGAAGATTCGCAGCCCACGTGACATTCACCTCGATCGTCAAACCACCAGCACACCGAATGAGGGCCACTGCGCCATCTTCAACATCGAAAATTCCATCGACCTTTGGTGGTCCAGCCCACATCGATGTATATCGATATTCGCCGATAGGGTGACCGAACTTTGACCACGTTGCACCACTGACGCGTTGCGCTTTTGGATGACCGGCAAGGTGAAGCGCGAGATCGATCACATGCACTCCAAGATCGATCAGCGGCCCTCCGCCAGAATGTTTTTTGGTAGTGAACCAACCACCTAATCCAGGAATGCCCCGTCGGCGATAAAGACTCGCCTTGATGTGGTAGATATCGCCAAATCTGCCAGCGTCGATCCACTGCTTCACGGTCAAAGCTGCTGGAGTTCCTCGGCAGACAAATCCCATTTGTAATCTTCCCGCACTTTGCGATGCAGCGGCGATTATCTCATCACACTGTGCGGTGGTGAGCGCCATTGGTTTTTCCAACAACACATGTTTTCCAGCCTTCAGCGCTGTGCACGCACATTCGCAGTGCCGATCGTTTGGAACTGCAACAACGACTGCGTCAATCCCCTTCATCGCTAAAAGCGCGTCGATACTCGGTGCGGATTGACTGCCCTTTGCACCATGTTGTTGAATGAGAAGCGCAGCACGATCGGGGAGAATGTCCCACGCTCCAACAATGTTTATCCCAGCACGTAGGGCGGCAAGCGCGTGAACATTTCCGATACCTCCACAGCCAATCATTCCTAGTCCAAGGGTCATAAGCTTCATAGCATAGAGAACTATGGGATCACCACGGACGGTCATCATCGGCGCAGGAATTGTTGGACTGTGCGCGGCATATGAACTCGCCAAGTGCGGAGTTGATGTTGTTGTGCTCGAACAAAGCACAACATTTGACGGCGCATCAAGCGGAAATGCAGGACTCTTTTCAATTGGGCATTATCCACTTACCAGACCTGGTGCGTCTTGGAGAGGACTTCGCTGGATGTTCAATTCATCGAGTCCACTCTGGATTCGCCCAAGTCTCTCCCCAAATCTTCTTCAATGGCTCTGGACATTTCATCGAAGCTGCAATGAAGCACACACAGAACGATGCTTGCGAACGCTATGCGCGATGGGTTGGCGAACTATTCAAGCACTCGAAGAGATTCTAGATGCCGAATCGATTGACTGTCTGTATCGACGGTCTGGTTGGATGGATCTCATACTTGACGAGAACAATCTTGATGCTGCTGCACGCGAAGGACGCACGCTTGCACCGATGGGATATCGCACTGACCGAATTTCTGGAGCTGAATTGCGTAGACGCGATGGGGCATATAAAGATGAAGTTGCGGGTGCGATTCATTATGTCGACAGTGCGATCATTCATCCAGGTCGACTTGTGCGTGGACTTGCAGATGCACTTCCAAGACATGGAGTGACGATTCGAACTGGTGTCACTGTTGTGGGAATCGAACGAGATGCGAAAGGAATATGCATCGGTGCACGGCTCAGTACTGGCGAAATTGTGCGTGGAGAAAATGTGGTGCTTTCTGCAGGAATTTGGTCGAGTGAACTTGCGAAATCTGCTGGAATATCGGTACCGATGCAACCTGCTCGGGGATATCACGTGCAATTGGAAGGTGTCAGTCAATTACCAATCACAGGTGGCGTGATGCACGAAACATTTGTTGCCTATAACCCGATGGGAAATCAATTACGTTTAGCGGGCACGCTTGAGATTGCACCTGTTGGACGACCTTGGATGCGACGACGACTCAATGCACTCATCGCTGGCGCACGAAAATATTTGCACGGTATTGATACTGGCCGTGCGACCTCAGAATGGGCGGGATATAGACCGTGTACTGCCGATGGAATGCCAGTGATCGGCTTTGCCAGATCAACGCCAGGACTCTATATCGCAACGGGGCACGCAATGATGGGATTGATGCTCGGGCCGATCACAGGTCGCATCATCGCTGCAGACATCTGCGGACAAACGCAATCGATTGATCCAGACATTCTCGCAGCTGTGCGTCCTGACAGACGCTAGGAGCGAGCATCCCACAAGCGCGCTGCGCCACGGACTCCGCTTGCATCGCCGAATTGTGCTTGAACAATCGGCGTATCAAAATGATCTGAAAAAATCTGCGCTGCGACCAATGCAGGCGTGCGCTCGAAGATCGCCTTCACATTGCTCACTCCTCCACCAACGACGATGACATCAGGATCGATCGTGTTCACAACGACTGCAAGAGCATCTGCGAATCGTTGACAAAGCGAATTGATAATGGAATGGGCAATCGGATCAATTTCATTTTCGCTACGCGCGACAATTTCATCAAGCGAACGATGCTCGTTTGAATGGCGAAAATATTCTGCCTCCAATGAAGGACCGGCAAGAAATTGTTCAATACAACCATCTTGACCGCAGTAACACCGTCGAGCGCGACGCTCAGCGCGATCTGTCCCTGGCATCGGGCAATGCCCCCATTCACCTGCGATTGCGTTGTGGCCAACCAAGATGCGCTTATCAACAACAACTCCACCACCAATACCAGTTCCGATGATCACAGCGAAGACAACCCGCGCATCGCGTCCTTCACCATCGAATGCTTCACTGAGCGCGAGACAATTTCCATCGTTGGCTCCGCGAATTTCTCTGGAAAGTTTTACTGAAAGATCTCCGATGAGATCTTGTCCATTCAAACAAGTCGAATTTGCGTTGCGATGAGTGCCGTGTTTGGGAGAGACACTTCCGGGATAACCAATACCAACAGTGCACGATGTGGCAATATCCTTCTCTATAGATTCCACGAGTGCGGCAATTGCTCCCACCGTCCCTGCATAATCACCCTTTGGAGTTGCGACGCGTCGGCGCAGAATTTCTTTTCCATCTTCGCTCAATGCACAGCCTGCGATTTTTGTTCCACCAAGATCGATTCCAATTCGCATCACGCCTGCATCCTCATGACTGAATCGAGAGCGAGCGAACAATTGTGTCGATGACCGCAGCACCCAAGCGTGCTGTGCGACCGCCGATATCCAACGACGGCGCGCACTCTGCGACTTCTATGCCTGCAACTTTTCCACTTGCCGCAATTCGCCGAAGAATCGTACGGAAGGTTGCATCAGGAGCGATTCCCATTGGTGATGGAGCGCTCACGCCTGGAGCAGATGCTGCGCTGAAGACATCCAAGTAGATACTCAAACAGACCAGATCGACATTCAACAGAAAACGATCAACCAATTGCAACAACGATGCCTCTTGGCCAGGATGGAACGCATCCGCATCAACAAGCTGTGCTCCTGCAGCGGATGCAGTATGAATCAATGCTGGTGTGTTGTGCGGAGGTTGCATACCAAGCAGCATGTATTTGAATGGTCGGCTATTGGCTGCGCTCCATGCATGCACTTGAAAGAATGGAGTTCCAGAATGCGCGCGACCAGATTGCAACGATCGCATATCGATGTGCGCATCGAAGTTGATGCAGCCAACGACTGCACCATCGGCAGCCGCGCGCACAGTTCCAATCCAATGACCAAAGGCTTGATCGTGGCCTCCACCCAGAATGAGTGGGATTCCATCGCCAGCGCGTACAGCTGACACTGCCGCAGCAAGTGATTGCTGCCAACTTTCAACATCTTCGCCTGCGCCACTTGCGTCGCCTGCATCGAAGAGCGAATGCGTTGTTGGTGCAGGCAAATTTGCGCATGCAGTTCGCAGCGCTGCTGGACCATCGACTGCACCTGGTCGTCCGAAGTTGGCTCGAACTCCTGCATCAGTTGGATATCCGATCACCACGATTGGACGCTTCCGACCACGCATTCGCGGAGCAGCATCCCATGGACGGATCACTTGATGCCAACGTTGTGCCGCTGGATCTGGTCCATCATCTCGACCTCGCCATACCCATGTCATGACGGATGATCCTACGATGAAGTCCTATGGCACGGCGAGCACAAATTAAATTGCGGAAAATCACGGCGGAAGATGTACGGAAAATTATCGTTCCATCCGATCCACAGATTGATGGCAATGGCGAGCGCATCGCATTCGTGCACAAAGTTGCGGATGAGCCAAGCACCTATTGCACACAAATTTGGATCACATCAACCGATGGCGTGAAGAAAGCCCGCCGATTGACGGCAGGACCGCGCGATCGCGCGCCGCGCTGGTCTCCCGACGGAACTTCACTTGCGTTCATTCGTGAAGCAGAGCGAGGCAATCCGCAAATCATGTTGGCGGCGATACGTGGGATGAAACTTGCAACGCCAAAGAAATTGACAAAACTTCTTGATGGTTCGATTGGAAATTTTCGTTTCTCTCCACGAGGCGACGAGATTGCATTCGCATATCGATTGACTCTTGCCGAGCGAACTCGCGCTGCTGGTAAAGCGCGAGAAGCCAGTGGCCGAAGCACTCCCCCGCTTGTCATTGATGATCCGTGGTACAGACTCGACGGAGATGGCGTCTTCGGATCGGCGCGCTTTCGATTGCACATCTTGAATATTCGAACGCGCCGCATTCGAGAGATTGACCTCGGCGACACTCTTGGGATGTTCTCGTTTGATTGGTCACCAGATGGCCGGACGATTGCTGCGACTGTCAATCGATCGCCTCGGGCACTCTTCGAACCATGGAAGACTGAAATCGTTATCGCTGATGTGCGAAATGGGAAAATCAAGGCGATCAGCGCACTTCCCGAAGGACCAAAGAGTTCTATTGCGTGGAGTCCCGACGGAACAATGGTTGCATACGCAGGAAGAGTTGGTCGCACAGAAATGTATGCGACTGAAAATCTTGGATTATTTGTGCACGATCTGCGAACAAAGGTCACACGCAATCTGCTTCGCGCAAGCGATTTCTGTTTGATGAGTACGACACTCTCCGACTCCGTCGACACATCATTTGCTTCTTGGATTCAATGGATGCCTGGTGGTGACTCTTTGATGATGCGAATTGGATGGCATGGCTCTGGTCATATCGCAAGCGCTAGTCTTGGCGGAAATTTTGTTGCTCTTCACACACCTGTTGGAGCCGAACATCTTCCGTGCACACTTTCTCGCAGTGGCTCGCGCATTGCGCTGATTCGATCTGCGCCGACTGAACCGCCCGAAGTTTGTGTTGCAGATATCACTGGCAGAGAATTCCCCGTTCGCCAAGTCACTCGTTTCAACAGTTCGCTCTGTGATGAACTTGATCTTGCAGTGCCCGAAGAATCTTGGGCAAAAGCAAAAGATGGCGTTGCTGTCCACTATTGGACGATGCGTCCGCCAAAGTCTGCGCGTTCGAAAAGAAAAACTCCTGGCATTCTCGAAGTGCACGGCGGACCACACGCGCAATATGGATGGGCTTTCTTCCATGAGTTTCAATTGCTTGCTGCAGCGGGATACACCGTGGTGTATGGAAATCCCCGAGGATCCAAGGGATATGGACGCGCGTTCTGCCAAGCAATTCAAGGTACTTGGGGCGGGAAAGATTGGATGGATGTTCAAGCAATCACTCGTGCGATGCGCAGCGATCGTGCAATCGACAATGCGCGTATTGGAATTATGGGTGGTTCGTATGGTGGCTTTATGACTCTGTGGGCGGTAGGACATTCCCAAGAATTCTGCGGCGCAATCAGCGATCGATGCGTTTCAAACATCGTCAGTCACTCTGGCAATTCAGATTTCCCAGATGTTCCTGGCGTGTACTGGACTGGCTCTGCGTACACGGATCCAAAGCAACTTTGGAAGTCCAGTCCAATCGCAAGTTTTTCAAAAGCGCGCACGCCAATGTTGCTGATTCACAGCGAAGGCGATCTTCGATGCAACATCGAACAATCAGAGCAAGTGCATGCCGCGCTTGCGGTTCAAAATGTTCCAGTTCGCTTTGTGAAATATCCACGCGAGACAAGTCATGGGATGAGTCGTGCGGGACCGCCAGATCTTCGAATGCACCGACTCGGCGAAATTCTTGCGTGGTGGAAGAAGATTTTTTAGCGCGGCGGATTTGTGAGACGAACCGATTCAGCCTCGGGCGCAAACATCACAGAAATACCGTGTTGTGTTGCAGGCTGATTTTCCCCTGAGTTCAAACAAGCTTGGACTCGAATGAGGTTCTTGCAGATGCGAATCGAATTCACGCTCAACGGTGTTTCCAATCTGTCGCGCTTTAACTTGCGTTCCCAGCTGCTGGAAAGTTCTCTCGGGCGAGTTCCGCAGGCGGCCGACTGAACTTGCAATCGAACTTCGAACAATCGGATCGTGTCGGTCGCCGAGGACTGTTTGAGCCCCGAGAGGACTTTCCACGGCTGCTCACGAATGCAATTCCGTGGCTGTTACCGTCGCTCGATTCTCTCGCTCTACTTCCCACCGAAGATTGATTTAATCGCACTTTCTGCACCATCTATAGTGTTCTTAATTGCGTCGCCGCTTCCATTGAGAAACGAAGCTGCTGCCGTCCCCAAAGTTGAAGAGGCGCTGTTCAATCCACTCAACATACTCTGCGGCAGCCCAGTGATCTTCGCCTCAACAATTGCGACAAGCAAATGATTCATCAATTGCGTCGAAATTTGCTCAGCAACTTCGCTGATCGGCGTCTTCGTCCCAACATCATTGATCACGATGTCAGGAATCGAGACTTCAATAGGCTTGCTTCCCACCAGTGCTGTATCCCCTGTTGCAAAGACTTTGATGTTGGTAACTTTCAATTGTCGAATCGTTACAGAGCTTGATGATTTATCGCTTGGAGATGCTGGGGTTGGAGTTCCTTGATCACTCTTATCCGTGCCGGTCAGGTTTGTTGCAACAACCTGTAGGTTGACTTGGCTGTTGGCCTGAACCAAGTTGACAGTCACTCCATCAATGGATATTTCCTCAATAACAATGTCACTGCTCAAAAGTTCCGTAAGTCCAACTGTCACTGATGCGGTCTCTACGCTGATCATCGAACCTTCGCCGAAACCAGCGGGCTCTGCAATCTTGAGCCCAGAGAGTGACGACTTCCCATCGAACAGCCCGAGATGAGTTGATCGAACAGTTGTTGTCACTCCAAGAACGCGAGTTCCTGCAGTAGAGATAGTTCGAGATGCAATGGCGTCGAAGAAAAAGACGGTTGTCAGAATGCACGCAACAGTCAACGCCAAAATTCCGATGGCGACCTTGCGAATCATCCGCGAAACTGGCGTGCGAGCGGTCGATTCAACAGAAGTTTGCTTTGTGCGTGACATTACAGAGAAGCCTATCATTCTTGCCCAATGCCAAGACCTGAACCGACTGATCTAAAGAGCATCGCAGCGATGGCTCATGTGCGCGAACTGCTCAAATTTATCGGAGAAAATCCTGAACGAGAGGGCCTCGTTGATACTCCCAAGCGTGTCATTCAGGCAATGCAGGAACATTTCATCGGATACACGATGGATCCTGCCGAAGAACTTGCTCGAACTTTTTCTGAGATTGAGGGTTACGATCAAATGGTCTTGTTGACTGGAATCGATGTGCACAGTCACTGCGAGCACCATATGGTTCCATTCGTTGGCAAAGCGCACGTTGCATATATTCCAAATGGAAAAGTTGTCGGTCTCTCCAAACTTGCCAAAGTTGTCGACATCTACGCAAAGCGATTGCAAGTTCAAGAAAAACTCACTGCGCAGATCGCGAATGCAATTCAAACACACTTACAACCACTTGGCACAGCAGTTGTCATTCAGGCTCGTCACTTCTGTATGTGTTATCGCGGAGTGCGACAACCACATGCTTGGACAACGACAAGCAAGCTGACTGGAGTTTTCTTGGAAGATCCTTCGACGCGTTCTGAATTCTTACGCTTGATTTCAATCGGACAAGCCCCTGCTGCGGGAATGTGATCACGAGATTCGCCGCATATCGGTAACTAGAACGGTCGCATCCCTTGCGGCAGGGAAACTGCGTCAGTGCGTTCTTCAAGTTGCGCAATTGGCGCGGCGCAATACTCCAAACTCATTGCACCTGCTGGGCGATTGTTTCCTGATCGACCGAGTCCACCGAATGGCAAGCGACTGCTCGCACCAGCAGTGCCGACATTCCAGTTGATGCATCCTGCGCGGATGTGCGGCGAAATGCGCTTCCAACGTTCTTCGTTTGCAGTAAAAACTGCTGCAGCAAGCCCAAATTGCGAAGCGTTGGCTTGTGCGATTGCGTCGTCATCATCTGACGCAATTGCAATCTGCACAAGTGGTCCGAAAACTTCTTCGTCAGTCATGATGTCGAAGCGCTGAACTTGCATTATGCCTGGGGAAAGAAACCAACCGTCGCAATCCAACTTGGTTGCTGGAAGTATAGATACCGCGCCTTCACGGACTTTGCGAGATTGAAAAGCAAGCACGCTTTCGCGAGCCGCACTCGAAATAAGTGGCCCCATAAAAATTGGCTCGTTTGAATCACCAGATCCGATGAGTAGTGTGCTTGCGACCTTTGCAAAGAGCGGTATGAATGTCTCTGCGATCGATGCATCGACAATGATTCGTCGAGTACACGAACAACGCTGACCTGCCGTCGCAAATGCGGATCGAACGCACTCGATCACCGCTTGCTTGAGATGACAATCACCACAAACAATCGCAGCGTTACTTCCGCCCATTTCAAGTGCAATCATTCGACCTGGGCGGTCAAGGTTCGCAGCAAGAATGCGTCGCCCTGTGATCCACGATCCAGTAAAAAGAATGCCGTCGATATCTGGATGATCGCTCAGTTTCGCTGCAACTTGTGGACCTCCAGAGACAACATTGAAGACTCCCGCAGGAAATGAAGCCAGGTCGGCAAGTTCTGCCAAGAGCTGACCGACCGCAGGCGTGCGCTCGCTTGGCTTGAAAATGACTGTGTTTCCAGCCAAGAGTGCGGGAACAAAATGTCCATTGGGCAGATGCGCAGGAAAGTTGAATGGACCAAAGACTGCCATCACCCCGTGAGGGCGAAATGCGCAGATGCCTTGGCGAGTTGGATTGACTGCGAATTCGAATCCTGCAATTCGATTTGCGTTCTGCGCTTCGAGCGTGATTGAGACTTTGTCCGCAAGTGCCTTTGCTTCAAGATGACTCTCGGCGAGAGTTTTCCCAGCCTCGAGCGTAATAAGCCGTGCGATTCGATCTTCATTGGCAAAGACAACATCCTTCCAGCGCATCAATGCCGCACGACGAACATCTTGGCCAGCATCGATCCACCCTTGCCCTGCCGCTCGAGCGGCCTTCACAGCGAGATCAATATGCGAAAGTTGCGCAGCGGCAGACCAAACTTGGACATTTGGATGTGCAGGATCGTGACTTGCAACAAGCTCCGATGATCCCACGACACCTGCAGATTGCAGCGCAAGAAACTTCCCACCAATCAAGTCGCTTGGTTGATGCGCGAGAAGCCCTCGACGAACCGCCTCATTCATCCGCGACTCCGCGGTCCTCGCTTGGCTTTCGATTTGGTCGAACTTGTCAGCGCAATTGCGTTCGAACTTTTATCAAGCGCAGTCAATCCAATCGTTGCGCGCGTTTGAGCGCCGAGTGTTGCGATCGTCTTGGCAGGAAGTCGAACGGAATCACCAGAAACCATAAAATCACTTCGCATCGCGCGAAATCCGAAATCTCCGACACACGAAACAACACCAGAATGTGTTGCGCTTGTACTTGCTCCTGCAAGCGTACGACTTGCTGAATGCCGCACGATTGGAATGTCATCACGCGACGCTTGCAGATAAGGCCCGCCATCAAATGGATCAACATGATCCTGCGTCTGAAATCCTAATTTCTGCAACATATGCAACGCTGGCAATGTTTCGTCGCCAACTTTTCCAACCAACTGTCTGGCTTCAGGGGGAAGGAGCGAAATATAAATTTCAACAGGTGGAAATAATTTTAGGATGAATTCTTTGCTTCGCTGATTGAAAGTATCTGCTTCGGTATACGAAAGGTTGATAAATCGCCGCCCCAAATAATCCCAAAGCGATGAATGACTGTCGGGAGTCAACGCCCCCATCAATTCGGCAAGGATGCGCTTTTGAAACCAATTGGGATGCAATCCGATGAATTGAAATCGCGCGTAAGAAAGAAGCGATCCAAGTTTCTGCGGATGACCTCGATAGCCAGGAGCAAGAATTAAACCTCCAATTTCACTCGGCCCAGTTTCATCGGTATCCAACTGAATCGTGACATGCACCTGACCTGTTCCAAGGTCCTTGCTGTAATGCTCGTGCTTACGAACTTTAAAAAATAAATGCGGATGACCAGGCCACGAAATCTTGGAATAGACCGCACTCGTGCCAATCACAGATTTGCTTTCGAGATCCTCCAATACAAAGACAAATTCGCGCCCCTTCGGATCCTTGACCGATCCAGCAAATGCGCGCTGACTGCGGTCAATCTTTGCAGCGAGCGAATCTTTATCTTGCGGAAGGTTGAATGAATGCACCAACTTTGACAACTTCAACAGTTGCGGCATGTCCTCGTTCATAGCTTGGCGAATGATGAACATTGTTTATTTCATTTTCTCAGATTTCATTTTCTCAAGAGACTTCTCAATGATTTCGAAAACTGGCTTGAATTGTTCAGGCTGCATCACTCCAAATGGTGGAAGCAATCGAAGGTGATATGGCCCATGCCCACACGTGAGTGCAATGACCCCCTCTTCGAACATGACCTTGAGTAACGCCGTGAGCGCATCTTTTTTCCCGCCAAGTGGAGTCAATCGCATCATTGCGCCGATTCCACCGACGACCGCCTGCACAGGTCGGCCGAATCCATCGATCACTGGTGGGAAAAACTCTGGGCGGCGACGCACGAGATCTTCTGCACAAGTACGGAAGGCTGCATTCAATTTTGCAATTCGACCATTCGCACCGTAATAGTCCCCATCTCGCAGAACCTCCAGCGCCCTCCTGCCAACGTGATACGCACTTGTGCTCGAACTGAAAGTTCCTGCGAGCAATCCTGCAGCTGGGTTGAGATCTTCAGTGAAGAGACAAGCGCAGACCTGCGTCAACTTGCCAACTGTGGCGACATCGACGTATTCGCCCAATCCAATCGTTTCGAATGCAAACATATTTTCTGTTCGCCCAAAGGATTGAATCTCGTCGACCCAAACAGGTATCGACGCGTCACGACACATACGCATAAGCGCCTCGAGAAATTCGCGCGGCGCAACATTGAATCCACCTTCGCCTTGTACGACCTCCATAATGAAGCACGAATGTTGCTTTGGATATCGATCGATCAACTGTTTCAAATGCCACACTGCAATTTCGGTCGAACGCGCGCCAAGATTCGCATCATAAAACGGCATGTAATCAACAAGAATATTTTGAACGAGTCCCTGCCGATATGCGGCGGTATCTCCAATCTGGCTCATCGTTGTCGAGCGCCCCATAAAACAATCTGCAAATGCGATGATTCGCGGCGCACTCTTGGTTTTCTGCTGGCAAATCTTCAGCGCATTTTCATTGGCCATACAACCAGAATTGGTCACAAAGCAATGACGCAGGCGGCTTGTGCGACTCGCTTGCGCGGTCAAAATTTCGGCGATCTCAAGAATGTCAACATTGTGTTGGAGATGCCCTTGCATACACACATCAGAGAGAGCGCTCTCGAGAGCAGCCTCGACCATTCGATGATCCGAGTGCCCAAACATATTCACACCAATTCCATTGATCATGTCCCACTTCACGCTGCCGTCAGCGAGTTGCACAAGCGCGCCATTTCCAATGCCAGCACCAACGTATGGATACATCGTGGCACGGCCGCGCAATTCGTTGTTGCGCTTCAGCCAGGAAGCGTATGAATGCGCCTTGGAAGAATCCGCCGGTCGAGCGCCCGTGATCGATGCCTGCGTGCGCCGCAATTCTGCAAGGATCGTGTCGATTGCACTTCGAACTGCCGCGTTTGATGCGAGAGCTGGAAGATGCGACAAACCATGCAATGCATCCGAGTCATTTGTGGACGCTGCGACATGTGATGGGCCGGCGGTCATAGTGTTATGTTACGAAAGGTCTCGAGACAAGACGGTTGATGAGTAAAGCAAGAATTGTCGCACGCTCGACCAAGCTTGCAGAGACAACAAATTCATCCGTTCGATGAAGATTCCCGCCGCGAACACCAAGTCCATCAAGACACGGAAGACCTGCAGCCTGCAATACGTTTGCATCGCTGACTCCACCTGTCGAAAGAGTGCCTGCGGGCACGGAGAGATCGTGTGCGACAGCGAGAGCGACTTGTGCAATTGCCATCACCTGCGCTGTCGCAGGTTTTCTTGGACGGTTATGAATTGTCTTGACTGTGATGCGAGGCAAGGCGTGGTCATGCGTGACAATTTGTGCAAGAGCACGATCAATTTCTGCCCGCTGTTCATCGCTTTGATAACGCGCATTTCCCCAAGCCGCCGCATGATCTGGAACGATGTTTGTCGCTTCGCCACCTTCAAGTGGACCGATGTTCATTGTGCGTCCAACTGCAGGATCGGAAATCGACAGCACTTTGCTAATCGCTTCGCACAGCGCAGCGACTGCAGAGATACCAAGCGCTGCATCGCGACCTGCGTGCGCCGCTCGACCAAATGCATCAATTCGAAATTGTGCAGAGCCAGATCTCTCTACGACAAATTTTCCTTCGCCACCTGCGGGTTCGAGCACCAATCCAACATCGTGCTTCTTTGCAATCAACTGTAATTGATGTGCGCTGCAGAAACTTCCACTCTCTTCATCAGCGTTGATCGCAAATGACCAGCGCACAGAAATTCCCAGGGCATGCAACACCTCGAGTGCGTTGAGCGCAACGATTAATCCACCTTTCATATCTGCCGCACCAGGTCCGTGTCGAATTCCATTCTGCTCATCGGAAAGTTTCTGGAAAGTTCCTGCAGGATCATGCACCGTATCGATATGCCCACACAAGAGAATCGCAACGCCATCAACGCCACCCGCGAGTCGATCCGCAAACAGAATGTCGCTGCTATCGGCTTCTCCTGCGCCATCCACACACGGTTCGCGCAACCAATCTGGTCGATCTCCGCCCGCGGTTCGATGAATCTTTGCCCCCATCGCAGAGAGCCGTGCGCTCATCCATGCTCGAGTTTCTTCTAACCCCTTTTTATATCCATGCCCCGTTGGAATTGCCACCAAATGCGCCAAATCCATAAGCATTTGTGCAGAGCGCGATGCAATTCCATCGGCAATTTTTTGCTCAGCGTTATTGAGTGGCATGCATCACACTCGATTTCGATTCATCCCACACCCCATCAAAAACATGAACAGCGGGTCCGCGCATTCTGACTCGCCCATCTGTCTCGTCCCATCGCAGCGAGAGTTCGCCGCCTGGAAGATGGATGCGAACCGTGCGATCACTTCTTCCTTCGAGCACCCCAGCAACGCACACTGCGCTTGCGCCAGTTCCACATGCGAGTGTGATTCCAGAGCCGCGTTCCCACGTTCTCATCCGAAGTTCTCCACGACTCAAGAGTTGGACAAAGTGAACATTGATCTGCTGTGGAAAGAAAGCGTGACGTTCGATCGCAGTGCCAATGGATTCGAGTGGCACTTTTGCAACATCTTCACACCAGAAAACGATGTGAGGATTTCCCATCGAGACCACGCTTGCTGTGGACTTGACACCAGCGAACTTCAACCACTTCAGATCCGGAGTGGTTTCCTCCGCGCTGCTCACTGCAATCATCGCATCGCGCCACATCACATCAGTCCATGGACAAGCAACGATCTGCGAATCGTCATTGATTCCTGGCCACCGCACTCCAATTGCCTTGGCGCTCAGGATTGGCGCACCCATGTCAACTTCGACATCGCACACGCGACCATCGCTGCCAACCCACCACTCCATTTCCAGAACACCACGCCCAGTCTCTATTCGCAGCGGATTTTCATCGCAAATCCCGCGGTCTACAACGAATTTCGTGACACAGCGAATTCCATTGCCGCACATTTGCGACTCACTTCCATCGGCGTTGAACATTCGCATACTTGCATGAGCGTTGGACCGAGCGCTTGCCGCACCAACCAAGATCAATCCATCACCGCCAATGCCAATATGTCGATCGCTGACAGCACGCGCAAGCGCAGCAGGATCGCTCACTTTTTCCTGAGCCACATCGACATAGATGTAGTCATTACCAATGCCATGCATTTTGGAAAAGCGCATCAGTTCATTCCTCCGATCGAGTGAAGGTTCCCAAGTCGATCACGACTTGGCCACGACGATAGAAATCCGCATTGATCGTACTTCGATCGATGAATGTAAAGACAAGTCCGTTCACTCCAGTCGCATCGGAATAATTGAAATCGCCGAAATGCGGTCCGGCATATCGCTGATTGTCATACGCCTGCGCATGATTGTGAAAGTGAAAGAGCGCGTCATAGCCTTGATCGAACATTGCGTTTGAAGCTTCGAATTTGACATCGCTGCCACGATTTTGTGGGGGATACTCGACCAGTTCAAATCGACCTTGATCGTCCAAACGCATCAACCCGCCATACTCGGTCGTCCGATCGGCAAGATCTCGATCTGCAATATCAAATATATGTGCGCGGATTGCGGGTTGTTGGAATGCCTGCAATGCGATCAAGACCGCCGCACAATCTCCCCATTTCATTTCCTTTGCATGACCACGCGGCGTTTCTGGAAGTTGCGCTCCAAATCCTTCAAAACTTGCGGTATATCTGCGGTCTTTTTCCTTTGCCAATCGCAGCGAAATTTCATCGAATAACTGATCTCGGCTTTGCGTGAGAAGTTCTGGCTGATACTTCGCCACTGCAACAATGATCGGCAAATCTCGAGGCTCTAGGTTTGCGCGAACATCTTTAGGCAACTTTGCGGCTGCTGCACGCGCATCATCCCAGAACGCCCGCTTCGCTGGCGTTCGTAGTGCGCGCATCCAAAGAATCTCCTCTCGATTTCTGGGAACGATTTCCAGATCACTTGCAGACCTGCGCATATCAAGAATGAACGAGTCGGTCGTTGCGATTTTCTCATCAGCAAGCAACGCGAGTATTCGATCTCGCTCGCCAGTTGCGAGCAGCAATTCCCAGCAACGGCTTCGCAAGTTCGCTTCCTTGATCGGATGGCTCTTGAGCAATAAATCAAAGAGCACCTCTGGCACTTGATCCTTTCCATACAACTTCACAAGTGCGAGATATTCAGGGCGCTCCATCAGATTCATACCAAGAATTGGCAGGACAACTGCCCATGCACGCACAAGTGTGGGCGTCATATCTTTCCAACCTAGATCGCCGATGCGCTTGCAAACTTCCGTGCGCCATTCATACATCTGCATCTTGGGCAGATTCAATTCGAGCGATGTCTTCAATCCCGAGAGGTCGTACTTCATCAATCGATTCCACGCTTCGTCGCGCAACTCGCGCACGAAGCCAGTCTGGACCAAAATTTTTCTCAGCGCCTTCAGGTATTCAGGGTTCGTAGGTTCAGCGTCAAGAATTTCCATTGCCGCAAGTTGGCGCGCTGGTACGAGATCAGTTCGACTAAGAGACTTCAGTGGGTCGCCCGCAGGGGTTGCAGCGCAACCGCCAATTGATGCGAGAATCGAAATCGAAACACAGACGACCCCAAGCATCGCATTCATTCGAGATGCATGACTTGAGTGGTTCGGATCGAATGGATGAACGCATTTCATAGGTTCATTATAGAAAAAGTCGAATAGACTCTTCGAGTGCCTGAGTCCAAATCTTCAAACAACAAAAAGGGCGTTCCTTCATCAAATGAACTGCTTATTCGAGTTCGAGCAGTTGTCGATCTCATTCGCCCCGACATTCAAGCCGATGGCGGCGATGTCGAAGTGGTTGCCGTTCATGATGGAATTGTTGATGTTCGCTTTCATGGAGCTTGCGTAGGTTGTCCTTCGTGCAACATGACTTTGCAATCTGGAATCGCTCGTCAATTGCGCGAACGCATTCCTGAAATCCTAGAAGTTCGCGCTCTCAACTGAAGTTCGCGCTCTGAACTGAATTTCGCGCTCTGAACTGAATTTCGCGCTCTGAACTGAAGTTCGCGCTCTCAACTGAAATTCGCGCTCTCAACTGAAGTCTGCGCTCAAAAACAACAATTACGCTCCGCCCTCAGCTGGACGAATCTTCCCAATGACATTCTTAGTCGGATCAACAGCTCCAGCAAGAATTTGCTCTGCAACTTCTTTCCGGTGGACTGCGACCTCGCGTGGGAACTCAAATGCAATGCGCACACGATCACCTTTGATCGAAGCAATTCGAACGATACCGATCGGGGACGCTGGGTTCCCGATGACGACTTCTTCACCTTCGCGTCGTGTAATGACCAACATAGTGCGCGGACCTCCTGCCCATCAACGGTGGGATTCACCCACCGACTTGCTCAGCTCGCCTCGAACGCACCGTGCGTCCTCCATGCGAATCCTTGGATGACTTTCATCGACCAAGCGACTGACCTTCTTGAAGGGTATATCCCGTTCGGACGCTTTCCGATCTCCAATTCACAAAATGAGAAAAAACACCGTTATCGGCGCAAAAAAAAGCCCCCGCGTCGGGCCAGTGACGCGGGGGGCGACGATAATAATCCAGTTGAATGACTCCAACTCGACTATTCGCACGGAAATGCCATCCTGGCTAAACCGTACGACCCTTGCGGATCATCCATGACCCGTTTTTTCGCTCGAATCTCGCTTCCATGCGCGAATCGAGATATGTCTGTGCGCTACGACGTCCGTGTCGTAGCGATGTCCCATGAGATGGACAAGTGGTTCAGGCGATCCATCACCTTGTTCCACCCAACCGTGCATTCATCAGTTGATTGGCTTGGCGCCACAGTTCGCTCGCAGAAGAATTCCGTTGCTTCTGTTGCGCCTTCCATGTCGCCGATGCAATCAACTCCAAGTGATCTCGAACTCCCAAGATGACAACTGCTCCAGCCAATCCGAATCGCGACAAGAGTCGATCCGGAATGCGCACGCGCCCAGCTGAATCCAGCGGACATCGTGCGGCTTGACTGAAGAATTCTTGTTCGAATCGCCGAAGAACTTCGTCTCCGATCAATGATCCGCCGTGACCCATTGCAAGTTTCTCGAATGTTTGATTCGGCCAAAGTGTGAGGACTTCGTCTGGTCCAGGCACTGCGACGAATGAGTCTCCATTGACTGCAGGATTCAACACCTCTCGCAATTCGCTTGGAATTGCGAGGCGCTGCTTCGAGTCGAGACTGTGTTCGTATTCGCCGAGGAAGAGCATGAGTTTGGTCCATGAGGAAGATGCAATTAATATACCCACAATGCCCCACAATGCAACACTTTTCGACAAAATTAATGTTTTTGGCAACACAACGCATTGGATTTTATAGTCCGAGAACTTTTGAAGTCCAATATTTCATGACGTAAAGCACTGCAAATAAAAGATTTGTGGACAAATACAAATTTGGTCGTATAGTTTGTTCGAGGCGCAAATTTATTTTATGTTGAGACAAACTTATGCAAACTGACAGACCAGCTGCCGATCGGCTTACCGTCGAACATGTATTGAATCTTGTTCCTGCAACTTCCTTTTTACTGACATCGGCTTATGGCGAATTACGAAGCGGCGTCATTGTTCGATGCGTTCAACAAGTTGCGATGCATCCACCAATGTTGCTCGTTGCGATGGAAAAAGGTCAACCGCTTTCGCCGATTATTCGTGACAGTCGAAACTTTGCAATTTGCGTGCTTGCAAAAGATGATCGCGTGACGACAAAAACATTTGCGACTTCTCCAGATCAAGGAATAGATGCGTTTTTAACCATTCCAAATCTTGTTGTGCCTGGAGGTTCTCCCGTTCCATTGCGAGCGCTTGGATACATCGCGTGCGAACTGATTCGGCATCTTGATATTGAAGCGGATTACGAGGTTTATATCGGTATGGTGCATCACGCAGGCTTGGTTGATCAACCAAAATTAAAGTTGCCGAGATCTGGAGTGATGCGTGCGCATCTCAAAACGCGCAAACGAATCTTCAAGAAGAGTGCAGCAAGCCCCAAGCCAAGCGGCTCGACTCGTCAACGCACTCTTTCCAAAAGTCGCCGTCCGTCTGAACGCTGAAGTACTAACATCGACTTGTAATGAACGACTCGAATTTGTTCGATCTTGATTATCGCTTGGAAGCTGAAAAGCTCGGCAAGCCAATCGTGCCAATCATCGATGCGCATGCACATGTGGGCGGACTGAACGCAGCGCCCATTCTGCGAGAGGCTATGAATTGCTATGGAATTGCAGAGATTTGGAGTATGACTTCGACCATCGAACACATTGACGGCTTGCGTGAAATCTTCGCAGATCGCATTCGATTTATAGCTGTTCCAAATTGGCGCGATACGGATCCAAAGCAATCGCACGGTGTGGGATACGCCAAGCGCATTGAAGAGTTTTATGCACGAGGCGTACGCATCGCAAAGTTCTGGGCAGCTCCACGTGGTGTCGACATCGGCACTGATGTTGGCGAACCAAATCTGATGAGACTCGACAATCCAAATCGAATCGCTGCGATGCAAACGGCATACGACTTAGGTATGACATTCATGGTGCATGTTGCCGATCCAGATACTTGGTTCGCTACGCGCTATTCAGATCACAATCGATACGGAACAAAAGCTTCGCAATATGAACCACTCGAACGAATGCTCGATCGTTTCCCAACTCAATGGATCGCCGCACACATGGGTGGATGGCCAGAAGATCTCAAATTTCTTTCTGGATTGCTGACGCGGCATCCAAATCTTTCTCTCGACACAAGCGCGACGAAATGGATCGTGCGAGAAGTATCCAAACATCCGCGCGAAGATGTCGTTTCATTTTTTCGTCGTTGGAGCGGACGATTGATCTTCGGATCGGACATCGTCACAAGCGACGCGCACTTGATTGATGAATCGACGAAGTTTGAAATGGATGCAAAAGCCAACTCCGCGCAGAGCGCATTTGACCTCTATGCAAGCAGATATTGGGCACTCAGAACGCTCTGGGAAACGGATTGGTCTGGCCCGAGTCCAATCGCCGATCCTGACTTGGCGATGGTCAACCCTGATGCGTATTCTCCAAAGGACTCGCCTTCTCTTCGTGGCATTGCGCTTCCCGCCGAGATCCTGAGGGAATTTTATGCACAAAGCGCGCGTAAATTGATGTCCGAGTCCCTGCTCCGATCTGGATCGACAGACAGGCTCTAAAAACTTTCGCGACTTAGAGGTGAAAACTGGACGGTGGCTCATACACTTCTATCTAATGTTGCGAACTCGCCTGACCATCTTTGGATTGGTTGTCGTTGGGATCGTGACCGCGATTGTTTTTCTCCCCACACCAATCAGTGCTGTGCCTCTTGAACCCATTCGATATGGAAAAGATGTTCGGCCGATTCTTTCAGACCGATGCTTCGCCTGTCATGGTCCTGACAAAGAAGTTCGCCAAGCGGATTTGAGACTCGACAGCTTTGAAGAGGCAACGAAAGTTCGGCCTGAAGGAGCGGCAATCGTCGCAGGAAGTGCCCAAGCGAGCAAAGTTTGGCATCGAATCATTTCTGACGATCCAAAGTTCATGATGCCTCCTCCCGACAGCACGAAGCATTCGCTCAATGCTGCGCAACGGGAAATCATTCGCAGGTGGATTGATGATGGCGCTCAATATGAATCGCATTGGGCATTTGCTGCGCCAACGCGACCAATGGTTGCAACGCCAAAAAATACACTGTGGTCTGCAAATGAAATTGATCGATTCTTGCTTGCATCTATGGAAAAAGCAGGCGTCGCACCAAGCCCCCCCGCCGAACGCACAACTCTGATTCGCAGAATTTTTCTTGATCTCACAGGCCTTCCCCCGACTCCAGAGGAAATCGAAAGTTTCGTTGCTGATACGAGTTCAGATGCCCGCGCAAAGTTCATCGATCGATTGATGTCGCAGGAACCATATCGATCTCGATTCGCAGAAAGAATGGCCGTGCCATGGCTCGATGTCGCGAGATACGCAGACACAAGTGGTATCCATATGGATGCGGGAAGATCGATTTGGCTTTTCCGTGACTGGGTCATCAATGCTTTCAAAGAGAACAAACCATACGACCAGTTCATCATCGAGCAACTTGCTGGCGACTTGATACCAAGCGCAACTTCGGCGCAGTTGATCGCGAGCGGATTCAATCGCACTCATGTCACCAGTGACGAAGGTGGCGCGATCAATGAAGAATATTTGTTGGAATACGCAGTCGATCGAGTCGCAACGACAGGCGCTGCATTTATGGGACTCAGTATCCAATGTGCACGATGCCATGATCACAAATTTGATCCGATCACAAGTGAAGATTTCTATGGAATGATCGCATTCTTCAATTCCAACGAAGAGCCAGGCATTTATACGCAATCAACAGATCCCACTCGATCACTCGAGCCTTCGATTGATGTACCGACACCAGATCAGACAAAGCAACTGGAAGATCTCAAGCAAAGTCTGTTGGCGTTGACCGAACAACGGAATCAGCCAACCCCCGAAGAAACACAAGAATTTGAGGCGTATTGCGAGACAGTTATTGCTCCAACTGATCTTGAATGGGTGAGCGCACAAATCGTTTCTGCGCAGTCGACGCATGGATCGACGATGACGATTCAGCCAGATGGTTCTGTGCTTGCCAGCGGAACAACTCCAAATGACGATGAGCACATTCTGACAATGGAAACGGATGCGACTGATATCCGATTAGTCGCATTGAAAGCGATGGAAGATCCATCTCTTCCAAATGGTCGGGTGGGTCGCGCTGGAAATGGGAATGCGATATTGGAGTCGATCGAGATCGAAGCGATTTCGAAAATGGATCCATCACAAATTCGAAAGGTAAAACTTGATTGGGCGTGGGCTGATGTCGAGCAACCCGACGGGGATTTCCAAGTCACAAATGCACTCACATCCAAGGATGACCGTACGTGGGCAGTCGATGCACACAAACAGCCCGGAAGTCGCATTGCACTCTTTGCATCGACAGAACCATTTGGGTTCGTAGGCGGGACGCAACTGCGCATCACACTGGGATATCAATCTCCGTATGCCCAGCATTCATTGGGGCGCACTGGAATTTCTCTGGCGAAAATCAGCGATTCGTTGATGGCGAAACTTCCAGATGCCACAAGTGCTTGGTACATCGCAGGACCCTGGCCATCCGAATTAGGCGACAATCCATATGACATCATTCGTGGCCCAGAATCTTCGACAACCTTCAATGTCAATGAAAAATGGGGTGAATATGGCTGGCGTCACGGGCCGGGAATTCTCGAAAGTAAGAATGTAAGTCTTGCGCAAGGATCGGGAAGTGAGTTTCTTTCGCGTCAGATTTATTCTCCAACTGCTCGGGAGATTGAACTTTCGATGGGAAGTGACGATGGACTGGTTGTCTATCTCAACGGCGTGAAAGTTCACGAAGCACGCATCGATCGAGCTATCGCTGCGGATCAAGAGCGCGTCAAGATTGCTTTGCGTGCTGGCGAAAATGTTCTCGTTTGCAAAGTTGTCAACACGGGAGGACCTGGAGGATTTTATCACCGCGCAATTTCGGCGGATGGAATTCTTGCGCGTGGAGTAATTCCGCTGACCTTGCCTGCAACATCGATTCGCCCTGAAAGTCGAATGTCTGCGCGTGATGCGTGGCGAATGACGACCTCTCCGCGCTTTCGAGAAATCACCAACAAGATTGATGAGGCGCAGAAATCACAAGCGATGGTCAACTCTCAAATCCCTCGCACGATGGTGATGATGGAAAAGCCGATGGGTCGAGAAACTTTTGTCCTGAAGCGAGGGATTTACGATCAGATCGACCGCGATCGTCCGGTGAATCGAGCGATACCAAAGGTCTTTGGCATCTTGAGCGAAGATCAGCCGAAGAACCGCTTGGGATTGGCGCAATGGTTGATTTCACCGCAAAATCCGCTGACTGCACGCGTTGCGATCAATCGACTTTGGGAACAATTCTTTGGACGCGGAATTGTTCGCACCGAAAACGACTTTGGATTTCAAGGTGAATGGCCGACACATCCCGAATTGCTTGATTGGCTTGCAACCGAATTTCGAGATAGTGGATGGGATGTTCAGCACATGATTCGCCTGATTCTCAACACCGAGGCCTATGCACAGTCTTCTCATGTCCGCCCCGAAGTCGCTGCATTCGATCCAGATGATCGACTTTTGTCTTGGTATCCACGACAACGCCTCGGCGCGGAACAGATTCGCGATCAAGCGCTCTATGTCAGCGGTCTGCTTGATGAACGCGTCGGCGGACCGAGCGTCAAGTCGTATCAGCCTGATGGACTTTGGCAGGAAGTTGCAATGCCGTCGTCGAACACTCGCGAATATGTGCGAGGGAAGAACGACGAGTTATGGCGACGCAGCCTCTACACATATTGGAAGCGCGCATCTCCACCGCCATCCTTGCTGACATTTGATGCGCCGACACGCGAATATTGCGTGACTCGCCGAACGACGACAAATACCCCACTCCAAGCGCTTGTCTTGTGGAATGACGAACAATTCGTGGAAGCCGCGCGTAATGTTGCGATGCGCGTGCTTCGTGAAAGACCAACGGATGCGGAGAGATTGGCTGATCTTTTTAAGCGGTGCACAGGGCAAATCCCATCGGACGCAACATTTGCTCGTTTGACCAGTGCATTGCAGGCAAATCGATCGCGATATGAAAATTCCAAAGAAGATGCAGCTAAATTTGTCGCTGTTGGTCTTTCTCCACAACCAGAAAATGTAGATTCTCGAGAACTTGCAGCGTGGACTTTGCTTGCAAATGCCATACTTTCCAGTGATGCAACCTTGGTGAAAGACTAAACCTGTATGAGTCCACAACCACAGAAGCCAGCAACACGTGAAGGATCTGCGGATGCGCTTGAAGAATATCTTCTCAATCTGACACGCAGACGATTCTTTGGTTCAGTCGCTGGATCGCTTGGTGCAGGGCTTGGTGGAGTTGCGCTCGCACAGATGATGGGTTCACGCGCTGCGAGTGCTGCACCTATTGCACCGAATGCGCAAAGTGTGATTGCGAATTTACCGCACTACGCTCCGAAGGCGAAGCGCGTTATTTATATGCACATGGAAGGTGCACCAAGCCAACTTGACTTGTATGACTACAAACCGAATCTTGTTGATCAATTCAACAAAGAATTGCCTTCGTCGGTTCGCAATGGTCAACGCATCACCACGATGACAAGTGGACAAACATATTTCCCAGTTGCCCCAACTATCTTTCGATTCGATCGGCACGAAAACAACGAAGGTGGAATGATGCTTTCGGAACTCTTGCCGTACACGGGGTCGGTTGCGAAGGAAATTTGCTTCATCCACTCGATGCATACGCAAGCGATCAATCACGAACCAGGAATTACTTTTTTCCAAACTGGCAGCGAACAACCTGGCAGGCCATCGTTTGGTTCATGGATGAGTTATGGCTTGGGGAGCGGGAATAAAAATATGCCTTCGTTCGTGGTGATGATCACTCAGGGAAAAGGCAATATGCAAGCTCTTTCTGCGCGTTTTTGGGGGAGTGGATTCCTACCAAGCGAACACCAAGGCTGCCGACTTCGCTCTGGTCGTGATGCGGTGCTGTATCTGCGCGACCCTGATGGAGTGACGCGCGATGATCGAAGACGCATGCTCGATCTGGTTGGACAAATCAACGAAGAAGAATTTGCGAAGAGTCTTGATCCAGAAGTCCAAGCGCGTATTTCGCAATTCGAAATGGCGTATCGGATGCAGATGTCCGTGCCAGAATTGACAGACTTCAGCGACGAGTCAGAGCAAACTCTTGAAATGTACGGACCTGATGTTCGCACGCCTGGAAGTTTTGCTGCAAATTGTTTGATGGCACGGCGACTTGCGCAACGAGACGTGCGATTTATCCAACTCTATATGCGCGGATGGGATCAGCATGGAAATCTTCCAAATGAATTACGCGCGCAGTGCAAAGATGTTGATCAACCGCAAGCTGCGCTAATCAAAGATCTCAAGAGATTAGGTCTTCTGGACGAAACACTTGTTCTCTGGTCTGGCGAATTCGGCAGAACTGCATACAGCCAAGGGGTGTTGACGAAAACAAATTATGGTCGCGATCATCATCCGCGTTGCTTCAGTCTTTGGCTTGCGGGAGGCGGAGTGAAGCCTGGTATTTCCTATGGAAAGACCGACGACTATTCGTACAACATTGTAGAAAACCCCGTCGAAGTTCACGATTTACACGCGACAATGCTGCACTTACTTGGTATGGATCACAAACGACTTGCCTATCGCGCACAAGGTCGCGACTATCGACTGACCGATGTTAAAGGTGATGTCATCAAACAGATTCTGGCGTAGCGCGCGGCATTTGTGATGCAGTGGTGTGCTGCAGAGTGATCCGCCCCCGGGTTCAAATCATTCCGCTGCCCACGTGAGCGAATCAAATTCTCGCTCGAACGTTTTTCAGATCAGTCGCGCATCCGCTTGCGTGCCCAGGGGGTTGGAAAGTTCTCTCGGGCGAGTTCCGCAGGTGGCCGACGGCACTTGTTATAAAATTTCGCAAACCAGATCGTGTCGGTCGCCGAGGACTGTCTGAGCCCGGCGGGATCTTTTCACGGCTGCTCACTTATGCGTTTCCGTGGCTGTTTCCGTCACTGTGCCCGCGCAAAAAAAAGACCGCAGGATTTGCTCCTGCGGTCTGAATTCTTTTCCAAATCTTGCCGACGTTTCGCTGCGAATTATTTCGCAGAATCAAGCGGCACAAAGTTGAACTGCTGTCCACCAACTGCAGCTTCAGCCATTGCGCC
>CAMBWI010000006.1 GCA_945871445.1 Singulisphaera sp. GP187 | reverse complement strand
GGACGAAATCATCCCCAATTGGAGAGCAGAATTGCCAAGTCAGGGCCGCTGACGATTTGGTCGCCGTTGAAATCAGCGCTCCCTGGACCGCCCCACTGAGAAAGAAGGGCTGCGAGGTCGACTCCGTTGACGATTCCGTCACCGTTGATGTCACCACTCACTCCCTCGCAACCAACGGTGATGATCTTGAGATCATCAATCGCTGCCTCCACAAGTGAACCAGCACCAAGATCCTGAGCAATAAATCGGACGCGAACTGGTGATCCAACTGAAATGAGACCATCCAGAGCAATATCTGCCTCGCGCCAAAGTGTTGCGCTTGTCAGAACGGTCGTCGCGGGCGTCCACAAGATGCCATCACTCGAAACTTGCACAACGAACTCGTCGAGATTTGGAGATCCTCCCAAACTATTTGTGTACCAATACCAATAGCGCAAACGCGCTCCTGCAACCATCGTGCAAAGAATGGGCGACTGCAGCGTGGTGATTCCGCCGTCGACATCTGCGGCTCCTGCACCTCCGCCGATCATTCCCTGGCCGGTGAATGCGCACTGTGTCGCAGTTCCAGGAGTGTGATCATCCTCTGACTGGGCGTTTGTTCCAATCGGATCGCCACGAAGCCATTGCCCTGCCGTCGCAGTATCGCCAACAATGCCATACAGCCAGAGTGAGTTTGCGATCTCGAAGTCATACTCTGCCAAATTTGTTTCGCCCAAGACCGTCGCAGTCAGAAATGTATTGGGTGCAGTCGCTGGGTATCGCACAGGCGCACCACTCGAAAGAGAGACCTCGATATAAAAATCAACAACTGCTCCGCACGATGCTGGCGGAATCAATGCGTTATAGAGATTGCCCGAGAGAAGAACCAACGGACTCGACTGCCAAGAACCACCGTTGATTCGCGAGAACAATTTGCGATCAACAACAACAGCAATATTGTTTGGTCGGATGCTCACCGTAAGTGATGTTGCTTGATTTGGAACGAGTTGCGTTGGCGCTCCATTTGGGATCGCAGTGGTGACTGCCTGCGAAGTAATTTCTGCCATCGATAACGCGGCAACAAAGCACTCGCGAGCACATGGGAGAATTTCTTCTGGCGGCATCACAAAACCATATGCTCCTCTGTCGCGTACTTCGATCGTCCAGGCGAGAGCGTTGCGAGCTCCGTACACCCAATCAACTGAACCGCCACTCGCGAGATACAGCGTCGATCCAACTGGCCCAACCACATACGGAGCCCCTGTTTCCGCTGCGATTTCGTTCTTCATTGAATCTCCAATGGACTGGAAGAGCGCCGCATCGACTGTAGGAGAAACTGTGTATGCCCAAGGCGAAAGAATCAATTGGCTATAAGCGTGGAAGTCAATGTTGGCAACGATGTTTGGTCGTGCATTAAAAAAATCGCGCATTGCGATTGTTTCTGGTTCGGAAAATGGACCAGTCCCTCTATAGGTCTCGCTGGATGTTTGCGTGCTTGATCCTGCGCCTCCCCACTCATATCCCCAGTTTCTGTTGTTGTCTACGCCAAATGTCCCATCGCCATTGTCGCGACGATTCTTGCGCCAAAGTCGATTTGCACTGTTGGCCCAAGTGAAAAAATATCCATCAGGATTGACAACAGGTATGACGAAAATTTCAGTACGGCTGAGAAGTGCTTGAACACGAGGATCGTTATCCGCACTCTCAACCAATCGATCTGCAACAAACATACCCGTCATTGTGGCTCCCCATTCGCGTGCATGTTGAGTCGCATTGAAAACGATTCCGGGTACAGAAGTTCCTGTAGGAGCTGAGCTGATTCGTAGACCACGAATTTGTCGACCTTCGAGAGAAAGTCCGACAACAACAACCGATGCGATATCAGGTCGCAGAGCCGCAAGCGCATCGAGTCGAGCATTGATCGCGGCAAGATCTTTGAAGTCGCTGAACCACGTATCGTCCGCAACGCCTCCTTCTGCTGGCGGTTCTGCAAGACGCTTCGCCTCCGCCTGCACCACAGAGTCCAGATTTTCAATCATCACGCAATATTCAAGTTTGGTTCGAGAGAGTAAATCGAGTTGCATTGGAGAGACTTGATAATCCGCCTGGCCGTCATAAATGCCGTGAGACCACATATCTCCAGAGAGTGACTCCATTGTTCGCACATCACGAATCGAGTTCAGGCGCACTCGAACAACGCTGTCGGAGCCTTCGAGAGCTGATCCGGAAGGTCCGCCATCTGATGCATTGGTTGTAAAGGCAATCAGAATAGGCAACAGAAAATGCATCATGTGTCATAGTCTATGCCCGAAATTGAAAAGTCCAAATAAAACTTTTTACTTTCTAACATTTCGAGTACTTTTTTTCTCTTTCGCAACTCTGGGCTTTGCATTTTCCATTTGCGGATGTGCGAATACCAAACGAATCGATCCTGCGATCGAGATTGCGCAGTCGCCAAATCCAGAATCGCTTGCAGCGTTTGATGGCAAAACACACACTCGAATCACCTGGGACGAAGTTCTTCAACGAGTCGCAAACGCAAACGCAGTCTTCGTTGGCGAGACCCACGACGATGCATCAGCTCATCGAGTCGAACACGCTCTTGTGAATGCGTTTCTTGCCGCACATACAAAGGCGGCAGTCAGTCTTGAAATGCTCGAGCGAAATGAACAAGGTGATGTCGACCTCTATCTGAGTCATACGAACACACTTGATGTATTTATTACAAACACAAAATCTCGTGATTGGGCTGGAGAGAACACTTGGATACCTTGGTATCAGCCAATGATCGATTCGGCGTGCGTTCGCAACGCACAGGTCATCGCAGCGAATGCGCCAAGAAAATATGTGTCGATTGCACTTCGAGATGGATATGAATCGCTGCGCACTCTGCCAGCGGATGAACAACTCTTCTTCGAGATCGACGAAAGCATCACGCGAGATGGAGATTGGAATCGGCTGAAAGAATTGATGGTGGAAATGCACAAAGATCGTGCTGGCAAAGGCGAAAAAGGCCCGCTAGAGCCCAACGACGAAGATGTTGACCGCACACACCGCGCGCAGCGAGTCTGGGATCGAACGATGGGCATGAGCGCGGCAAAAATCTTTGCACAGCAAACTGCAGTCATTCATATTGCTGGCGGGTTTCACCTTGAACAGCGACTTGGAACTGTTGCGCAATTTTCACGCCTCTGCCCCGACGCAAAAATCTTGGTGATCTCACTACAGCCAAATGCGACACCAGAGATTGAGGAAAAAGAAATCAAGGGAGCGGACATCGTGATTCACACGAAAAGTCACTTTCCACCCAAGCAACAATAAAAAACTGCTCGACCGAATCGTCGACTGGTCAAATCAGCGGCCGACGATTTTGTTTAGAGACTCGCGTGAATCTGCGACCATAAAAAGCTTTTCGATCTTCATCATTGCCAGCAGCGCGCGTAAATCTTTGTTGGCTCCATAGAGAATCGGCTTTGCGCCAAGAGCGGCGGCACCATTGCGACAATTGATGCACGTTCCAATTCCCATACTGCTCATGAACTGGACACTCGAAAGATCGAGAACCATAAATTTGATTGCCTTGCCCAACGATTTCATGTGCGGATCGATATCCCCGCTCATGATCGGTGCCTCACGCTGACCAATATTTGGACCTTCTGGTCGAACGATCAGGATAGAACCATCCCAAATCATTTCGACATACGATGTTTTTTTCGTCGTTGGTGCTTCGGGGGTACTCATAGTTTTTCTCGCGGGCGTTTTGGGGACAGTGTGAAAGTATTAATTGAAAGAATGAAGTCTAGCGTTTCGAACGACCTGAGTCGAACCAACTTGGGTCGATGAGTGCGACGAGAGATGCCACACTTCTAGGAAAAGATTCCTCAGTTGCCAATTGCTTCGCATCGGTGACTTCGAGAACTGCCACGGCCCCTTTATTCATCACGATCGCAGGTCCAGCTGATCCAAGAAGTTCTCCAACGAAATCGCTGAGCATCGGTTCGTGCCCCACGATGGCGATCGATTCCTCGGTACGCATTGAAAGAAATGCGCGTGTCGCTTCAACGCCATCATCGTGATCACACTCGAGAGAGTGACACAAAATTGGATCTGGCCATCGAGCGACCTTGTTGAGAATGCGCGCGGTGCTCCAAGCTCTGGCGTATCCACTTGCCAAAACGATTTCTGGCGGTTGGTGAATCTCGCGAATCCGCTCAGCAACTCGTTTGAATTTTCGAATTCCACCTTTGGTCAGCGGGCGCAACGAATCATCGGGCCACTCATGCGAGTCTCGCTCGGCAGCCTTTGCATGTCGAATAACAAAGAGCAACATTATGCCAGTACGGTACCGTCCGCACTGTGAGCGGCATTCTCTTTCAAAACGCCCGAATCGTGACTCTCCAATCAAGCACAGGGAATTCGAACCTTCCCCGTCGAGGCGAAGACCTGCGAAATTTGGCGACGATCCCAAGTGGATTTGTTCGAATACGAGATGGGCGGATCACGGAAGTCGCGGCGGGATCGCCAACGAAGTCTCAGAGTGAAGAAAAAGTAATTGATGCTCGTGGCCGAGTGCTGATGCCAGGGTTTGTCGATTGTCATACGCACGCGTGCTGGGCTGGCGATCGATTGGACGAATGGGAAATGAAACTTGCTGGGCGTTCGTATCTCGACATCTTGGCCGCAGGTGGTGGGATCATGTCCACAGTTCGTTCGGTGCGTGCGACATCAACGCAGGATCTCTGCGATGAACTTATGCAAAGACTGCATGAAATGGCTGCGTATGGAACGACGACCGCAGAAGTGAAATCCGGATATGGGCTTGAAAGCGAAACCGAACTGCGAATGATTGAAGCGATCGCCCAAGCTGCGCGACATTCGCCGCTTCGAATTGACGCAACCTTTTTAGGAGCGCACGCCATCGATCCAGAGCGCAAAGATTGCGTTCGGTCGATGATCGACGAGACATTGCCCGCAGTAGCGAAGAAATATCCTGGAATCACCGCTGATGCGTACTGCGAAACTGGCGCGTGGAGCGTTGCGGATTGCGTTGAATATTTTCAAACAGCGAAAAAGCTCGGGTGTGGCATTCGTGTGCACACCGATCAATTTCATTCGCTTGGAATGATTCCCGCTGCGCTCGAACTTGGCGCGAAAAGTGTCGATCATCTCGAAGCAGCGACTGATGCAGATTTGCATCTTGTGGCGCGAAGCAAGACAATCGCAGTCGGACTTCCTGCCACAGCATTTTGCTTGGGGACTCCCTGTATGCAAGCTCGAAAATTTATCGACGCAGGTGGAGCGCTTGCGCTTGCTACAAATGCAAATCCTGGCAGTGCGCCCGTTCGATCAATGCCGATTGTTCTTGCATTTGCCGTTCGCGAAATGAAAATGACTCCTGCTGAAGCGATTACGAGTGTGACTTGGAATGCAGCTTGCGTGCTTGGGCTGACAGAGCAATGCGGATCAATCGCAGTGGGCAAATCTGCAGATATGGTTCTGTGGCCTTTCAAGGATGAACGCGCCTTGGGATATGAGCTCTCGGGATCACTTCCAGAATTGGTTCTCGCTCGTGGTGAAGTCATTGCCTCCAACGCAATCGGTGTGCGTTAATCTGCCATCATGCTTTCCTCACACGAAATTGCATCTGCAACTGCTGCCGCGGCGTGTGTTTGTCGAACACACGAAGCGCTCGCTGAATTTCTCAAGGAAGGACAAACGCTTGCAGAGATCGATTCGTTCATCGAGCGCACATTAAATCGCCTTGATTGCAAGTCTTGCTTCTTGGGATACAAGGTGCGAGGACATCCTCCATTCCCAAGTCACGCTTGTATTTCTGTCAACGAATGCGTCGTGCATGGAACGCATGACATGACACGCAAAGGAATCGCGGAAGGCGACTTGGTTTCCATCGACATCGGCGTTCGCCACCAAGGTTGGATCGGCGATGCTGCGTGGACATATCTGATCAAATCTGGCGATGACCTTTCGCATGCTCTGCTGCGAAGCGGAAGAGAAAGTTTGCGACGCGGGGTCGCAGCGATGCAGCCTGGTCGACCATTGATCGATTGGGCTCGCGCCGTTCAAACATGCGTGGAAAAAGAAAGCGGATTTTTTCTTGTGCGCGGACTTGGAGGACATGGTTATGGCAAAACTCTGCACGCTCCGCCATTTGTTTCCAATGTCGTCCCGACATATCCCGGCGAATGGAGCGAAGCGTGGACAACTTTCAAACCTGGAATGTTGATCGCAGTCGAACCGATGATCGCAGTCAGCACCACGGAGATTATCTCGCAAGGAACTGCATGGCCAATTTTGACAGGCGATGGATCGCTGAGCGTTCACTATGAAGCCGATGTGCTCATCACTGCAGATGGCCCAGTCAATCTGACTGCCGATCTCTTTGCGCTGCCAGATGTTGTGGGATAGTTCTGCGCTTCCACGGCAATTCGCCAGAGAGATACTCTTGCCAACATGACGACCGCACCGAAGGCTCTCCTTCTTGAATCGATTCATCTAGTTGCTGATTCAATCTTGATGGAAGCGGGATTTCAAGTGCAGCGAATCCCAGGCGCACTTGTAGGAGCAGAACTTGAGCGCGCACTTTCTGGAGCAAGCGTTTTAGGTATTCGATCCAAGACCGAAATGCGCGCAGCGCAATTTGCCAATCACTCCAATCTTGTTGCTGTTGGTTGCTTCTGCATCGGCACGAACCAAGTTGATTTGCTTGCAGCGGAATCGTGTGGAGCTGCGGTTTTCAATTCGCCATTCAGCAATACTCGAAGCGTTGCGGAGATGACCGTCGCCGAAGCGATCTGTCTCTTTCGCAGGCTCTTTGAAAAATCTGCGCAGTTGCACGCTGGTCGCTGGGATAAATCTGCCAGTCACTCGCACGAAGTTCGCGGAAGAACATTGGGGATCGTCGGATATGGTCACATCGGATCGCAAGTCAGCGTGCTTGCAGAATCACTTGGAATGCGAGTGATTTTCTACGATGTTGTTCGCAAGCTGCCTCTTGGAAACGCGCAATCCCGACCAACCCTTGAAGCGCTGCTTCGTGATGCAGATTGCGTCACTCTGCATGTTCCAGAAACGCAACAGACCTTGGGCTTTATCGGCGCGCGTCAAATTGCAATGATGAAGCCTGGCGCAATCTTGATCAACAATGCGCGCGGCTCGGTTGTTGATCTTGATGCTCTTGCAATAGCACTTCGTGAAGGTCGCCTCGGCGGGGCTGCGATCGATGTCTTTCCTTCGGAGCCTGCTGCGACAGGCGATACTTTCACATCACCGATGCAATCTTGCCCAACTGCGATTCTCACTCCACACATCGGCGGCTCGACCGAAGAGGCTCAAGAATCAATCGCGGCAGAAGTTGCAGAAAAACTTGTCCGTTTTTGGCACTATGGATCGACGGATACATCGGTCAATATTCCACAAGTCGACCTGCCAGTATTACGGGAAGGACAACTTCGCATCTTGCATGTCCACCGAAATGTCCCGGGCGTGTTGGGTTCGATGCACACACTCTTGGCGAAGGCGGGTATCAACATCAACGCCGAATATCTGCAGTCCAATCCACGCACGAGTTATGTGATCTTGGATGTTGAAGGGTTTGAGGACCGAAAGTTGCTCGATGGAATTGGATCGATGCCAGAAACGATTCGCATGCGAACGACATCGGGACCGTCGATTTCATTTCAGTCGTAACATCGACAAGATGACGGCTTTCGCACGAACTCTATCTATTCTCGCATTTTCCCAACTCTGCATTTGCGTTCCCGCAGATGCGTTGGTGCCTCCACCTGCAACTCGCTCTGAACCAGTTTCAGATCTCGTACACGGCGAAACAATCGTCGACGAATATCGCTGGCTCGAAATGCTCGAGAAAGATTCGCCCGAAGTTCTGGCGTGGACGACCATTCAGAACGATCGCACGCAATCCATTTTGAACGCACTCCCCTGCCATGCACAACTTGAAAAACAACTCGCACCGCTTATGTCGATTGGTTCGGTTGGACTTCCAAAGCGAGAAGGAGCGAGCGCATTCTGGACTGAGCGCGAAGGGAATCAGAATCAGCCAATTCTCTATTTCGCACCCGACTGTGCTGCACCTGCGATTTCTGGGAGCGCAACAAACTCTTTTGTTGGACCATCACGCGCCGACAAGAAAGTCCTGCTCGATGTGAACACCATCGATGCGAAAGGCTTGACGAGTTTGGATTGGTGGGAGCCTTCGCAAGATGGACGCAGAATCGCATTTGGAATTTCGAAATCCGGAAGTGAGATGAGCGTTCTGCATCTGTTGGATGTTGCCAGTGGGCAGTGGTTGAGCGATGAAATATCTGGAAAAGTTTCTTTCGGTGGATGGTCGCCCAACGGAGATGCTTTTTTATATTCACGCTTGGCAGATCCAGCGGATCCATATTCGCGCGAAATTCGTTGGCATCAAATCGGAGTGCACACCCAACAAGATCCCTTGATTTACAAGCAAAAAGAGCCAAGTGTCGTTCCTGGCGCAGGGCTTTCGCGCGATGGTCGGTGGATCATCGTTTCGCAGTCTCGTGGATGGCAATCAAATGATCTCTTTGTTGGCGACTTTGCACAGTGGCAACGTGCTGGAATGCCAAGTGGCGCAATCACACTTGTGCCAGTTGCAGTTGATTTGGATGGAAATTTTCGTCCATCAGCGATCATCGGTGACACGATGTATATGCTTTCATCGCTCGATACTCCAAAGGGATCGCTCTGGGCTGTTGATATGAACTCGCCAGCGCGTGCGAATTGGAAATCAGTCATTGCAATGCGCGCCGATGAAGTTCTGGAATCTGTCGCATATTGCGGCGGTCTGTTGGTTGCGTCCTATTCCAAGGATGTCTGCAGTCGGATCGAGCGATTTACAACAAGCGGACAGAGTCTTGGCGAAATCAAATTGCCAGGACTTGGCAGCGCGTCTATTGCCACAGACGAGACTCGTACGAATGGATTTGTCAGCTACACAAGTTTTAACGAACCGCGATCGATTTATTCCGTTGATTTCAAGAGTGGATCAATGACGCTTTGGGCTCGACCCACCGTGCCGATCGATCCATCAAGCGTGACTGTTTCGCAAGTCTTTGTCCCAAGCAAGGACGGCACCAAGATTCCAATGTTCATCGTGCACAAAGCGGGCTTGGTGCTCAGCGGAGATTCGCCAACCATTCTCTATGGATATGGTGGATTCAATGTCAGCCTCGATCCAGCGTTCAATGCGACGAATTGGCCGTGGTATGAAGGCGGTGGCGTCTATGCGATTGCCAATCTTCGCGGCGGCAGTGAATATGGAGAGGAATGGCACAAATCTGGAATGCGTGCGAACAAGCAAAATGTATTTGATGATTTTTACGCTTGCGCAGAGTGGTTGATCTCATCGAAGTTTACGAATCCAAGTCATCTTGCAATCCAAGGTGGATCCAATGGAGGACTCTTGACTGGCGTTGCAGTCACGCAACGACCAGAACTTTTTTGTGCGGCGATCAGCGCAGTGCCACTTCTTGACATGATCCGATATCAACAGTTCTTGATGGCAAAATTCTGGGTGCCAGAATATGGATCGAGCGACGATGCAGAGCAATTCGGATGGATTCGAAAGTACAGCCCGTATCATCATGTCACCAACGGAACGAAATATCCAGCGGTGCTTTTTACCGCTGGCGAAAATGATTCGCGCGTTCATCCGCTTCACGCACGCAAGATGACCGCGCGTATGCAGGCACTCAGCGCGAATGATCAGGACATCGATCCGATTCTCCTTTGGGTTGATCGCAATGCTGGACATGGTCAAGGGAAACCGCTTGCAAATCGAATCGCAGAAAAAGCTGATCAATGGTCCTTCATGATGTGGCAGACTGGAATGTGTCGATAGCGCGCTGAACGAAAGTGCAGAAGAAAACTATAGAACCAGAGCAGATTGAGACAGCCGCGGACGCAGCCACGCAGACAGCCGCAGAATTGCATAAGTGGGCAGCCGCTGAATCGGACAGCAAATTGAGTCAGCCGTGGAAAGTCCTCTCGGGGCTCAGACAGTCCTCGGCGACCGACACGATCCATTCAATCGACGCTCGAATGCAAGTGCCGTCAGTCGCCTGCGGAACTCGCCCGAGAGAACTTTCCAGCGGCTGGGAACGCAAGTTGAAGAGCGACTGAAACAGACGCGGACGCAGCCGCAGAATTGCACAAGTGGGCCCTCCGCGGACGCAGCCACGCAGACAGCCGCAGAATTGCATAAGTGGGCAGCCGCAGAATCGGACAGCAAATTGAGTCAGCCGTGGAACGCAAGTTGAAGAGCGACTGAAACAGCTGCGGACGCAGCCGCAGAATTCCATAAGTGGGCTCAATCAGTCTGTGACCAAAGCTTCAAGCAATAACTTCCAATTTGGCGTATTCCAGCACCAGCGTCCGCACACCTGCGCTTCGAAATCGAACTCGAACGCTCGTCAGACTTCCGCGTGGCAGAACTTCTTCAACAGTTCCTACGCCGAATTGCGCATGTCGAACGATTGTTCCAGCGGGAAATCCACCGTCGCCACCACGCCGCGATCCACCGACACCTTGCCGTCGATCACCATCTGGTCGATCTTGATCCTCTTCAAATTCCACACGCTCTGTCAGATCAAGGCGCTGAATGTTTTTGCCGCTGATTTCACGCAGAAATCCGCTTTCAATCGTGCGCATTCGAAGCCCACGCACTGCTCGAGTTGCAGCGCAAGTCATCAGCAGACTTCGCTCGCTTCGTGTGATGCCGACAAAGAAAAGTCTGCGCTCTTCTTCAACTGCCTGCGGAGAATCCATTGAACGCGAATGCGGCAAAAGTCCCTCCTCAATTCCAATGATCGCAACCGTGTGAAATTCAAGACCTTTCGAAGCATGGAGCGACATCAGGGTGACCACACCACGCTCTGGATCAACAACATCCGAATCAGCGACAAGCGCAACGGATTCGAGAAATCCACGCAGAGCATCGCCGAGCGTCGCAGGACGTCCATCCGGCTGAGATTCGGGAAGCACGAACAAACTGGCTGCATTGGCGACTTCTTGAACATTCGACTTTCGTTCCGCAGCATCTTGATCGTCATCTGCGATTGCAGCAGCTGCTCGTTCAAGTCCCGCCTCGGTGATCAATCGAGCGACGAATGGTCCGAGATTTTCTGCGGGCTTAATCTCCAATTCGCTTCGATACCGAGCCAAAACCATTACAAGTCCATCGATTGACTTTGCAGTTCGCTCTGCAATTCCCGCTTGTCGCGCCATCATCATCCCCTCGAGAAGCGAGCATCCTCGAGCAGTTGCAACTGCCGCGCATTTGCTGATCGATGTCGCACCGATTCCGCGTGCAGGCACATTGATAATTCTGCGCAGAGCTTGTTCATCCATTGGATTCACCAGCGCACGCAGATAACTCAGGGTGTCGCGAACTTCTCGACGCTCATAAAAAACCGTTCCACGCGCAATCACATATGGAATATTTTGCCGTCGAAGCGCGTCTTCGATCGTTCGACTGAGCGAATTCATCCGATACAAGACCGCCATCTCTCTCCACTGAATTCCAGCGCGGTTCGCGCGTTGTAATTCTTCGACGACATAATTTGCTTCGGAGATTTCATCGGACAACATCGCAATTTTTGGAGGCACCCCCTCTCCCAATCCAGTAAACAGATCCTTGTGGCGACGGGCCGAATTGCGGCGAATCAATTGATCTGCAACCGCGACAATGTGCGATGTCGAACGAAAGTTCTCGCCAAGTGGCACGATTGTCGCACCTGGATAATGCTCTTCGAATTCGAGGATGTTTGAAATATCCGCCCCGCGCCAGGCATAAATTGATTGATCGGGATCTCCGACAACACAAATGTTGCGGTGCTCGCGTGCGATTGAATGTGCAACAGTGAACTGTGCGTGATTCGTGTCTTGATATTCATCGACGAGAACTTCTTCAAATCTGCCTTGTAATTGCGCTAAAACCACTGGATCATCGCGAAGCATTCGAGCTGTTCGCATCAACAAGTCATCGAAGTCGAGCGCATTCTGACGCACCAACTCTTTCTCATAGATCGCATAGATGCGAGCGATTGTGCGCTGTCGAAAATCAAGAGCATTTTGTGCGTATTCAGCAGCAGAAAGCAGACGATTTTTCGCGGAAGAAATCTCCGTCGCCACAGAACCAATTTGCCACTGCGCACTTTCGAGATTCGCTTGACTGATCGCCGCTTTGATAACTGCATGCGCATCATCCATGTCGAAAATCGAAAACTCCGCCGCAAGCGGTTTGGTCCCAATGCTTGCAGCCAAACTTTCTGCCCCATATCTGCGCAGTATTCCAGCGGAAAATGCGTGAAAAGTACTGACGACCAACCCTCGACGACCTGGGGCATCTGCTGGCACCAACGCATCAACACGAGCCTTCATTTCGCGCGCAGCTTTGTTGGTGAATGTCAGCGCAAGAATCTTCCATGCAGGAACACCCGCAGCGATTCTGCACGCAATTCGCCTTGTAATCACGCGTGTTTTGCCTGACCCAGGACCAGCAAGCACAAGCAGCGGACCTCCAGAATGCGTCACAGCTTGCCGCTGAGTGTCGGTCAAATCAATCAGCCACGGCTCCTGAGAATCGACGTTCACGCACAGAGTCTAAATGCGAAATCGACAGACCTCGACAATCTGCCCACATGGTTGCCACTTCCATCGGCGCCAAATCCACCACCGAAGTCCTTGTGTTTACAACGAGTTAAGACCAAAGTCCAGATGTCCGATAAAATTCTAGATATTGTGGTCGATTTGCTATTGCCACCACAAGATGTTGGGGTAAATTGGTTTCTGCCCTCCTCGTGGGCGGCAGTTTGCATTGCGGATACGTTGGCTGATTTTACTTTTTTCGTTCTTTTTGTAAGGAGTTAAACAATGGGCATTCTCTGCGATACACAAATACGCGAATTGGTTGGAATCGAGCCCTTTGAAGAAAGTCGCAAGCGAGAAGGCGTGATTTCGTATGGCGTTTCGAGTTATGGATACGACGTTCGCGTTGGAACGAAGTTCAAGATTTTTACAAACGCAACTTCTGGCGGAGTCGCAGTCGTTGATCCAAAGAATTTTTCGACGGATCTGTTTATATCGATCGACACTGAATTGACCAAGCGCGATCATGTCGTGATCCCACCAAATTCATTTGCGCTCGCAGAGACGATTGAGGTCTTTTCCGTTCCACGCGATGTCTTGGCAGTCTGCGTTGGCAAGTCGACATATGCCCGCTGCGGGATCATCGTCAATGTGACGCCTCTCGAGCCCGAGTGGCGAGGCAAGGTGACGATTGAAATTTCCAATACCACTCCCCTCCCAGCAAAGATTTATGCCAACGAAGGAATTGCACAAATGTTGTTCTTGAAGGCCGATCGTGTTTGCGCCACGAGTTACGCAGACAAGGGCGGCAAATATCAAAATCAAAACGGATTGACTCTCCCTCGAGTCGACGGTCACTCTCAAAATCAATCTGAACATCGGTAAAGATCACTCCCCCAAAAGGGATCGCCGTCGTTCGGCGATCCCATGCCTTTTTTCTGTTTCAACATCATTAACTTTTTTTCGCAGGACGCACTCATGAAGATTTCTCGACGATTCACAAACAAAGACACGGATGTCTACACCTCAACAGAATGGGCAACACGCTCAAGCAAAATCAAGAACCCAGATGGGTCCGTGGTCTTTGCAATGGATGATGCGCAGATTCCAAAGGAATGGAGTCAACTCGCAACCGATATCGTCGTGAGCAAATATTTCCGAAAGGCTGGCGTCCCACAAATCAGTGCCGACGGAAAGCCGACAACAGGGCCAGAGCGTTCAGTCAAACAAGTTGTGCATCGACTTGCTGGATGCTGGAAACACTGGGGAGAAACCCACGGATATTTCGAAACATCTGAAGATGCACAGGCTTTTTACGATGAAATCGCATACATGCTCCTGCACCAAATGGCAGCGCCAAATAGCCCGCAATGGTTCAACACAGGACTGGCGTGGGCGTATGGAATCAACGGCCCTGCTCAGGGACATTGGATCACCGATCATCGGACTGGCGCACTCGAACGAGCTCCAGATTCATACACACATCCGCAGCCGCACGCGTGCTTCATTCAGTCTGTCAACGACGACTTGGTGAATGAAGGCGGCATTATGGATCTCTGGGTGCGCGAAGCGCGACTCTTTAAATATGGATCTGGCACTGGAACAAATTTTTCAACTCTTCGCGGCGACAGCGAATCCCTTTCGGGAGGCGGCAAGAGTTCGGGGTTGATGAGTTTCCTCAAGATCGGCGACCGTGCCGCTGGAGCGATCAAGTCTGGCGGAACAACGCGACGCGCTGCAAAGATGTGTTGCCTGAATGTGGATCATCCAGATATCGAAGCCTTTGTGAATTGGAAGGTCCGCGAAGAAATCAAAGTTGCGGCGTTGGTTGAAGGAATGAAGAAATTGAACGAGTCGCAGAAAGCAGTCGCAGATCGACTCGGCCTGAAGTTGGATTATGACTTCAACGGCGAATCGTATTACACCGTCAGCGGACAAAATTCCAACAACTCCGTTCGACTCAGCGATGAATTTATGGACGCGGTGAACACCGACGGAAATTGGAATCTCATCCGCCGAACAGATGGAGAAGTTGCAAAGTCCCTTAGTGCTCGCGAACTTTGGGGACAGATCAATGAAGCTGCATGGCACTGCGCAGACCCTGGAGTCCAATTCGATTCCACAATCAATGCATGGCACACTTGCCCAGAGGGCGGTCGCATCAATGCAAGCAATCCGTGCAGCGAATACATGTTCCTCGACAACACCGCGTGCAATTTGGCGTCGATCAATCTGTTGAAGTTCTATGATTCGCGCACGCGAAACTTTGACATCGCAGGCTACGAACATGCGATCCATCTTTGGACAATGGTTCTGGAAATTTCGGTGTTAATGGCGTGTTTTCCTTCAAAGGAAATCGCAGAACTCTCTTGGAAGTACCGAACGCTTGGATTGGGATATGCCAATCTCGGCGCAATGCTGATGCAAGCTGGAACTCCATACGACAGCGATGAAGGTCGCGCGATTTGCGGAACTCTCAGTGCAATTCTGACTGGCCGCTCCTATGCATCAAGCGCTCTGCTCGCCGCAGAACACGGCGCATTCGAAGGCTTTGACGAAAACCGCGAGCACATGCTGCGAGTGATGCGCAATCATCATCGCGCTGCAAACGGCGTTGCTCGCGAGAGCGATGATTACGAATCGTTGCGCGCTCGACCAGTTCCGATCAATCACAAATTATTTCAAGAAAACAGAATCGCCCTTGCAAACGCTGACGAACTTCTCCTCAGCGCAACAACTTCATGGGATGACGCACTCGCGCTGGGCGAGCAATTTGGTTATCGCAATGCGCAAGTCACGGTCATCGCTCCTACTGGAACGATTGGATTGTTGATGGATTGCGATACGACTGGCGTCGAGCCAGACTTTGCGCTCACGAAATTTAAGAAGCTTGCTGGAGGCGGATATTTCAAAATTGCAAATCAATCTGTGCGGCCTGCGCTTTCTGCACTTGGATATGACAGCAAGGAAACAGATGAGATTCTCAATTATGTGATGGGAACTCTGACTCTAGACGAGAAGATTCTTTCGAAGGACGGAAAAACTTCAAGCGAATCGCAAAGTCAATTCTCTGGGCAATCCCTGCGAGAATTTTTGCTCGAAAAAGGTTTCACCAGCGAAGAACTCGTCAAAGTTGAAAATGGATTGCCAACTGTCTTTGAATTATCTTTCGCTTTCACAGCGTGGTCGATTCCAGAACGCATCCTGACTGGGCTTGGAATCAACGCAGAAAAAGCTCGTTCTGACGAGAAATTCAATGGACTGCGCGCACTCGGACTGAATAGCCGACAGATCGAAGCGCTCAACCGAACAATCTGCGGAACGCAGACAATCGAAGGCGCGCCTCATCTGCTGCAAGAACATTTGCCAGTCTTTGATTGCGCAAATCGTTGCGGCGCACTTGGAACTCGATTCATCAAGCCAAGTGGCCACATTCACATGATGGCTGCAGCGCAACCATTCATCTCGGGAGCGATCTCAAAGACTGTCAATCTTCCAAACGATGCGACAGTCGAAGAAATCGGAGCGTGCTATCAACTCTCGTGGGAACTGGGAATCAAAGCGAACGCGCTCTATCGAGATGGCTGCAAGTTGAGCCAACCACTTTCCACAAAGTCCGAAGCTTCCGATCATGCAGAGGAAGAGGATCTCGAAGGACTCGAAACCGCCGAAGAGACTCAGGTCGCAATCGTTGCTCTGGAACCTCGAATCATCGAAGTTGAACGCATCGTCGAGCGTGTCGTCGAACGAATTGTCGAACGCGTTATCGAAAGACCGATGCGTCGGCGATTGCTCGACACCCGTCACTCGATCACTCATAAGTTCAATGTCGGCGGTCACGAGGGATATCTCATCGTTGGCCTCTATGAAGATGGACGACCTGGAGAGTTGTTCATCACGATGGCGAAGGAAGGATCCACGATCGGTGGACTGATGGACTCGCTGGGAACTGCGATCAGCGTTGCGTTGCAATACGGTGTTCCAGTCGAAAGTCTTGTCACGAAATTCGCTCATCAGCGATTCGAACCGATGGGAATCACCACAAATTCCGACATTCCATTCGCGAAGAGTTTGGTCGATTACATCTTCCGATGGTTTGGCATGCAATTCATTCGCGGTTACCGCGATGCGAATGCACCAAAGCGCATTTCAGCAGGCGGACATTCGAATGATGGTTTCTTGCCGATTGATGCTGGACATATGGATCATTCCATGACAACGCCAGTTGCCTCTTCAGCATCGGCGCAAGTTGCAAATGTAATCCCAACAACAACTCAGCCAACAACTCAACCTACAACTCAGGAGACAACAACATGGTCGAGCAATCGATTCACGACAACTCTCGATACTCAGACAAAAATGTCCGAGAGTGGAACACACATCATTGGTCGCACTTCCGACGGGGAGAAGATCGCAGACATCTCCTCTTCATCGAGAATGACAACTGTCTTGCATGCGGACGATGCGAGGAGCAACGACGGATCTGCGATGACGCCGATGACTCCAATTATCGTCGAGCATGGCGAAATGCGAACGATCGGACAGCCATCGCAAACTGCAGCGGATCAGGCGAACGCCCAGTTGATGGGCGATGCGCCTGCGTGTGATTCTTGTGGATCGATCACCGTTCGAAATGGAACGTGCTACCGCTGTTGGAATTGCGGTAGCAGCATGGGGTGTAGTTGATTTGTGACCGAAAAAATTTCAATGCTTCAAATGGGATCGGGCATCGCTCTACTCCGACGATGCCTGATCCTTCCCATTTTCGCAGTGGTTCTGGTCAGGGTTTTTTGAAACGGTTGGCGAGTGAATGGATTTTCCTTGCACTGGTTGGATACGCACGGAAACGGTGGATTCCAACCCCCTTACTGGCGGGGAGAACCCGGCTTCTACAGGGTGACCGACTCTCAGGCTTGACCACTGCGGAATTTTGATCGAGGTCCAGGACGGAACTCGAGGTTGGTACCCCGCCGTAGCGCAAGTGCGCTACGGCGGGTTTTTTATAGATCTATGCTCTCATTCGATATGAAAGTTCTTGACACCAATACATCAATGGCAAAAAAAAATCATGTGATCACTGTTTCCCAGGAACGAATTCTGAACGTTCTCAGTGAAGGGTTATCAGAGAGTACAGACTTCGTCCGTTCGCTTCGGTTGATCCGTTTATTACTGCGTGCCGAAATCGATCATCAATCGATCGATATTCGACAACGACTCGACAAGATTGTGCATCCTTCCCAAACAAGCCTTTCGATAGCGCAAAGAGAAGCGTCAAGCAAAATACTGACGGACGATATTCGTTCAATTCTCATTCGTGCGAATTATGTGCAACTCAGAGATGCGGACATTGAAAAAGCACTGACAACACAATCATTACTTCGCCTCAACATACAAATCAACCGCAAACATTGGAATCGATCAGTCATTTTCAGTCGCGGCAAGCACATTTCGTCCCAAACGATGACGACTTGGTTTGGCCTGCGTAAGAAAACCATCGATGTAGAAGTCTTTGATCGGCTTTTTCTTTATGTGGAGTACCAACCAACGCCACGTGCACGACAGAAGCCAGGCACACTGCTCGAACGCCCTTTGTTTTATGTTCGACTCTTTGAAAATATTCCAGTCGCAGATATGGAAATGCTTTTCCCAAATTGTGCCGTCAAAATGCGCAATTTGGACAGATGCATTATGTTTGGCCCAGCGATTTTCGCGGTCATTGGTATCTCGGCAGTGATCCAAACAAGTTGGTTGGCCTTGTATGGATTAGCCCGCTGGCAACTTGGAATCGATTCTGTGGAACCCGTCGTTCCTGGCGGCGCACTCGCTGCGATTGGCGGAGGAATGCTTGCAATTCTCATTTGGGGTTATACGCAATTCGGACGATACCAAAAAATGCGTATGAAATATCTCAAAACCCTTGCAGATATGATCCTCTATCGTTTGCTTGATCGAGATATGGGAGCTGCTGCACGCATCTTGGATGAAGCGAGCGAAGAAGAAGCGAAGGAGGCGATTCTTGCCTATCGATTTTTGCTTGACGGCCCGTCAACTGCTGAAGGACTTGATGCGAAGATTGAGAATTGGCTTTCTGCCCAGTTTCAGGAGGAGATCGACTTCGAGGTCGATGATGCCCTTGCGAAACTCAATCGCCTTGGGATTGCCACGTACACAAATGATGTTTGGACTGCCAAGAAACCAACTGAATTGATTGCTCCTTTACTGGCTCAGTGGAATGCTCTGGCCCAGTAAACTTTTACTATGAGACCCATTTCAAACAAGTTGACCTGCAATTCAAGCACTTTTATGCGCTCTTCGGTCGCCATTATTTTCTCGCTCTCACTTTTCTCTTGCGGAACTCCTGCGCTGCCACCAAGCGGAACTCTTGCGCCAAACCAAAGCACTTCACGATCAATGACTTCTGCTCAGTCGATCCAGCATCTCGTGCTGATCAAGTTGAAAGACAAGAATGATCGCGCCGCTCTTGAAGAAGATTGCAATGCAAAGCTCTCTTCCATTCCAGGCGTCGTCGAATTTTCACTCGCACGCCCAATTGACATCGGGCGAAAAAATGTAGACGGCGATTACGATGTCGCGATTTATGTCGGATTCCCATCGACAAATGCGTACAAGAATTACCTTGTCCATCCAGATCATCTTGCACTCGTCAGCGCATGGAAAGAAAAGTTTCAATCAATGAGAATCTACGACTTCGGCAATTGATTTTCGATTAGGTCAAATGCCGCATCACAGCTTTCACTTCATCACTGCTTCCCAGAACGAGCGGAACACGCTCGTGAAGTTTCTTCGGCTGAACATCCAGAGTCGGAGTTGATCCAGAAAGACTCATTCCTCCAGCTTGCTCCAGAATCATCGCCATCGGATTTGCCTCATACAGCAATCGCAACTTCCCGTCTGGGTGTGACGTTGTCGGCGGATAGAGAAAGACACCGCCATTAATCAAGATGCGATGTACATCAGCACACAAGCTTCCGATGTAACGCGATGAATACTGGTTGGCATGCGCCCACTTCAAATACTCTTGATATCCCTGTGGAAACGAAGCGGAATACGCTTCATTCACCGAATAGATGCGCTTTGCCTGCGGAATACGCATTCCCCGTTTGACCAATATGAAAGATCCAATGAATGGATCGAGTTCGAAGAGGTCGACTCCAGAACCAGTCGTGATCACAAACGCCGTCGATGGACCATACAAGATGTACCCCGCGGCGATTTGCTTTCGTCCTGGCTGACAGACTGTTCTCTCTGCCGATTCAATCAGATGATCATTTCTCAAAATCGTAAAAATCGTTCCTACTGCGCCGTTCGTATCGAGCGTGCTCGAACCATCGAGTGGATCGAAGAGCACGCAATACTTTCCACCCTCGTTGCCACGCCGAAGAATTGTTGGTTCTTCGTCTTCTTCGCTGGCCAATACAGCAATCGACGCTCGTGTGCCAAGGCATCGCATCAGAATGTCATTTGCAATCAAATCCATCCGCTGCTGCGATTCGCCCTGCACATTGGTGGACCCTTCATCGCCAAGCGCATTTTCCAAACGCGCACGCCGAACTCGGTGAGCAATCGCCTTGCCTGCAAGCGAGATTGCGCTGATGATCCACGAGAAATCTCCGCTTGCACCAGGATGAAGTGATTCTTCTGCAAGAATGTGACTCTGAAGCGAAAACAGATTGCTGGTACTTGATCCGGATTGGTCCATGCAAAATCTCCTGCAAGACATTGAACCATAAATCGGGCCAACGAATTGACCGCATCAGAATGATTCTGGTCTGCTTTCAAGTCATGCCAATCGAAGTCTCTAGGAAATCCCAGAGCAATCAGCACAGTTCATAGTAAAAGACCGCCCAACCAAAAAGGCTGAACGGTCAAGTTGGAGATTCGAGAGGTTGCACATCGCCACCTCATTGAGATTGATACGCCAAAGGAATCCGAGAAGTTCAAGTTTGGGCACACTTTTTCCAATACAAAAACGCACATTACGGCGATCGGTGTACTCTTTCGAGCCCGTTCGATCACGTTGCATCGCTCAGAACTTTCACAGATTCCACCGCTTTCACAGACGAAGGAGATTCAGATGTCGCAACCGCTCATTCTTGCAGCACGAAGAACACCCATTGGCAAATTTCAGGGATCGCTTGCGCGAATTCCAGCACCGCAACTTGGTGCATTCGCCATCTCGGCAGCTCTCGCCGATGTTCCAGGCTCTGCCGAAAAGATCGACGAGTGCATTATGGGTTGTGTGCTGCAAGCTGGCGTTGGACAGAACCCTGCTCGGCAAGCTGGACTGCGAGCTGGACTTCCTTCTTCGCTCAACGCAGTCACCGTCAATAAAGTGTGCGGCTCAGGCTTGCATGCTGTGATGATGGCCGCTCAATCAATCCGCGCAGGAGACAACCACGTGGTTGTCGCTGGCGGAATGGAAAATATGGATCTCGCTCCGCACTTGGCGTCGGTTCGATCTGGCGTGCGTTATGGCAAGTTCGAAGCGCTCGACCACATGGAATATGACGGTCTTCGCTGTGCATTCGAAGGGTGGGGAATGGGGATGGCAGCAGAACACATTGCAACATCTCATGGCATCACTCGTGCCGATCAGGATCGATTCAGTGCGCAGAGTCACCAGCGCGCCGCACATGCCACAACTCAAGGATGGTTTCGTAAAGAAATCGTCGCACTCACTGCGGAACAAATCAAGCAGAAGACCGGTCTCGATGCGGACGAAGGATTTCGCGCAGAGAGCACCGCCGAAACTCTGGCGAAATTGAAACCAGCATTCAAGCCTGATGGAAGTGTTACTGCTGCCAATGCCAGTCAAATTTCAGATGGCGCTGCGGCCTTGATCGTGGCATCAGAAACGGCCGCGAAGTCGCTCAACGCAAAGGCACTCGTACGCATCTTGGGTTCCAACACAGTTGGTGTCGAACCGAAGGAACTTTTCTTCGCCCCTGCTCTTGGCATCGAAAAAATCCTGAAGGATCATTCGCTTACTGTCAATGACATCGATCTCTTTGAGATTAACGAAGCATTCGCAGCGCAGCTTCTTTGCAACACAAAACACCTAAAAATCAGCGAAGAAAAGGTTAATGTTGGCGGTGGTGGTATTGCGATGGGACATCCCATTGGCGCAAGCGGCGCGCGCGTTCTCGTCACTCTCGTTCATCACCTCATGCGTACAAATGGACGCAGAGGAATTTGCAGCCTGTGTTTGGGTGGCGGAAACGCAGTGACGATGTTGGTCGAGCGAGTCTGAAGCAGGCTGCGCTTGACTGAGAGAATTCACTCGCCCTGATCAGATTCGATGCTTGCGATTTCGCCGGCAACTTTCTTCTGCGCATATTTGCGAAGCCAATTTTCCCAACTCTTTCCAGCTGCGGTATCTCGGCCCGAAAATTCCAATGATTGGATTTCGTTGTATCGAACAACGACTCGCTCATCGCTCGTTCCAGTCAAGATTCTGACGAATGACTCTTCGAATGATTTGCCAGATCGAAGATCGAAAATATATCCTTCAATTCGGCGTGCATCTTTGGTGATGATTGTCACGTCGCCGCGATAACCAAAGGCTTCATCGAGAGCTCCTTGAAGGGCTGCGACATCCGTGTGGTTAATGAGACTTCCTTGGGCAAAGTTGAAAGTTGGATTGGTGGCAGAAATGGGCGCAACCGTTCCTGGTACATTTTGTTCGATTTGACTCATATCGCCTTTTCTTTGCGATCTTGCGATTTCATTTCTGATGCCATTTTCACTTCGATCATACGGATCATCGTGGCGACTTCGGCTGCGCCGCGAGCAAGGCTATTGCTGCCCGTGACAGACTCAAATGCGTCAACCCGACCTTGAGCCGCCGCTTGCTGGGCAACATCTTTGGATGCATTTCGAAGAGACTCCTCTGTGACTTTGGCAGATTGCAATAAATCGAGGAGCGAACCACCGCTAACAGAAGTAACGGGCGTGGAATGTCCGCCAGAACTGGAAGTCGTTTGGTTGGAAGGCTTGGAAGAGGTGCCCTGAGGGTCCGCAACCGTCGAGAAAGAACCCCTCACTTCGTGCATCTTGGCATTCTCCCAAACTACGGCAAGTGATGCAAGGGTCAAGGTGCGGATACCCTTTGAAGATGCCCTTTCAGAGCCCAAATCGCATCTTGGTCACCGGAGGGGCGGGATATATCGGTTCCCATATGGCACTTCGCCTCGCAGAAGCTGGCCATTCTGTGACGATTGTGGACAATTGTTTTCGAGGACATTCTGCTGCGGTTGACGCACTGCGCAAAGCCACGCCCAATGCAACGATCGCATTCGAGAAAATTTCGATTCACGAAACTGATCGCCTCGCACAAATCATGCGTGCAAGTCAAATCGATGCGGTCATTCATTTCGCAGCACTTGCGTATGTCGGCGAATCAGTCGAGCGTCCACTCGATTATTGGTGGACCAATCTGGGTGGAACTCTTTCACTGCTCAAAGCGATGGAATCTGCAAATGTGCGTCGACTGATTTTCAGTTCAACTTGCGCGACATATGGCATTCCTGTTGGGGGGGCAAACTCGATTGACGAATCCTGTCCTCAGCATCCGATCAATCCTTATGGTGCTGCGAAGTTGGCTGCGGAACATGCGATTTCCGATCATCAGAATGCAATCTTGCGCAGCGGTGGAGACTTTGCGTATGCAGCGCTGCGATACTTCAATGTGATTGGATGTGATCCTCAAGGACGCATCGGCGAAGATCACAGACCAGAATCGCATCTTGTTCCATCGTGCTTGCTCGCTGTTCTTGGTCGGCGCGAACCACTATGCATAATGGGCGATGATTATCCAACGAGTGATGGGACTTGCATTCGAGATTATGTCGATGTCGGCGATCTTTGCGCAGCGCATCTTGCGGCACTGCAAGCGCTGACTGCTTGCGAGGCGTTGCGCTTGAATGTTGGAACAGGTCGAGGCCATTCGGTCTTGGAAGTTCTGCAAGCATGCGAAAGAGTGTGTCGATGCGCAGTGCCTGCGGTGCGTGGCGCCAGACGCGCTGGCGATCCTCCAATGCTCGTTGCGAATGCCACACAAATTCAGCGTGTTTTACGCTGGTCCCCTGCGGTTCAAACGCTCGACGAATCGATCGAAAACGCTTGGCGATGGATGTCCACAAATCCCAAGGGATACGACTGAATCAGAAAGGAATGCTGAGCATCACATAGCCCATCAGGCTATTGCGCCCAGGATTCGTATCGCCCGTGTTTGCATTGGAGATGTGATACCAACGCGCGCCGACCATCATTCGAAGATCAGGACAAATCTCCCACGAAACACCAACGCCTGCTTGCGGAGTGAAATTGAGTGATGTTCCGCCTGATGGAGTGTCGTACACCGTAGCGATCAATCCAGAACCTGCATCGCCATAAATCGACCAAGTATCCATGCTGATGAAATGCCAACGAAAGAGAATCGTCGCTCCACCTCCCCACGTGTTCTGCACAGGCTGCTCGATGTAATCACCTTCGATTTGAAAATCTATCGAGAGATCGTCTACGAAAAACCAACTGAGACTGAGACCGAATTCGCCTTGATCCACACCGTCGAAATCTGTCGCAACCGCATCGAGCAACTGCCAACGCCAAGAACCTTCCTCGCCGAAGCGTTTGGGCTCTGGCTTTGCTTGTGTCGCGGTTGTTTCTGGTTGGGCAGTCGATGTAGAATTTTCTGCCTCTGGTGCTAATTGCACTCCGGAGTTGACAAAGTCAGGACGAAATGCAAAATCAATTGCCAAGACATTCGCATTCAAGCAAGCGATGGCGCAGATTGGAATTGATGTCAATTTGATTTGCTTTCGGCTCAACATTCACGCAGAATACGATCAATAAAAAAACCGCTCGGTCGCTCCGACACGACCGAACGGCGTTTATCACAACTTCCATGGGAAGCTGCAAAGAATGCTAAGGGGGGAGATGCACAGTATCGTCTCCACTCTGTGGCGGTCAATGGCATAAAGCAACCTTTTTTCTGCATTCCTAAACCATTACCTTCAAAATACTTATGAGCCACCCCACCAACCCTTCCAAGAAAATCCCCCTCCCTGCAGGGTCGATTCTTCATGTGGCGCTTGTCGCCCTGCGCCGCGTTCGAAATGAAGGCGGGAGCATCCAGATTCTCGTCGCCAAGCGCCTTAAGCAGGCGAAAATTCTCCCGGGAGCGTGGGAAATCCCTGGGGGCAAAATCGAAGAGGGTGAACCCCCAACCATCGCCGCGGCTCGGGAATTGCTCGAAGAGACTGGCGTTGACTGCACCGATCCATCCTGCAATTGGTTGCACATCGGGGTCATCGAGCCCCCCGCTCCGCTTGGACGCCCTACTCCGCGCTTTCACATCTATTCGGTCGAATTGCCAACGGGAGCAGTGCCTCGAGCATTAGAATCTTCGAGCATTGCGTGGGTTGATTTAGCAATGCTGCACAAGATTGATTGGCCGGCGACCAATGATCCAGTTGTAAAGGCGCTAACCGAAGCGCTCAACTTGGCTTCGTGAAAGAATTTCTAAATATGCGTTCGTTGTTTGCTTAAGGATTCGGTGCGGGTTTTCCCACAGCACCAGGAACATCCGCAGGCGATTCTGTTGGTGGCACAGGGACCGCAGATGAACCCTTCGGCGGTATCGCTCCCTGCTCGTTTCGAACAGGTGCAAAGATTGCCTTCTGCACAGTTGCCCTTCGGTTTTCAATGGATGGCACTCCATCAACTTCAAGCGGTTCGCCACGCGCAGAATCTTGCATTTGGCGTGCTCGAGCGAGCAAATCAACATGATTATCGTTGGCAGGAATGAAATCGAAATGCCATTCAACACGACTCTCCAAATTGACTGGCGCAACTTCGACAAGCAAATCAGCGCCAATAAAATCCCAGAATGGCGCAGATGCAGTACCAGAACCAACAATCGATTCGTAGCCTTCGTGCTTCAATCGCACGTCATATTCGCCATAGAAAAGAAAATCAACTTCGCAAGGAGTGCGACCGATTTCACGATCGTTGACGAAAACCAATGCGTCAGATGGAGTTGATGTAATAGCGATCGTTCTGCGAACACAACCGGCGCAAAGCACGGTCGCAAGCGCTGTCAATGACAAGACAAAGATTCGGCATCCAACCATGGGCAATGATTCTATCGTCCCTCTACACTCTCATTCGTGGCACTGCTTGAAACAGATGGACTGGTGAAAAGTTACAACGGCCGAAGAGTTGTTGACAATGTCTCTTTCACTGTAGATGCAGGAGAAATCGTCGGACTTCTCGGCAGAAATGGCGCAGGCAAGACCACAAGTTTTCGCATGGCAATTGGAATGATCTCGCCCGAAGCAGGTCGCGTGACCTTTGCAGGCAAGGACATGACCAATGACCCGATGTACATCCATGCTCGCGCAGGGATGGGATATCTCTCGCAGGAACCAAGCGTTTTTCAGCGACTTTCCGTCGAAGACAACTTGATGGCGATCCTGCAAACGCGGCCGATCACTCGCGCCGAGCAACGATCGACCTGCCAAAGTCTGCTTGCGCAATTTGGTTTGGAGCACAAGCGCAAAGAACAAGCACGAACATGTTCTGGTGGCGAAAGACGGCGGCTCGAAATCGCCCGTTCTTTGATCACCCGTCCTCGAATGATTCTGCTTGATGAACCATTTGCCGCAGTTGATCCCCACACAGTCGAAGAATTACAATCCGAAGTTCGTCGCTTGGCTGAACAAGGAATCGCGATTCTTGTGACTGATCACAATGTTCAGCAGACTCTGCGAATCTGCACAAGGGCGTACATCATCCATGAGGGAAGGAATCTGCGCGATGGCGATCCCAAATCGATCATCAACGATCCGATGGTACGAGAGGCATATCTCGCATCGACATTCAAAGGCGATGAATTCGGTTAATGCCCAACCGGCAAGGATCGCTCTGTCTGCGAACCTGGAAGTAAATCAATACGAATCTTGACAACACGCACTGGCGTCGCCGAGAGCACTGTGAAGCGTGCGCCGTAACGTGAAAACGCTTCGCCGACAACGGGAACTCGACCAAAGTTCAAGAGAATCAATCCAGCGATGGTGTCGAAATCTTCTTCGGTCGGTAAATCCAAATCCGTCGCAACGGAGATATCTACCAGCGGAATTCGACCATCAGATTCCCATCCAGATGCCGCAGATCCCGTCAATTGCGGCTCAATTTCTGTCGAAGGTTCGTGCTCGTCATAAATCTCTCCAACAATTTCTTCCAGCACATCTTCGATCGTAATGAGTCCCACAGTTCCACCAAATTCGTCAACAACCAATGCGAGATGAACTTCAGTCCGCTGAAATTCGCTCAGGAGTTCGCTGACAGGCTTTGTCTCTGGCACGCGTGGGGGCTGACGAAGAATTGGACGCAACTTAAAGTCGGTCGGTGCTTGTCCAAGAAAACGAACGAGATCTTTGAAGTACAAGATGCCAACAACTTGGTCTAGGTTGTCTTGAAAGACGGGCACGCGGGAATGCCCAGCAGTTTCGATGAACGCACGAATGACGGCGATATCGTCGGTGTAAGCGATTCCCTCGATTTGAGTTCTTGGAGTCATGACCTCTGAGGCAACCGTTCCATGAAACTCCACAGCATTTTGGATGATTCGCGCAGAGAGTGCGTCGATCCCGCCAGCTCGCGCGCTGTCGGTGATTGAATGAATCAGATCCTGCTCGATGGTCTCGTGATTTGGTAGCGCTCCAAGCAAACGACGCACGGCTTCATCTGCGAATCCACCAACCCATAAAATCGGATGGGTAGTCCAATAAAAGATTCGCAGTATGGGATACGTGCCAATCACTAATCCAACTCCGCCATACCGAGCGATTGCGACTGCGATCACACTCGTTGTCAACCACACCACGATGCTTGCAGTTGCTAATGCCATCAAGATCGACGGCCACTGCAAAGTAAGCGTCGGATCACTCGGACGAAACATCTCCAGAACCACAAGCAAGCATGAAAGTCGACCGAATGTGCGGAAAAATGCGACTGCGTGCTCGAGGGCAGTTGCGTGGGCCAGAATCCAAACTCCTGCTTGAACGCGTCCATACAACGCACAGCGTCGCTCGATTGCTGTGGCACTGGCTGTCCCGAGTGCAAGGTTCAGTGCTGAAAGAAAGGTTGTGACAAGAAGCAACCCGACGAGGACCAGAATCCATCCAGTTGTCATGAGCGTCCTCCTCCTCGATGCGCGTAGACCGCGCCGATTCCAAGCGAAGTCAGAATGCGATCTTCTTCGGCGTGCATTCGCCGCGCGTGTTCTTCATCGTGATCATCGAATCCGATTGCGTGCAGAAGTCCATGTACGGCGTATAAAGCAAGTTCATTTTCGACCGAATGTCCAAACTCTACTGACCGCCGCACCGCTTCATCTGCGCACAGAGCAAGATCGACTTCGATTCCAGAATCCAAGTTTCCTTGCACAAAGGTCAAAACATCTGTTGTTCCATCAACATTGGAATATTTTTTATGAAGTTGGGACATCTCTTCATCACGAATAATACGAATCGAGATTTGGGAAAAAGTTTTGCGACTTCCTTCAGTCGCGGGCAAGAGTCCGATCATGCTACGAACCAACTCGACCATCTTTGCCTCGGCGAGCGGCACTGCGGTGACCAATTCGATTGATGTGCGCGGAGTGCTCAACGTGCGACGAGGTGCACTGGAATAAATTTTGGCTTGACGCGCCGCTCAAATTCGCTGCGGAACTTGTTCACGATTGTTCGGACGAGCCAATTGTTCCCATCTGCAAGACCACAGATCGTGGTCCCTTCAGAAAGTCCCATCGATCCGCCGAGTTCCAAGAGTAAATCCAAATCTGCGCTCGTGGCATCACCGCGCTCGATGCGTGTGAGCAACTTATAGATCCAACCAGATCCTTCGCGACAGGGAGTGCATTGACCACAGGATTCGTTCATAAAAAACCGCGCGCAATTTCGGGCAACGGCAACCATATCTGTCTCTTCGTCGAAGATCGTTGGACAGGCGGTTCCAAGTCCAAGCACATCGCATCGACGACCAATATCAAAATCCATCGCAGCATCAAACTGATCGGTTCCCAGGACGCCCATCGAGACTCCGCCTGCGATTGCACCTTTGAATTTCTTGCCTGCGCGCATACCGCCGCAATATTCGTTCACCAGTGTGCTGAGTGGAATTCCAAGCGGTGCTTCGAAGCACCCAGGTCGAGCGACATGACCAGAAACACCCATCAACTTGGTGCCATAGGAAGGCATTCCGCCAAATGAACTCTCGACGCCGATTGACTTCCACCACGCAACTCCACGCAGCAAGATGTCAGGAACTGCGGCGAGGGTTTCGACATTATTCACAATCGTTGGGCGACCGAAGACGCCTTTGACTGCAGGGAATGGAGGCTTGACTCGTGGCCAACCTCGCTTGCCTTCGATTGCTTCGAGCAATCCAGTCTCTTCGCCACAAATGTATGCGCCAGCGCTGCGATGCATATAGCACTCGACAGGATGCTTTGACTTTCCGCGCATCAGTCCTTGCTTGCCGAAAATCCCCGCTGCGTATGCCTCTTGAATTGCCCGCTCCATAACACGCGCTTGATGGTGATACTCGCCTCGAATGAAGAAGTAGGCAACATCCAACTTGCAAGCCCAGCACGCAATTGCGATTCCTTCAAGAACAAGGTGCGGATCGAAATCAACAAGCAATCGATCTTTGAAAGTTCCTGGCTCTGCTTCGTCGCAGTTGATGCAGAGATATCGCAGACCCTTTCCATCTTCCGGCGCAAGGAAAGACCACTTCAATCCCGCAGGAAATCCAGCGCCTCCGCGTCCGCGCAGAATTGCATCCTTCACTATTGCTACAACTTGCGCAGATTCCATATCGAGCGCCTTTTCCAGCCCTTTGTATCCATCGGTCTTTACAAACTCGTCGTATGAAACGATGTGACGATTCTTGGGATCTCCGTGAGGAATAGACGGAATACGTTTGGTCAGGATTGGCTCTGAGAGTTTCATAAAGTTGTGTCTTTGGAAATTTCGGATGAATCAATTTGAACGACTTGGTCAATGACAATACGGCGATGCAAGACCGAACCAACTTGTTCTTCTCGAACAGCAGCACGCACGGTTTGAATATTTTCTTGTGGGCTTTGGTTTAGCGGTTTCACCACCTCGACAGTTTTTTCTGGCTTCACTGGCGTCTTGATCGCCTTGAGAATGTGGCCGATACATTCACCGCAACTTCGTGCAAGGCTGTGTGGCTCGGCTTTGTTGGGAGTGGTCATAAGGTCCATGCAAATTATGAATGGTGTGCGGGATGTGATTTCTGGGCGAGCGCTTCATCAATCAGTTCATCCACTTTCGCAACAGTCAATTGCTCGTGTAAGACATCGTTGAACAACGCAACAGGCGCAGTATCACAAGACCCAAGACATTCCATCGTCAACAATGTGAACGCACCATCTTCGGTGGTTTCGTGTGGTTCGATGCCCAATCGCTGACGAACACGATCAAGAATCGCTTGATGTCCGCAGATTTCGCATGCGAAAGTGTGGCAGATTCCGATGATGCATTTCCCCATTGGTTCAAGGGTGTATTCCTCATAAAACGAAACCGTATCGAGTACATCGGATGGTGCAATCTTGAGAAAATTGGCGATCTCAATCATCGCTTGATACGGAACGTGCCGGTATGTGTGTTGCACATCATGAAGGACTGGCATAAGTGCACCGTGCGTGGTCGCATACTTTGGCAATGTCGTACTTTTCCAACGCGCCAACATTTCGGCTGTGCAGTAAGGCTCGGTTCGAGTTGGCACCTTCATAGTGCCCGATGGTTTTGTCTTCCAGGACATTCGTTTTCTCCAGTTCGACCGCGGTCAGCGATCGAGCTCCGCGGCGATAATGTTCAAAGAACCCAAGACCGCCACCGCATCGGCGAGTTGGTGTCCTTCAATCAGTTTTGGAAACAACTGAAAGTTGTAAAAGATCGGCGGTCGTACACGAACGCGCCACGGACATCGTCCTCCATCTGCGACGATGAGATATCCCAATTCTCCGTTGGGACCTTCGATGCCACCATATGCCTCGCCGATGGGCGTGTCCCATCCGCGATTGTGCATCATCAATTCGAATTGCTGAATAGTCCCTTCGATCGAACCATACACATCGCCTTTGTCTGGAAGACGCGCTTTATTGTTCGCTGAAGAATCAATCGACCCCTTGGGAATGCGATCGATTAACTGACGAATAATCTCGACAGATTGCTTCAATTCTTCCAATCGAACCAAATATCTTGACAAACAATCGCCTGTGGTCGCAATGGGAACAATGAACTTGACCGCATCCGCGCCTTCGCCATCCCAATTATTTGCGAAGCATAAATATGGATCGTCCTTGCGCATATCACGGCGAACGCCAGAGGCGCGCGCAATAGGACCAGTTGCTCCCCAAGCAATTGCGTCCGCGGCTGAAATCGCGCCAACTCCATCAAGTCGATCTACGAAAATCCGATTTCGATTGAGAAGTGTTTCGATATCTCCGATTGCCTTCGCCATACGAACATTGATGAATTCTTTCACCATGCGAATGAAGACTTCATCATCGGGAAGGTCGCGCCAAGCACCGCCGACGCGAGTCCAATCAGGATGGAAGCGCTGGCCAGAAACGTAATCAAGAATGTCATAGATGAATTCGCGTTCGTTGAATCCATACAAGAATCCAGTGAACGCGCCCAAATCCAAGCCTGCAGCACCAACGCACAACAAATGATTCTGAATGCGACCGAGTTCCGCCATGATCGTGCGAATGACTTTGCAGCGTGGCGTCAGGTCGATATCAAAGAGTGTCTCGACTGCAGTGTGCCATGCAACATCGTTGCAAATCGGAGATGCATAATCCATTCGACTGATCGTGCAAACATATTGGTTGTAATCATGATGCTCGCCAAGTTTCTCGAATCCAGAATGCAAATATCCAATGTGTGGCGTCGCGCGAGCGATGCGCTCGCCATCCAACTCGAGCACCAATCGCAATGTGGTGTGCGTTGCAGGATGCTGAGGACCGAAGTTGAGAATCCAACGGTCAGGAGATTGGAAATGATCCTTCAGATATTCGGTGGACTCGATATCGAGCCCGTAACCCTCATCAGGTTGCAAAGTGAACGGCATAGAACAATAAGTATAGGAACTAGCCGCGGAACACGGCGCCCAATCGTTTGCCCAAGACGGAACTTGCCGCCATCATCGTCGCAGCCAATAAAAGCATCGCCCATGTTCCCATTGCACTTGCGATTGCAGGTCCATCACCGAGCCGATCGTAGAGAGTGTAAATCGCCTTTGTCACGGGGAAATCCGCCTCCCGCTGCGCAAGCAATAGCGAATCGGAAACCTCCAGCATGGACAAACTAAATGCCAAGAGCGCACCCGCAATCATGTTGGCGGCGACAAGTGGCACGACGATCTTGCGCAGGATGCGACCTGGCTTTGCACCGACGCTTGCCGCAGCCTCTTCGAGGTCAATCGGTGTCTGTTCCAACCCCGCAACAGTCGAGCGCACGACATATGGCAAACGCCGAATGGCATACGCAATGATCAAGAATGGAAATGGATTTGGCTCTGCGCCGACAATGTTTCCCCACGATGCAAGTGGCGCTTGCGAAAACCAAGTCCACCATGATGCAGGCAGAATGACCTGCATCCAACTCAGCCACGATGGAGCAGTCGCAGCGAATGGCCACTCCAAACTCATCGAGACATAGCCAAATGCCAAGACAAGACCAGGAACTGCGATAGGCAACATCACCAACACATCGAGAAGCCATCGAAGTGGAAGCTTTGTTCGCACCAAGATCCGCGCCGCTGCAACGCCAAGAATCAGATCAAGCACAACTGCGAATCCCGCAAGAAAAAGTGAATTGCGAATGGCTCCCGCCGCAAGCGGATGTTGCAAAGCATGCGCGAAATTGGCCAAAGTCCACGACTGCGGCAGAACAGATTGATACCAACTTCCAGGCAAACTGAAGGCAGAAAGTACAACACCGATGTGAGGCAAACACGCGATGAATGCGATGCCACCGAGCAATGCCCACGCTCCGATCGATCCTTTCCATCCCAGTGGAGTTTCCACTCTGCCAACAGATGCCTTTGTGGATGCTGTTCCGCGAGATCGCCCGAGGGTAGATCTTCCAATGAGATAAATGCTTGTTGCCACCACAAACATCACAACAGTCAATGCGTAAGGCTGTCGCGATGTTTCGATTTCTTTCAACCCATCAAAAATTTGAACGCTTGTCACAGTACGGAAACCAAACATCAGCGGAGTGCCAAGTTCGGTGAAAGCCCATACAAATACAATTGTCGCTCCAGCGAAAAAACCCGGACGCAACATCGGCAGAGTGATGCGCGTAAATCGACGCCAAGGTCCAGCACCAACATTTCGCGCAGCTTCTTCCAATCCTGGATCGATATTTGCGAGCGACGCCAAGAGATTTAGATAGAGAATCGGATACAGGTGAAGCCCCTGCAACAAGATGATGAACAGAAATCCACCATCGAGCAAAAAGTCTATTGGCGCAGAGATTGCCCCCACATTCAGCAGAATGGTATTGAGACTTCCCGTTCTTCCGATGATCGCCTCGATGCCAATTGCTCCGACAAATGGAGGCAAAATGAGTGGAGCCAAGAGCAGTGCATTGAGAAAACCTTTGCCAGCAAATGCGCAGCGTGCGGAGACCACAGCCATCGGAATGGATACGACTGCAGCGACAAGTGTTGTCAACAGGCCAATCGAGAGCGCATTCCAAAGTCCAAGCCGAAGTTGCGGATCTCGAAAGACATCCAGAATGTGATAGAGAGTCCATCCTTTGGAATCATGCAGTGCTCCATGAACGGAATACCAAATGGGCAGTAATAGAAAAATCCCAAGAATTGCCAAGAGACCCGCAAGAATCAAGTAGTCAATTCGACGAGTGTGCACGATGCTGAAAGAGTAACCCCAAAATCAACTTCCAAACCGGAAGACCAAAGCGAAAAGCGAAACCGCAAAGCCAAAACTAAAAACCTGATCCCCAGTTGGAAAGCAACGCAGCAAGGTCTGATCCATCCGTGATGCCATCACCATTCACATCGCCACCATTCCCACCCCAACCACTGAGCAGAGTCGCAAGATCGATTCCGTCCACCTTTCCATCTTGGTTCAGATCGCCCTGCATCGGCGCCATAATCCATGCCAAGGCGAATGAAGTCGCAGCCGTTGCACTCCCAATTCGTTTCGCTTCGATCAAATATTCGCCGGGCGCGAGGTCTTTGACATAGAGATGTTCGACATTGTCGACGGTCGATCTACTTGCGATATTTCCGCTAGAAAAATACGCACTGCCACCATCCCCTTCGAGTGGCCAAATTCCACCCGTGCTGTCAAGGCGGTACAAAGTGAGATTGATATCCGCAAATGATGGAGTAGCAATCGCAGTTGTTCCAATTCGATGCCAAGTTGCAACAATCGAGAGTTCTGGAATTGTTTGCGTCGATCGAATTCTCCAAAAGCGTGTTGCAGCAGATGGAATGACCTCGAAATCCCATCCTGCTGGTGGTGCAACAGCCGCACCTGCAGTTGAAGATCCATCTCGCTCTCCTCCAGTCAAAATTCGATGACTCCGGTCAACATTCACAACATCGACGCCGTAAATCCGATCCAGTGGCTTCAACGTCAGTCCACGATTCGCACCGCTTGTTGCAGGGTTATTCGTCCAACCACTTCGATGACGCGCACCCGCCATCATGATTGCTTTGATCACAGTGGTCTCGTCAGCATTTGTATTCATTGAAACACTTGGATGAGTCGCAGCAGTTTGGTAAAGGAGCGCTGCAACAGAACTGACCACAGCCGTTGTCCAACTCGAGGCATCAGCTGAAGCAACAATTTCAGGCTTCATTCGACCAACACCATCTGCTCCAACTGGAACATCACCGTGCGAGTGATTGCCATTCATCATTCCAACTGAAAGTCCGTGATAGCCCATGGTCATCAATGGATAGGTTGGGGAAGTAGCCCCATTGTTTACCCCAACAACATAGAGCGTGTCATCGCGGTTCATAGCAAAATCGCCACGACGAAGAATTTCGTTGTCAACAGCCGTTGGAGTCGAGCCAGATGCGCCACCAATCCAACTATTGTTGTAAATCTTCAGCGCAGTCGATGGCGGAGTCGTTGGCGCAACAGTCGGCTGACCATATCGCAACGCCGTATTGATAAAACTATTTGACTCCCAGAGATAAATGTTTGTCACGCCCGAGGCGATGCTTCCAGTATTGGAATAGAGATATTGCGCAACAGTATTCGCATGCCAGCTGACTGTTGGGACTCCACTTTGGGCTGTAAAAGTTTTGCCTGAAAATTCTGGGGCAGTTTGATTTGGACTATAGTTTGGTGCAGTTCCATCCCCGCTTGCTTCCACTTGTGCGATGCGAATTCCCGCACCATTGGGAATAGCCTGCCCGCTCAATCTTGCAACCAAAACGTCGTATCCATGCTCATCTGCAAATGCGCCAACTGTGCAAGTCAAAGGGACAACACACCAAGCGAAAAATCGAAGGGAAATGCGTCGATATTTTCCGATACGCAGACGCCTCATTACTCTTACCGTAGCATCCCTATTTCAAAAGGCAAAAATGTCTTCCAAGAATCTAATTATTTTAGTCAGCGAACCCCTTGCAGAAGCTCCAATGGCGTGGTTGAAGGGCATTGCACAGGTCGTGGAGGGCGATTCTGCATCGCAAGCCTTCGCCGCAAACGCCCCAAATGCGACGGGTTTAGTGGTGCGAACATATACGAAAGTTGATCGTGCGCTTTTAGATCGCCTGCCCAAATTGAAGGTCGTAGGACGAGCTGGCGTTGGCGTGGACAACATTGATCTTGATGCGTGCGCAGCTCGCGGCGTGGTCGTTGTTCACACTCCAGACGCGAACACACAAGCGGTTGTTGAATATGTCGTCTGCCTTTTGGCAGATGCCCTGCGCCCTCGGGTTTTTCTGGATCATGCGTTGCCGCTTGACCAATGGGAGCATGCACGCAGCGAGATTGTTGCCAGCCGCCAAATGAGCGAATTGACTCTTGGAATTCTTGGATGCGGTCGTGTGGGAAGCCGCCTTGCTGAAGTTGCACAGTCGATTGGATTTCGCGTGGTTTTTAATGATCTGCTGAATGTCACGCCAGCAAAGGCCAACAGCGCGATACGCGTCGATGCCCCAACGCTCTTTCGCGAATCGGACATCATCTCGATTCATATCGATGGCCGACCATCCAATCGAGATTTCGTCGGCGCACCATTCATCGGACTGATGCGATCGGATGTGGTTGTGATCAATACAAGTCGAGGGATGGTTCTGCAGAGTGAAGCGCTTACGCTTTTTCTTCAGGCAAATCCGAAAGCGCGTGCGATTTTGGATGTCCACGATCCGGAACCATTCACTGCAGACAATCCACTTGTGAAATTGCCGAATGCATTTCTTGCGCCACATTTGGCCAGTCGCACCGAGACAGCGATGACCAATATGAGTTGGGTCGTGCGAGATGTGATCGAAGTGGCAATGGGTCGAAGCCCCCGCTTTCCAGTTTGATTTCTAGTTTGATTTCTAGTTTGATTTCAGCTTCTTCGAAATGATTCAGCGTTCGCCGGACGAACTGCCTGCGCCAACTGCAACATTGGAAGAAACATCGGTTGCAAGTCCAAGTTGCACGAGATGTGCCCGAGGTCCATGCAACTTCTTTGATTCTTCCTTTAGTGCACGCTTCGCTTGCGGATTGGCATAGGTGCTGAAGGCCATTGCCTTGACCGTCGCCCAAAGGCCTGGAAGACCAGAAAATGTGTAATCAACGGCCGTAGGTTCGTGCCCACAGTGAACCATACAGTTCTGGCACTTGGAATTTCCAGAGGCGCGACCATAACGCTCCCACTCCGTTTCTTCCATCAATTCTGCGAAGGTATCGACATATCCCTCGTTCAAGAGATAGCAAGGCTTCTGCCAACCAAACAAGTTGTATGTCGGATTTCCCCATGGGGTGCATTCGAACGAACGCTTGCCCATAAGAAATTCCAGAAACAATGCGGACTGATTGAATCGCCAACGATTGCGACCATCACGACGATTTGAGAGAACCATTTGAAAAAGTTCGTGAGTCTTCTGACGCTTCAAGAAACTCTTTTGATCAGGAGCTTTGTCGTATGCATACCCAGGACTGACCATCATTCCTTCAACGCCGAGATCCATCATCTGATCGAAAAATTCTCTGACTGCATTGGGATCCGCACCGTCAAAGAGTGTTGTATTCGTCGTCACGCGGAATCCGCGATCGACAGCCAAACGAATTCCTTCGATCGCTTTTTGGAAAGTCCCTTCGCGGCACACTGCGAAGTCGTGATGTTCCTCGACACCATCCATATGCACACTAAAGGTCAGATATTTGCTCGGCTCGAACCAGCCCGCTTCGAGTTTCTCCTTCAAGAGAAGCGCATTGGTGCAGAGGTAGATGTATTTCTTGCGCTTGACCAACTCTTTGACGATTTCGGAAATCTGCGGATGCAGAAGTGGTTCACCACCTGGAATCGAAACCATCGGAGCCCCGCACTCGTCCACTGCCTTCATGCACTCCGCAACGGAGAGGTCTCGCTTCAGGATGTGGGCTGGGAATTGGATCTTTCCGCATCCGGCGCATGCCAAATTGCAGCGCAGAAGCGGTTCAAGCATCAGAACGAGAGGATATTTACGGCGGCCACGAAGCTTCTGCCCGAGGACATAACTTGCGACCGTCCACATCTGACTAATTGGTACTGGCATAAGAAATAGTTCCGAACTGATTCGAGTTATTGATCGTATCACGGGTATGACGATTTGTGGATTCTCTTCTCATACTGGCAGCGACCAGAGACTTGGTCTATGCGAGACGATTTTACAGATCTCTTTCTCTGCCTTCGCCCCCGCTCCAGCTACAAGTGCCAAACGACGTTCATCCAAGTTTGCTGGACGCCAAATCACATCTACAGTTTGGTCGAGTACCTTCCCGAATACGATGGAGTCTCGCGCCGGAGATGTTCGCAGTGATGAATCGCTTCTTCGGATGCATCTGGAGGGCGCAGCAGATGCGTTCCCGACACTGCTTGGACGGTACAAAAATGAACTCCATGGATTTCTTACCAAATTTCTTGGGTCATCCACTGCTGCCGACGATGTCTTCCAAGAGACATTTCTGCAAGTTCATTTGTCTGCTGCAACATTCGACCAAACTCGAAAGTTTAAGCCGTGGCTTTATACGATCGCTGCGAATAAGGCTCGAGACTTTCATCGCAAGCGCAAGCGCAGGATGATGGCGAGCCTCGAAGCTCCAATTGGAAAAAATCCAGAAAGCGCAACTTTGCTTGACATGTTGGCATCAGATCAGGAGCAACCTGATACTCAAAGCGAAACTGCTGACCAACAAGCGTTAGTCAAGCGCGTTCTTGATGGGCTTCCAGATCATCACCGAGAAGTTATTCTGCTTGGATATTTTCAGCGAATGAGCTATCAACAAGTTGCAGATGTGCTTGCGATTCCACTGGGAACTGTCAAGAGCCGACTGCACGCAGCAGTGGCGCTCTTTTCAAAACATTGGCGCAAAGCAAGTTAAAATCAAATGGGCACAGGCGAGTACGAATGAATAGAACAGAAGAAACAAACATCGATCCTGTCGAAGCCGAAGCGCTCGACTTTCTTATTGCAGCAGAGTTTGATCCGAATTCGGTCCAGCGAATGCCTGAGCCTCTTCGCCCATATGCCCGAAGAATTCTCACGGAACTTCAACATATCAATTCGTATCCAGTGACTCCGCCAAGTGATGCCCTGATTGATGCGACGCTTGCAAGAATTGTGCAGGAAGAACGGCGGCAATCAGAGCGAATGAGCTTTTCCAATTCTCCGCCAGTTTCGCTGCGACGGAGACTGGGCATACCCAATGTTGTTGCCGTCGCAGCAATGTTGATCGTTGCAGCTGGAGTTGCGGTTCCAGTGACGAATCAAGTTCGACATAGCCAATCTCAATTCATGTGCGCGAATGGCCTTCGGACTTTGGGTTCAGGACTCTCCGCATACGCAGCTGACAACAAGGGAATCTTGCCGATGACCGCGGGACTTGCATCTTTTTTCACTGATTCAACTGCGACCGATAGTGGAATTATTGAGAACGCTCAACACTTAGACATGCTTGCGAAAAACGGATATTGCGATTCGAAATGTACGCGTTGCAATGGAACTCGGAATTTGTCTTATCGCATTCCAATGCACAAGTCTCAAATGTATCTATCGTCGATGCAGCGCAGCCCTGTCGCAGCTGACGCGAATCCTGTGCAGGCGATGGTTCGTAGAGGAGTCACGCCAGTCAATTTTTTGATGAGTTCACACAATCATGCTCAGCGCGGGCAGAATGTGCTTTTTTCCGACGGAACGGTCGTGTGGATGACCTCACCGAATCTAACCAACGGACCGAGAGGGCTCTTCGACAATATCTGGGTGATTCGCGACAAAAATGGCGTTGAAACGATCAATCTGAGGGCAAACCCTAGAAACGCGCTTGAGACTCTTCTCGCCAACTGAGGTCTGCCTCAGTCGTTCATTACATTGACCAAGTGAATGTGTTCTTGCGGAATGAGTCGATCTCCTGTACCCTTCTCGACCCAACGAATGGTTCTATATGCCAAAGCAAAAGACACACAAAGGTTTAGCCAAGCGGATTAAAGTCACCAAGACCGGCAAGGTTCGGTTCTTTGGTCCAAATAGCCGCCATCTTAAAAGCAATAAACGAGGCACAACTGTGCAGACATATCGCAAGGCTCGCTTCGCGCGCAATGGTGATACGAAGATGTACGGCAAGCTTCTCAATCGTTCGCTGCTTTCGCAGCAACAACACACTGCGGCGAAAGTCGCACGTGAAGGCAACGCAACCGAAGGCGGTTGATTTTTCGCACTGCCCGCCGGGTTCGAAAGTCCGTTCAAGTGGACGGCCCCGTCGAGCGCAAACCCAAAGGACTGCACACTTTGGACATCGCAGGAGTATCGAATGCCAAGAGCACGAAAAGGTGCCGCACGCACCCAAGCCCGACGAAAACTACTACGCGAAGCGCGTGGATACTTCGGGACCAAGAGTCGTCTGAAACAACAAGCCAAGGTCGCGCTGATGCGCGCTGGACGTAATGCGTGGATTCATCGACGACTTCGTCGCCGAGATTTCCGCAGTTTGTGGATCACTCGAATCACCGCCGCATGCAGAATGCGCGGAATTCGTTACAGCCAATTTATTGCTGCCCTCAGCAATGCAAACATCTTGCTCAATCGCAAGATGCTCAGCGAAATTGCGATTCACGATCCGATGACCTTCGACTCTCTTGCTGCGCATGTGCCTGGAGCGCATAAGCCGCACGTTGAAGCTCTGGCGAAATGACTCGTCAAAAAAAGCAGGGTCGGTCTGAAGACCTCGCTTCATCTCGAATTCCACCCCGCAATTCGCCTCGTGCGAGTGTGCGGGGTTTTTTATTTCGCGGGATGTTTCTTGGGAAAAATCGAATCGCTGGAGCGATTGCATTGGGACTTTTTGTTCTGTGGATTTCAATTGGCGGTGGGCTGACGATTGATGGTGCGCATCGTGGTGTCGCAGCGATATTGAGATTTCTGATTCATCTGCCGGGACCACTTGCGTGGATGCTTTCTGCGCTTGGGCTTGGAGTTGCTGCCGTAAAAATCTTCGCGCTCGAGCGTGTGGGATGGGTTTTTTCACTTGCGCTGGGATGTGCTGCGATGCTGTTCATTGACGCTGCCGCAGGCGCGCTTGGTTTTTTTGGCATTCGATTTTTTGGTGTCGCAAGCGGACAGATTCCTGCTGCACTCCTTTTACTTCCTGGCATCTTTTCCCTTTGGAAAAACTTCAATCCAAACTGGTCTGTCTCGTTGCGAATTGGTGATGAAGGTAATTTTGAAGGCGAAAAATCCACGAATGGTGCGTGGATCGCGTGGACAATTGCCCCTGCCCTTGCGACATTACTTCTCGCAGCAGTCTCGACGCCGGGATGGCTTTGGTCGAGCGAATTCGGAGGGTATGACGCACTCTCGTATCACCTGCAACTTCCGCGAGAATGGCTTGCTTTAGGCCGTGTGCAAACACTTTCACACAATATTTATTCTTCATTTCCTTCGTTCGTCGAATGCGCATACTTGCATGTGATGGCGATGCGCGGTTCCGCTTCTGCTGGAGCGCTCGACGCGCAAATCTTGCATGGATTATTCGCAGTTGTAACTGCCGCGATGATTGCCCAACTTGCGATGACTTGCCATGAAAAATGTTGCGACAAACCAGACGATCCTGCACTTGCGAAGCGCACACAAACAATCGTCGGTTGGTCGGCAGCGGCACTCTTTCTTGGATTGCCGTGGATCATTGTGACTGGCTCGCTTGCATATAACGAAATGCCGATGGTGCTGATGTTGACTGCAGCACTTTGGCTGATCTTTTCGCGCACATTGGATTCTTCGCAGCGCGGAATATTCACCGCACTGGCGATTCTTTGTGCGGCAGCAATGGGATCGAAATTGACGGCGGCGCTTTTTGTCACCGCCCCTGTTGCACTTTTGGCGATTGCGTGGCTAGCGCGTTTGATTCGAGACGGCCGTGCGACGGTGCCACTTGCAATACGAGTCTGCACGATCGCTGTCATCGCTGGAATCATCGTGCTTTCGCCGTGGTGGTTGAGGGGAGCAATCGCAAACGGATCGCCATTTTTCCCAATTCTTGGAAATGGCGGATTGACCGCAATTCAGGCTGAAATATTCCACCGCGCACATGGCCCAATCGCATCGAGTGAGTGGTGGAGTGCGCTTCACGATCAATTTCTATTTGCAGGATTGACTGCGACTGCACCAAATGCAGAACCTTGGCGTCCATTCTGGTCGATCCTTCCATGGATGGGTGCGAGCGCAGGAATCGTCTTGCTCTGCAAACGCGAATCGCGCTTCATCTGCGCGCAATTGATTTTTGTTGCGTGCGTTCAATTGATCCTCTGGCTTTTCTTGACTCATGCAAAGGGACGCTTTTTGATTCCAACTGCAATTCCGTTGGTTGTTCTTGTGGCACTCGTCGTTGCGAATTTGGAACGCGCTCGGTGGCTTGGTCGCACCGCGCTTTGCAGCATTCTTGCCGCATGGTGTATGCAACCGCTCCTTGCGTATGCAACTGACGGGCCATTGATCGAAAACCGTTTCACTCCTGCAACTGGAATTGGATTTGAGCCAATTTTTACAGGTGAAAGTGGCGGCGATGGATTGCCTGCCGCGCTGTATCGACTGCCAACAAGTGCGCGCATCGTTTCACTGGGAGGCTCCGCGGTTTTCTGGTGGCCGATGATCCCTGGATATTCGACAGTGTGGAATGAAAATCCTGTCGGTCGAGCGCTTGCTTTGAGCGGCGGCGATCCGGAAATCGCGATTGCAGAGTTGCGCCGCGCTGGATGGACGCATGTGGTGATTGACGAAAATATGCTTCGAATCTGGAGAAAATCTGATTGGCTTGACTCGTCCATCACTCAAAGTGCAGTCGCTGCATTTCTCGCACGATTGAAGCCGCTTTGCGAAACAGGAGGCGGTTCGCTCTATTCATTGGATCGTTCACAAGAAGGCGAAGTACGCTGACAAAACAATGAAATCGAATCGACGGTTACAAATTATTGCGCTTAATGTCAGCACACTCTGCCTTTATGCTGTGGTGCTTTGTGGATGCTCGACAGAACCAAGGGGACTCGATGTCCTTCCCGCTGATTCCAAGATTTCTCCAAGGGAAAACTTAGAAACACGCCCAAGTGCAAAACCAATTTCCACAAATGATCGTCCACCTGCGATCTTCAATGGAGATGTCATCGGATGGGACGAAATGCAACCGAGACTCTATGAAGTCTCGGGCGGTCAAGTGATTGAAGAAATTGTGCTTGAGCGATTACTCCGTCAAGAATTGCGACTTGCGAATATCACCGTCGATGAAGCAGCGATTGCACTTGAAGAAAAGACTGCACTTGAAGCGCTTGCGAAAGATCCTGTTCGTGCGGCGCAATTACTGACAGCGCTGCGAAACGCGCAATCACTCGGACCTGCGCGATGGGCAGCTCTCTTGTGGAGAAATGCCGCGCTGCGTGCGTTAGCCAAACGAGAGATCACCATCACCGATGACGAGATTCGCCAAGCGTATGACACGGCTCACGGGCCAAGACGCATTGGACGACTGATCGTTGTGTCGGATATCGCAGCGGCAGAGAAGGTGCGGACACGACTGAATGCTGGCGAACCATTTTCGGAAGTTGCAGCCCAATTGTCGATTGATTCCAGTGCCGAACGCGGCGGGCTATTGGCGCCGATCACTCGGCTAGATCCTTCATTTCCCCCTGCTTTTCGAGAGGTTTTGTTCACGATCAAGCCCGGCGAAAATTCCGCCGCGATCCTCTTGGAGAATGGTTATGCCATCGTCCAACTGCGCGAGGAAATTCCTGGCGATGGTGCAAATCCTGCCACAACGCGTGCTGAAGATGAACGATCCGCGCGCCGAGCGCAAGAGCGAGTTGAAATGGATCGACTCGCGCGAACTCTTCTGCGCAAAGCTCGACCAACAATTTTCGACGATTCACTTTCCGATTCGTGGAATCGCAGACCTCGCACAGAAAACTAACTGACTCAGTGGCTGCATCCGCGGCTGTATCCGCGGCTGTTTCAGTCACACTTCAACTTGCGTTCCCAGCCGTTGGAAAGTTCTCTCGGGCGAGTTCCGCAGGCGGCCGACGTCACTTGCAATCAAACTTCGTAAATCGGATCGTGTCGGTCGCCGAGGACTGTTTGAGCCCCGAGAGGACTTTCCACGGCTGCTCACTGATGCGATTCCGCGGCTGTATCCGCGGCTGTATCCGCGGCTGTTTCCGTGGCTGTTTCCGCGGCTGTTTCCGCGGCTGTTTCCGCGGCTGTATCCGCGGCTGTATCCGTGGCTGTTTCCGCGGCTGTTTCCGCGGCTGTATCCGCGGCTGCATCCGCGGCTGTTTCTGCGGCTGTTTCCGCGGCTGTATCCGTGGCTGTTTCCGCCCGCACAAACCCGTCAGGTCTTCATCGTGACGATTCTCCAAACGGCAATCGGAAGAAGTACAACGACCGGAAGAATCACTCCAACCGTTGGTGGCAAAGATGGCAAAGGCAGCGCAATAACAATCATCGCCGTCAAAAGAATTGGCAGACTCAGCGCCGCGCAACTGACAGCTTGCTTCAAGATTGGCGATGGTTCGCGAAGAGCGAAAAATGGAATCGAAATTGCAAGCACAAGAAGCCCAACCAAGAGTGATGCGAATCTTCCCGTTGTAAATCTGCGCAGAGCCGTCGGATCGAAGGCGGAGTTGCGCGCCAAATCGGCAATCTCTGCAAGCGACAACATGTGCGCATAGAGCAGATTCTGCCGGAGTCGAAGCGTGTCTGGATCAAGATCTGTTTGGAATGACTCGATTGGTTGATCCAAAAAAACTGGCGAGCGTTCACCAGTTGGGACATCGGCTGGTCCTGTTGGAACGCCTGCCCTTCCGTTTTCCAACATCCACGCTCTTTTCTGGGAAGACCATTTGGCGCGCGGCGCCTCGATCCGTCGCACAACCGCACCTTCTTTTGTTCGCTCAACTGCATAGAGCCCATTCAGTGTCTCGGTTGCGGGATCAAAACTCTCCGCATGAATCAGGCAACCTTGCGAATCCGCGGCGAGTCCGATTCCCCATGTTCGCACTGTGCCTCGAACCATATCGCCGTGCTCGAGCAATAATCTTGCAGCCAAACGTGGCAAGATCAATTCTTGATTTGCGACTTGTAGCAAACACAGAATTCCCATGCCCATGATCATCGGGAAGACTGCGCGCCGCAACGAAATTCCGACTGCCATAATCGCCACGAATTCTCGTGCGCGCAACATCGCCGATGCTGTGAATCCCATTGCACCAAGCGCAACAAGTGGCATCATGTATTGATAAAACTGGAAGACTCGTGGACCGTGAAAACTCAAGATCAATTTAGCAACAGCCAAGATGGATGCGCTTTGCTCGACGCCACTCTTTGCACTTTCAATCTTCTCAGCAGAACTGACGAATGTTTCCCATTGAATCAGAATGTCAATCGAAATTGCAAAGATAAACAACAGCGAAAATAGCAAGAAAAAATTGCCGAGGAATCGAAGGAGGATGAATCGAGTCAGTATTCGCATTGGTTCATTCGTTCAGGCGTCAACGCCGAGCCATTCTCCGTCCAATGCTCAGGATGAGCGCAAGAAGTACTGCATTTCCCAACCACATCACGGTTAAACCAAATCCAACTTTCGACGAGCGCAGGATTGACTGACCCGATGCGATCAACAGCACATTTGCAATCGCCGGCACGAAAGCAAGAAGGAAAATAGTCAGCGGCAAACTGTGCCGACGCCAGATCGCAAGAATGCCGCCAAGAACAAGCATGAAAAGAACACTCATCGGCTGTGCGAATCTCATCCATACGTGAGAAAGAGCCTCATAGAAAGTTTCACTCTTCTTATTCTCAATACTCGCAATCAATTCCTTCGCCACCGAGGCATACGCATTCAATGGCGGAGTCGTTTGAGCGGCGATCCGACGAGCAGCTTCCATAAGCTCTTTTACCGAAAGGGTGCTTGAGTTTTTTTCAAGTTTGATATCAGGTGAGAGACCAACGATTCTCGGTGGCCATCGAACAACTCGATCCGCTTCCCCATGAAGTGCGCGAGTTCGCGGTTCAGTGAGGACCAAATCAAGAAGGCTCGTTGCGGTCGCACCATCGGAATTTGCGGTTCCAGTCAATCCAGCAGAAACTGTCGATGCTTCACGAAGCGCGTTCTGCCCATCAAATTCAATGACTGTAAATCTCTTTGCGGGTGGCAGTGGAATCAAGCCATTTCCTCCAAGTATTGCATCGTGAATTTCATAAACGCGATTTGATTCGCTTCCAATAAGCAAAGCGCTGCCTGACTTGGCAAGTTCAGCGCCGAGCTGTTCAATCGCAAGTGCAGGAGCGATTGCTTTTTCAAGTCGCATTCGTTCAATCACGACCATTGAGCCTTTCGACGGATCGCCCACTACTCCAAGCAACTCTGACCATGGCAAATACTTAGGGCTGCGCTCCCAACCCACATCAATCAGTGTTGGCATTGGCTCGACCAACGACATAAATGCAACTGTCGATTCTCCTGGGCGGAGTATGGTTGCATCGCGGAATGCGACTTTCACGATCAGATCGCTTTGCTCGGTGTACAAATCTGCAGATCCGCTTCGAGCGACGAATTCGGTGCCAAGTTTCCCCGCTGCGTCGATCTCGATTGCAGCAACTCCTTCCATTCGTATGCGTTGCATTGATGGATCGGTGACGGAGTCGTCCATCGCAATTCGGTCGGCAAAGATCATGAAATTCCCTGCGCGGAAGGATTCTCCTGAACGAATTGTGCTGACGAAAACCTGCGCCGCATCGTTTGTAATCACATCGCTCATCAATCCTAAAAACCTTGGTATTGCAGTCTGCACCAGAAAGAACATAAAGATCGTCAGCACAATCCCCAAGAACGCTTGTGGCAAAAGAATGACAAAATATGAAATGCCGCTGACCGACATTGCTTGAACTTCATTGTCGCTGGCAAATCGATGCGTGACGATCGTCGCAGCGAAGCCGGCAGAAAACGGAAGTGCGTATTGCAACATCGGCACCATCGCAAGAAAAATGTATTTGAGAATTCCGCCTGGCCCAAGCAAATTTCCTGTCAATGGCTTGATGACCGCTCCGAAGGCAACGACAACGACGATGATCACTGTGGTCAGGAGCAAGACCTTGGTCAACTCCGCAAGAAAATGTCGAAAGAGAATCCAAGGCATATCGGAAAGGTTCCGCCTTTTAGCGCAGACCGTACTCCTTTAGTTTTCGATACAGCGTTCGCTCGCCGATGCCAAGCATTTGCGCCGCCTTTTCGCGATTGCCTTCAGCCATTGCGAGAGTCTGCCGAATCGCCTCCTTTTCCAGTCTTTCCAAGCCACATCCCGCAAGTCCACCCATTCCAGAGGAAAAACCCATCTCAGAATCATCACCATCCGCGACATGAATTTCTGCCGGAACATCTTGGACATCAAGCACATTCGCGGAACTTCCCACCATCATTCGGTGAACAATGTTGATCAACTCGCGCACATTCCCCGGCCAGTGAAAAGCCACTAAGCGCATCATCGCAGGTTCGCTGATGGTTGGAATGGTTCGATCCAACTCACGAGCAAATCGACCCAAAGCATGTCGCACCAACAGCGGAATGTCTTCGCGGCGCTCGCGGAGCGGCGGGATGTTGATCTCCACTCCGCGCAGGCGATAAAACAAATCCTCGCGAAATTGACCTTGCTTGATCATCGATCGCAGATCGCGATTGGTCGCACTGATGAATCGAACATCAACCTTGCGAGCGTCATTGGAACCCAATCGGACGATCTCGCCCTTTTCAAGAACGCGCAGCAATTTCGGTTGCATCGAGAGTGGCGTATCACCAATTTCATCCAGAAACACACTGCCCCGATCGCCATATTCAAAGACACCTTCTCGGTCCTTGTCCGCACCGGTGTATGCGCCACGGACATGTCCAAAGAGTTGATCCTCGAGCAGACTTTCCGCTTGTCCTGCCGCATTAAAAGGAACGAATCTTCGCTCTTTTCGCTTGGAATATTGATGAATCGCATGCGCCACCAATTCCTTGCCAGTGCCGCTTTCACCAGAGATGAGCACTGGAATATTGGTCGGACCAACCTGGCGAATTGAAGTGATGACCTGCCGGATTGCTGCTGATTCTCCGATGATCCCTTCAAATCCATAGGCGGCATCGACCTGCCCACGCAGTTTTTCGTTCTGATGGCGAAGCAACACGGATTCTGCAGCTCTCTGAACCAAATTGCGGAAAACCACGAGATCGAGCGGTTTGACGATAAAGTCATACGCCCCACCCCGAAGGGCCTCTTTTGCCGTGGGAATATCACCGTGAGCAGTGACCATGATCGTTGCCGCATCGGGCTGAACCTGCCGAACAAGTTCCAGAACTTCCATCCCAGAGCGCGGGGTTTCCATCACAAGGTCCGTGACAACAACATCGAAATTTCCATGGCGAAGTTCGTCTTCTGCAGCCTTTTTGCTGTTGACAATGGTGCAAATATGACCGGGCTTGTGAAGCGCTTCGGCCATAGTTTCGGCGTGATCTTTCTCGTCATCGACGATCAGTACCTGCGCGCGGACGAGATCTTGAGCATCTGCCATGATGAGGGACGAGTGTACGGATGAACCACAATGATGCAGGAGTGTCATTGCGGAATTCATGCAAAGCGTGCTTGGTTTTCCAAGGCGCAGGAGTCTTTCTGCCGATACTCTCCAATACCTATGAACGCGCGCAAGGATGCGGCAATTTTTGATGGTCGCCACGTCCATTTTATTGGAATCGGAGGATGCGGAACCAGCGGACTTGCCCTCATGATGCAGTCTCGAGGAGCCACTATCAGCGGAAGCGACCAGTCGGCAAGCGAGACAACACATTCCCTTCAAGCTGCTGGGATTGCAGTGTCGATCGGCAATTGCCACACCAACTGGAAATCCAAAATTGACTTGGTTGTTTATTCCGCCGCCATCGCAGCAGATCACCCAGAACTTGTTCAAGCAAAGTCCATGGGAATCGAAACGATGACATATGCGCAGGCCCTTGGATGGGCGCAATCTAGTCGAACAGGAGTCTCCATCGCGGGGACGCACGGCAAGAGCACAACGGCTGCCTTACTCGCGCATCTGTTGATCGAAGCAGGACTGGATCCATCTGTGATCGTCGGTGCAAATTGTCCTCAATTGAATGGAGTCGGAACGAGAACTGGAAGTGAAACGATCCCAAGCGGTCCGCTTGCAGGAACGCCTGGGATTTTCGTAGCCGAAGCGTGCGAATTCAACCGCTCGTTTCATTCGCATCAGCCAACGATGGCGCTGATCAATAATGTCGAAGAGGATCATCTCGATGTCTATAAATCTCTCGATGAGATCGTGAAATCCTTTCGTGTCTTCGCTGGAAATTTGCCTGCTGCAGAAGTTGGCGGAAGATTGCTGATCGGCCACGAAGGCGCGCATCGACGAGCTGTTGCAAGCGGACTGCAATGCGCTGTGAGCACATTTGGTTGGTCGCCAACTGCGGATTATAAAGTGGAATATGAACCATCGACAAACGCGACAAGCATTTGCCATCGAAACGGTGAAATGCTTTCGTGGCGTGGACGACTTTCTGGAGAGCACAACGCGCTCAATTCTGCGGCTGCTGCGATCTTGGCGACTTGGCTTGGAGCAAAACCCGATGCCATCAAGAATGCACTTGAAAGTTTCGCTGGTGTCGAACGACGAATGCAATATTTGGGATCGTGCGTGACAGACACTGGTGCGAATGTCCGAGTCTTCGACGATTATGGCCATCACCCAACCGAGTGCGAACGAACTTTGACTGCGCTACGAAATGCTGAAAATCCACGGAGAATCATCTGTGTTTTTCAACCGCATCAACACAGCCGAACGCGCTTCTTGCTGGAACAATTTGCGCAGAGTTTTTCGCACGCAGACTTGGTGATTGTCCCTCCGATTTATTTCGTACGAGACAGCGAAATCGAGCGAACACTTATTTCGTCAGCAGATCTTGTTGCGCGACTGAACGCCAAGGGAACAAATGCCCGAGCAATTGATGATTTCTCAGAGATCGGCGAATTTTTACATCGTCACACTCAAGATGGGGATTTGATCGTCGTGATGGGAGCTGGTCCAGTGTGGAAAATCGGTCACGACTTTGTGAAGACTCTGACTCAGCAAACAAATCGTGCGGCATCGATGCCACCGCGTGCTGCAGCAAGCCCTGGCGAGTAATCGACACATGAGCACTCTCATCACTATCAAGGAGAAACTTTGGAGCGATCTTGATGTTGAAGCAACACTTGATGCACCGATTGGTCGGATGACATGGTATGAAACTGGCGGCAGCGCCGAAGTTCTCATTTCTCCCAAAAGTTCCAACGCACTTCAATTACTTTGCAAGCGCTGCTATGAAAGCGAAATCCCAGTTCGCGTGCTGGGGTCTGGTGCAAATCTTCTCGTCGCAGATGATGGGATTGATGGAGTCGTCATTCGCTTAAACCAACCCGCATTTCAAGAAACACGCTGGAACGATTCGCAGAGTGACACACCCACTCGCATCGGAGCGGGAGCAGATCTGATGGGACTTGTGACTGAATCCGCACGCCGTGGATTTTCAGGACTTTCGCAACTTGCTGGAATCCCTGCTTCAATCGGCGGTGCAATCCGCATGAATGCCGGCGGGACCTATGGCGATACTGCGCAGAGCATCCACTCGATTGAAATCCTGACAATGAGCGGAGAATTTCGCACGATTGCAGCGACTGAACTGAACTTTGGATATCGACAATGTGCGATCCCAGCTGGAATCATCATCGCCGCACACTGCAACCTGTGCGCTTCAGATCCCATCGCGCTTCGTGCACATGTCAAGGAAGTTTTTGAATATAAAAAGCGCACCCAACCAATGAGCGACCGATCAGCAGGTTGCATGTTCAAGAATCCAATCGATCCCTCCACAGGAAAGCGCGAAAGTGCTGGAAAATTGATTGATTTGGCAGGACTGAAGGGCAAGACCAGCGGCGGAGCATTTGTCAGCGATAAACACGGCAATTTCATCGGTCTCCATGCGAGCGGATGCGCCAACGATGTGCTCGCATTGGCAATTGATGTACAACAGCAGGTCTTCGAACATTCAGGCATTCAGCTTGAACGCGAGGTTGTCATTTGGTCCCAACGAGGTGCTTTTCAATGAGTGATGTCAGTGTGCTTGTTCTGATGGGTGGTCCGGATGCGGAACGCGAAATCAGTCTGAAATCTGGCGCAATGATCGCCGCAGCGCTGCGTGAGGCTGGCGGCTTCATCGTGCATGAGCAGATCATCGATAAGCCAACAAGCACTGAACTTCGTGCGCTCCCTGGAGATGTTATTTTTCCAGTTCTTCATGGACCATTCGGTGAAGGTGGACCGCTGCAAGAAATTATGGAAGCTGATGGCCGTCCCTATGTCGGCAGTCGTCCCCGTGCTTCGCGTATTGCGATGGACAAGGTCAGTTCGAAACTCTTTGCTCGCACCGCAGGAATTCGCACTCCCCCTGCTCGCATCTTGATCGCAGGCGAGCCTTGCGATTTGGAATTTCCAGTGATTGTCAAGCCAGTCGATGATGGGTCGAGCGTTGGTGTTCGACGATGCTTCGATGCTGCACAATTTGCTGCGGCACGGGCGGAACTTGAAACCAAACATTCAAAGTTGATGGCTGAGAAACTCATCGTCGGCCGCGAGATCACAGTGGGAATTCTCGAAAGAGATCTCTTGCCGATGATTGAAGTTGTGACCAGTCAAGAGTTCTATGACTTCAGTGCGAAGTACGAACGATCGGATACTCAGTACATCTTGGATCCTGTCCTTTCACCTGAAATTCAAGCGGAAATTACGCACGCGTCAAGAACAATTTATGAACGAATCGGATGTCGCGATGTGGCACGCGTCGATTTCATGGTCGACGAAGCTGGCGCTTGGTTCTTAGAAATCAATTCGATGCCTGGAATGACCGATCATTCACTCGTTCCAAAGGCCGCGGCTCATGCTGGGATCTCCTTCCCGAAAATGTGCGCGCGCTTAGTCGAGAAATCGATTGCAAGAATGAAGGGGAACCACCGAATGGCAAGAAACGCAGCAGCGGCAACCAGCGCTGTCGTAGCGGAACCGACATCAGATTCCAGCGCGCCATCCCAAGACACTTCAGAGGGAACGACTGCGACAATGACACAGACACAAGAAGAGTCGGGGGCTCAGGATTAGGCGAATGGACGAGAGCGCAAAAAATACGGCGATTTGGGTTGGAGCTGGAGTGACACTTGCAATTTTGGCAACAGTCACATTTGGCTGGTCCATACCAAGCCTGCGAAAAAATGCCCAAGCAGTTGCTGGCGAAAGAATTGAAGTTGCGTTTCTTGATGCACCATCTTGGATGACCCCAACGGATCTTGCGCCGATTCAGGATCTTGTTGAACGCGAAGCAGGAGCATCTGCATACAACAGAGAAGGACTTGAACGCGCACAAGTTGCACTCTTGGCAAGCGGTTGGTTTGATGAAGTGCGACAAGTTCGCCGAATTGGATCTGCTTCTTTGGAAGTCGACGCAATCTTTGTCGACCCAGTCGCACTCGTCGTCGATGCAGATGGCGAGCATTTGTTGGATAGCCGCGCTCGCCTTCTTCCTCGAACATATGCGACTGGAACTGCGCCAAATCTGACGAGAATTCTAGGTGTATCTCTTGCTCGCCCCAAACAACCTGGCCAAGTTTGGGGTGGTGCAGATCTCCTTGCAGGAATTGAGATGGCGAAGTTGATCGGGACACAGCGATGGCGTGCTCAAGTTTCTGCGGTCGATGTCAGTGATTTTCGCACCAACCAAACTCTCTCGTTGCTGACAACCAAGCAGTGCAGACTGATTTGGGGTCGTGCACCTGGGCGAGAAGCATCTGCAGAAGTTCCCGCAGCGCAGAAGTTGCGCTATCTCGATCTGCTCACCAATCAGTATGGACGCATCGATGGTGCTGGACCACAATCCGTCGATCTCTCCGTGGATTATGTCGGAAGCCATTGAACCGCCGCGTGGGTTGGTGATCGCCGCGGGTGGGTGGATCATTTTCTCCAGCTTTGCATCACTTGGATTTCAATTCCCACTGCATCTCTCACCTTCCAGCCTGACACCAGCCATACGAATGCTCTTACTGACCTGCGTAGTGGGCATGATGATTGCTTGGCCACTCGTTCGTTTGTGCCAAATTCCCCGCGACAGAATGATCTTGCGGACGACCTTTGACATGCTGACGCTTGCGTTTATGTGGCAGATGATTGTCTGGCCATTACGACTTGCAACGCCGTGGCCGATCGAGCGAACTTTGCTTCTTGATCTCTTCGTCGTTGCATACCTTGTTGGATGCGCAGGAATGCTCGCCGCCGTTTCGTCTATGCAAAGCTCGCTCGCCCGCGGATGTGCGATGATCGTTTGCATTCTGCTTACAGTTGGACTGCAAATCCCTTTGGCGCTTTTTGGTTTTACAAACTTGGGATTCACAAATGTATTTCTTGAGAACATTTTTCAAGGAAGCGTTCCGATGCTTCTCTCCATAATGAATTCCCCGACTTCCCTGCCAGAATCGAGAGAATGGGAGAGCCTCGTCGCATGTGCGATTTGCAATGTCTCTCTGTTCTGTGTGGGTGCGACTCTCGGTGCAATCACAGCCACACAGTCCGTGTCACAAGCGAATCAAGTTGCGAGTGGACGACGAGCGATATAGCCTAGTGAGTACTTCAATGGAATTCGTAACAAAAATCGACAAAGAGAAACTCGAAAAGTTGCTGAGCGATTACCACGCTCTCGACAAGGAGTTGATCGTGCGAATTGCAGAAGCGCGCGGACATGGAGACCTTCGGGAAAATTCCGATTATCACGCCGCTCGCGAAGACAAGTCCATGAACAATTTGCGGATTCGCGAACTGACTCTGCGCCTTGAATCTGTCCAAGTGATTGTTGAAGGAGAAATGCCAAGCGACATGGTTTTCTTGGGTGCGATCGTTCGTATTCGCGATGAACAATCTGGTGGAATTGAAACGTACAAGATCGTCAGTAGCAAGAGTGAAAGCGGCGATGGTGAACATCGCGAAGTCACCACCACCAGCCCCATCGGTGAAGCTCTGATGAAGGTGCGTGTCGGTGAAACGGTTCGGGTGAATCTTCCTCGAGGCGAGCGAAGGCTCACCGTGGTTGAAATACTGAGTTGAACTCGACGTGCTTATGCCGCACGAACTACTGCTTCACTTGCAACCAACAACCCTACAATTCTTGCTCCCAAACTTGCTTTTTGAAGGTACGAAATGGGCACTGCTTGGGCTGACTGTAGAGCTTCTATTTCGACTTTTACTCGCAACGGTTGTTGTCTTGCGCAAAGGCTCGAGACCTTCGGTTGCGACAGCTTGGGTACTTATCGTGATTGCATTTCCATTGATTGGAATCATTGCATATCTAATGGTTGGAGAATCACGGCTGGGATCACGCAGGCGCAAATCGCACAAGCTGATCTTGGATCTTTTTCAAAAATCTCTATTTCACAAACATGACGACCCTCGTGCGCTCAAGATAGAACTCGATCCGACCGACACGCAAATTGCGTTTATAGCCCAGCGTGCAAGTCAATCGCCAGTAACTGCTGGAAATATCACAAGGCTCTTTGGGGAGTCGCAGAATTGCATCGAGCAGTTGTTGCTTGATATCAACAGAGCAACTCAGAACATTCACTGCACAACATATATTTGGCTTGATGATCGTGTTGGGGAAGCGATTGGAAACGCATTGATGTTGGCGAGCGATCGCGGTGTGACCTGTCGAATCCTTGTGGATGGTCAAGGTTCCCGAGCGTTTCTCAAGAGCACCCTCTGCCGCAGAATGCGAGAACGTGGCGTGCAAGTTGTCGCCGCTCTGCCGACGCATTTTCTACGAGCGCTCTTCCACCGAATTGATATTCGCAACCATCGCAAAATACTCGTGATTGACTGCGAAATTGGGTGGATGGGCAGTATGAATATTGCCGCCCCAGAATTCGCAGTCCAACCTCGATTTGCGCCTTGGGTTGACTGCATGGTTCGACTTGAAGGTCCCGTCGTGCGTGAATTGCAACTGATCTTTGCAGAAGATTGGTACCTCGACACAAATGAATCGCTGGCAAAACTCTTGGAATGTATGCCAGCGTTTCATACAGATGGTCTGCCAGTGCAAATTATGGCTTCGGGACCAAACTTCAACAACGATGCTGTGCGCTCACTGTTGATCGCATCAATTCAGGTTGCACGAAAAGAAATTGTTCTCACCACTCCATATTTTGTTCCTGACTCCGATATGTTCAGTGCGCTCTGTGTGGCAGCAGAGCGTGGAGTGTCTGTCCACTTGGTGGTTCCGCGCCGCAACAACAGTTGGCTTGTGGCGCTTGCCAGCCGCGGGCGGTATTCGGCCATGCTCGCATCTGGAATTCAGATTCACGAATACACCAAAGGACTGTTGCATTCCAAGACTGTCACTGTCGACACTCTCTTTTCAGTCATCACATCGAGCAATCTTGATCGGCGAAGCTTTGAAATCAATTTCGAGGTAAGCGCAATAATGTTTGCAGATTCATTTGCGAAAGAGGTCCGCGCTCTCCAACAGACTTATATGAATCACAGCGTGGATGTAACAACCGCTTCTTGGGGAGAGCCATCGATTCGACAGCGACTTGCACAGAATTTTGCAGGGCTTGTTTCACCGCTGATTTAAGCCTCATTCCACTACTTTCTAAAACTTATTTGGAAACTGCCGCAGGTTTGGAAAGAACGGTTCTCATCCCACGAGCAACCGTCGATGTCGACCTTTCGCCATCGGGCCAGAGAACCGTAATCACGACTGGTTCAGCAGCAGTTGCATCCGTAGGCAACGAGCCGATTCCAAAGTGTGCTTGTGGCGCAGTATTTGATTGAAATGGCCCACCGCCAATGATCCAACGCGTTTGCTTTCGATTCCCAATCGAAAGTTCGATGCGCGCACCGACTCCGTGGCGATTTCCTTTGTGTGATGGATCATCAAGAGCAATGATCACCCAGTCATCCTTGCCATCATGCTTGTTTTTCAGAACCTGCACAGGCTCATTTAATCCGCTGATGATGGCATCTTGATCGCCATCACTATCAAGGTCCGCGAAAACAGCTGAACGATCGCGCCGTGCATTGTTCAACCATCCTTGCGACGAATCTTTAATCGCAACAAATCGATCGCCATGACGACACATTATCAGAGGCACTTGCGCATAGTCACTGTTCATAGTTGCACGCGTCGCTTGGGGATAGACATGGCCGTTGACGATAAAGATGTCTTCGTCACAATCGTGATCAAGATCGACAAATGCAGCAGCCCATCCGCAGAGAGTTCGAGATGGCATACCGATTCCATACTGCGCAGTTCGGTCATCAAAAAAACCGTCTTTTCTGCTTAAATATAGGGTGTTTGTGTCGTCACTAAAATTGGTTGTCAGGATGTCTGGAAGCATGTCTGCATTGACATCACCGATGGCCATTCCCATCGTTGCTTGTTCGGCTCCTTCGATGTTGGTTGCCATTCCAGTTCGCACGCCAATATCTTCAAACCGAAGTTTTCCCAGATTCTTGAAAAGAAAGTTGCTCTTCGAATCATTGCCAACATAAATATCTGGCAGTCCATCCTGTGTCAGATCCAGTATGGCAACATTCAAACCATAACTGTCCTTGACGGCGCGAATACCAGAGGCTTCGCTGCGATCGACGAATGTTCCGTTTCCAAGATTTTCATAAAGCAAGTCTGGCTGTGCGCGCAATCCGCGAGGCCCATTGATGACTTCGAATCCACGAAAATGTGCAGGTGAAATTGGCGTTGCCGGATCGCACTCGACATAGTTCGTGACATAAATATCCAAGTCACCGTCCCCATCAAGATCTGCCAATGCAGCAGAAGTTCCCCAGAACTTCTCACCTCCCAAACCAGCCGCCTTGGTCACATCGGCAAAGCGTCCCCCGCCAAGATTGCGAAAGAGTCGATCGGGACCATGGCATGCAACATAGATGTCATCGAGACCATCTGCGTCGATATCCCCTACTGCACATCCAAAACTCCACGCATGATGATCAATCCCGCTTGATGCGGTCACATCACGAAAGCGCATTCCACCAAGGTTCTCGTATAGCCGCGCACCTGGGCCATTTGTTGGCTGATCGAGCTTCGATCCGTTGGGGAAGAACAGGTCAAAATCACCGTCATTATCCATATCAATGATGGCGATGCCACCCCCTTTGACTTCGATGATTTGTGTGCTTGGCATTGCACCAGATGTTGTGACAAAGTCGATGCCAGATTCGGCGGTGACATCTTCCATCTGAATTGATGGACGATCCGCGGGATGATTCGTCACTGGCGCAGTGGATGTCTGCGAAAGCGCAAGCGAAAGAAAAACGATCAACATCACGGTGCGGAATCTCCAACAAATTCTCGTCCTGTCCGTTTCATTGCCTCTTGTTGCTTCGCACGAGATTGATCCGCATCAGTTGTGCGATTGAGTGTGTCATACACTCGAGCCAACTTACCCCAAACTTCATAGTGATCTGGCCAAAGCGTGACGGCTTCTTCATAAAGCGCGAGTGCTTCGACGGTTTTCTCTCTGCGAAGTTCGATATCGCCAAGTCGTGCAAGCATCTTCGCACGATCCTTGTTACGAGCGGGAGCAGTGCCGATCAATTCCATTGCTCGCTCGAGTGCAACTTGCGCATCGGAAATTCGATCTTCTTCGATTGCAATCACCGCGAGTCCGTAATAAGAATCATCGGCCGTTGGCATTGAGCCAACGTGACTTTGAAAATACCGCTTGGAAGATTCGAGATCGCCAAGATAAAAGCATGCCCACCCAAGAAAATGATCGACTTGTTTGCGCCCGGAAAAATCCTGCTTGCGCGCCAAACTTTCTTCAAGAAGCGGACGAGCCTTGGCGTATTGCTTCTGCTTCATCAAAGCCACCCCAAGGAGGAATTCCGCACGCGCACAATTGGGTTGCTCCTTCAAAACCGCCCGAAGCACGATTTCTGCGTCAAGAAACTGGCCCGAACCTAAAAGTTGAGCCCCAATCGATAGATTTTGATGCAAAACCGCCGGACCAAGCGGAGCATCGGGGGGTAGTGTCGCTGGCTCTACGGATACAGGATCGGCCATTCTCTGAAGCGGTGTGGGTGTCGATTCCTTTGAAATCAATTCGACTTGATCGATTTTTAACGAATTATCGGCGCAACCTAGGACAATCCAAGTGATCGCCACGAAGCTTAGCCCGAGGCCAACCTTCCAGGTTTTTCCTATCGATTGCATCGGTTTTATACTATTCGGCGAATAGAAAGTGGCATGACCCAAATTTGGGGTTAGATTGTTTGTGGATAGTGGAATTACTGTCATCTTTACTATAAGATTTCAAATTCCACAATCAGTATGGTGTCCTATAATTGAGTCTGAGTATCTGTGTTTTGCAAGAAAAACTCTATTCCATTAGTGAAAGCTGTTAAATATGAAACAACCGATTTTTTATTCATTGGCTATGGCAATGTCGGCTTTCGCACTATGTGAAACTGTTCTTGCCCAAGTGGAATTGCAACCACGAATGGGTGCAAAATTGAATGGATTGACCGCTTCTCAGATTGACCGATTTGAAATTGGAAAATTGCTCTATAGCCGTCCTATTCCAATCGAAGAGGGACTCGGTCCAATTATGAACAAAAGTAATTGTGCTTCTTGTCATACCAATCCACTCGGTGGCTGGGGCGCGATTTCCGTCACTCGCTTTGGCATAGAAAACAAAGGTGCGTTTGAACTTTATCCAGGCGAAACTCAGTCGCTTGCTCAATCTTTAGCCAACAGCAGTTTCTGCACAGAGACCGTACCAGCAGATGCGACGATTGTTCGAACACGATTGACAAATAGTTCAATGGCTTTCGGGTTGGTTGAAGCAATTCCAGATGGTCAAATCGCTGCAAATGCTGATGAGTTTGATATGAATAGCGACGGCGTCAGCGGTCGCGTGCATTATGTGCGCCCACTTGAGGCGGCACCAGACAGCCCACTTCGTGCAGGTCGATTTGGTTGGAAAGCACAAGTTGCGACTGTGCTCACCTTCTCCGCCGACGCGTCGCGAAATGAGATGGGGCTCACGAACCGTTTGGTGCCTTCCGAAAACCCGCCCAACGGTGACTTCGTGCGTCTGGCGGAGTGTGACACGGTCGCAGATCCTGAGGATATGGCTGATACCGAGGGCTTCCACTTCATCGACCGAGTCACTGACTTTCAACGCTTCCTTGCTCCACCTCCGCAGACACCAAAGTCTGGCATGGATGGTGAGGCTCTTTTTAATCAAGTTGGTTGCGCACAGTGCCATGTTGCCAATTTCACGACATCGACTGATGCTTCGCTTGAAGATTCGATTCGCGGAAAGACCATTCGACCATACTGCGACTTTCTATTGCACGACATGGGTCTGCTCGCCGACGGAATTAGCGACGGAAATGCCACCGAAGCAGAAATGCGAACGCCAACACTTTGGGGTGTCAGGCGTAGAGATCCGTTGTTGCATAACGGAGCAGCCGCTGGCGGATCTTTTACTGCACGCGTGACGAGTGCAATTGCAGCTCATGGTCCATTCGGCGAAGGTGCGAGTAGTGCGGCTGCATTTGCAAATCTCTCTGCTGTTGAGCAAACCAAACTCATCAAGTTCCTCGATTCGCTCGGACGCGCTGAATTCGATTTTGACGGTGACAACATCGTCGACATCTTGGATTTCTTTGCACTGCGAACCTGTATCGCCCAAGGCACTACAAATCCAAATGATGATTGCGCCATTGCGGACATTGATCAGAACGGTCTCGTCAACTCGATCGACGTTGATTTCTTCGTTCAAGCTTTCAACGGCGAAATCTTAGATTGCAATAAAAATGGTTTTGCCGATCTTCGAGACATCGCTCTGGGCGTCAGCCAAGATGCGAACAACGACGGTATTCCTGATGAGTGCAGCTCCTGCCAGGCGGATATCAACGGCGACAACTTTGTCGATGGAGTCGATCTTGCTATCATCCTTGCTGGTTGGGGACTTCCTGGCACAAGCGATCTGGACAACAGTGGCGTCACCGATGGAATTGATCTTGCAATCGTGTTAGCTGGTTGGGGCGCGTGCCAATAATTTTATATTGATACGATATTGAAGAAACATTATGAGAACAAAAACAATGAGAATCCCTTCCTACGTATTCATCCTCTCACTCACCGCTCTCCCACTTTCGGTTGCCTCAGCACAGTGGGTTACTTTTACCAATCAAAGTTCATCTCGATTGGTCGCGAGCGCTGCTCTGACCGGCCAAGACAACATTGAAAAGGATTTCGCATT
>CAMBWI010000005.1 GCA_945871445.1 Singulisphaera sp. GP187 | reverse complement strand
TCGGATATCAATTCCAGCAGTTCTGCGCTTCTCTCTTCGCTTCAGACTATTCGTCTGACAACGATTCCAGCTGCGGGGTATGCGAGGCCAGAATTTATTTATGGCTGGCTTCCTGGAAATCCATTTAGTGGAAATGGACAGGCCAGCGGTGTTCCCGGAGACGCCGCATTCGGTAATACTGAATCTTCTCGTTTTCAGCGAACTTTTGCGCATGAAATTGGTCATTGCTGGGGACGCAGTCACACAAGCAATACGATTGCAACGGTCGGGTTTGATGTCGAGCATCATTTGAAAAGTCCGCTGAATCTTGGACAGACGCACGCAACGACGAAATACGACGTGATGGTCGCTGGGCAGTTGACCAATGTGGCTTGGGTTGATTCTGGGACATATCTCGATTGCCTGAACGACACCCGTTCTCAGTGCACTGCTTTTTCTCCGCCAGGTGGTGGAGAAAATCCTGCATCTGACGCGCAGATTGTTCTGCAAATCAGCGGGTCATATCAACATCAGAAAGGTCGACAGGTTGGCCGAATTGAATTGTTCCCTGTCAATCAAATTGATTTCGCATCTCCGACGGCGGACGATGCACAAGGAGATTTGTTGTTGCAGTCATTTGCGGCAGGCGGAGATTTACTTTCAAGCATTCGCTGGAAATCCGCAACGACTCGCGAATCATGCGCAGAATGCTTGAATGGTCGACCACATCTTCACGACCATTCTGCGGTCTCAATACTTATTCCTGCGACAGTCGCCAAACAACAACCCGCACGGATTGAGTTGCGTGATTTGAAGAGCGGCAACTTGCTTGCAAGCCGAACGCGTACATCATCGCCACCACGCATCGCTAGTCTTGGAAGTCGGATCATCGACGGAGTAGGTGTCGCGAGTCACAGTGGCTCTGGTCCATTCATCGAACTCTTCTGGGATGCGAATGATGCGGATGGTGATGCGCTCTCTGCCGACATCTTGCTCAGTTGCGATGGCGGCAAGTCTTGGTCTGCGATGGGAGTGAATCAGCGAGGTTCGTCAATGAAATTTGCGCTTTCCGATTTCCCAGTCGCGCAGAGTGGTCAGGGAATTGTCAAGATTCGCGTCAACGATGGTTTGAATGTTGTTGATGCAGAAATGCCTACTTCTATCGGTGTCTTTGGGGAAAAAGTGATCAATGAAGGATCGATCGCTGGAGATTCGCAGTGGTCGGATTTCTGGATCATCAACGCTCCAGATATTCATCTGATTTCACCCAATGCAAGCGATTCATATCCATTTGGCGCCTCGATATTGCTTCATGCGTCTGGATGGGATTTGGAAGATCAATATTTACCCACAACTGCTTTTACTTGGACTTCATCTCTCACGGGCGCAATCGGAACTGGTCGGCAATTTCTCCTGTCAACACTGAATCCTGGAACTCATTTGATCACTTTGCGAGGAACCGACTCTGGTGGATCCTTTGTCGAGAAAAGTGTTTCGATCATCGTGACTGCTCGAGTGAACTTCAAGGCTGACATGAATGGGGACAACCTTGTGAATGGAACAGATCTGACATCGTTGCTTAGCAATTGGGGAGGAACGGGGGTCGGTGACTTGGATTTCAACGGCTTGGTTGGCGGATCTGATCTCACACGATTACTGTCGGAGTGGACTGGATGAAACGAGCCTTGTGTTCATTGTCGATGTGTTTGGCGACAGTCACAGTTGTTTGCTTTGGATTCAATGCGCACGCGACCACCATCACGCTTGGTAGCGTGAAAGATGCCACCCTCATTTCGGACACTTCAAGCGAACTTGCGCTTGGTGCTGCTTACAACATCTATGCAGGGCGAGTAGGGGAACAGGGCGCAAGCACTTTGCGACGTGGGCTCATTCAATTTGATTTTCAAAGCATTCCCGTAGGCTCTGTTGTGACAAGTGTGCAGCTGAAACTTTATATGAGTCAATCGCAAGGAGGGACTTTCGCAGTCTCTCTTAAAAAAGCAACCCTCTCTTGGGGTGAAGGAACATCATTCGCATTCGGCGGTGGTGGCGCACCAGCACAACCCGGCGATGCAACTTGGATCAATCGATTTTATCCCTCGACTCCATGGCCCATTCTAGGAGGACAATTCAGTACTGTGACCTCAGCTACGACCAACGTCACCAATGTTGCGTGGTATGTCTGGGGATCAACTGCCCCAATGGTGGCGGATGTGCAAGGGTGGGTGAATCAGCCAACAACAAACTTTGGGTGGGGCGTTTTGGGCAACGAAGTCACTCTCCAAAGTGTCAAACGCTTCGAATCTCGCCAAGCGAGCGTAAATAATCCGCAGTTGATTGTGACATTTAATCCGCCATCAACCAACCCAGCGGACCTGAATAATGACGGCCTTGTCAATGGCGTGGATCTTGCGATCTTGCTTGGCGCGTGGAATTCAAGCAATCCAACGGCTGACATCAATGATGATGGCATTGTCAACGGAACCGATCTCGCGATACTTCTTGCGGCGTGGTAAAACACTCCTTGTGGAAAACAAAACCGCTTTGATCGAAGCGATTGGGCTTCGAAAAAATTTCGGTTCGCTTGAAGCGGTGCGTGGGATTGACCTTTCTGTCGCACGCGGCGAAGTGCTTGGTTTTCTGGGGCCAAATGGTGCGGGTAAATCGACCACAATGCGCATGCTGACTGGTTTCCTTCAGCCAGATTCAGGATCAATCAAAATCGCGGGCATCGATCTAGCGACCGACCCACTTGGCGCAAAACGAAATTTTGGATATTTGCCAGAAGGTGCGCCGGCATATTCCGAAATGCGCGTCGAAGATTTTCTTGCATTCTCTGCGCGTGCCCGTGGTTATCGTGGCAGGGAAGTCGCACATCGCGTTGACCGTGCTGTGGAGCGCGTGCATCTCGACCCTTGTCGAGGTCAGCGTATCGAAACTCTTTCCAAGGGATACAAGCGACGAACAGGAATTGCGCAAGCGCTCTTGCATGATCCTCCTGTCTTGATCATGGATGAGCCCACCGATGGGTTGGATCCGAATCAGAAATTCGAAGTGCGGCAACTTGTGCGCGAATTGGGGAGAGACCGTGCGATCATTCTTTCAACTCACATCTTGGAAGAAGTGGAAGCGGTTTGCACGCGCGCTGTCATTATCAATCGAGGCATGATGGTCTTTGATGGAACTCCCAAAGAACTTGACAGCCGTGTTCCTGTCGGGATCAACCAGAATCGTCTTGATCATATTTTCCGCATACTGACTTCTGTCAAGGCCAGTTTGGGCAATCAGAAATCGCACAAAACGAAATCATGAGCGAAGGTCCACCGCCAACCCCATCTGCATTCGCACGTACGGGAAGTGTTTTTCGCCGTGAATTCTTTGCGTATTTTTCGACTCCGCTTGCTGCTGTTTTCCTTGTGATGTTCGTTGCAATGGCGGCGCTCTTGGCATTTCAAGCTGGCGGACTGTATGTGCGCGGTCAAGCAGATCTGCGTTCTTTCTTTCAGTGGCAACCTTGGTTAGGACTTTTCTTTATGCCCGCACTTGGTATGCGTCTTTGGGCCGACGAGCGTCGCAGTGGATCGATTGAACTCTTGATGACTTTGCCACTGACCACGCGCGATATGGTTCTTGGAAAGTTTCTTGCAGCGTGGGCATTTTCCTGTGTCTCACTCGCATTAACGATTCCACTTTGGATCACGATCTCGTGGCTTGGCACACCAGATCACGGCGTGATCTTCGCGGGATACATCGCATCTGCATTGCTTTTCGCAACGATGCTTTCCATCAGCACCTGCCTCTCCGCATGCACGCGCAATGCGGTGGTTGCATTTGTGCTTGGTGTCGCAGCATGTTTCATTTTATTGCTGACTGGATTTCCACTCGTGTTGGATTTCTTCGCGCAGTGGGCTCCAAAGTCCGTCATCGATGCGATCGCTGCGATGAGTGCTATGGTGCACTTCAATGCACTGATCCGCGGAGTTTTTGATATGCGCGATCTTCTTTATTCCGTTTCGGTGGTTGTCGCATTTCTGTGGATCAATGCGATCCTTCTTGATTGGAGGGGCTCTCGATGACTTCACGCCAGCCTCCGCAGAAGACAAAAGCTAGAGGAATCGGCACAATCCTGCTTATTCTGGCGGGTTTGATTGTGCTCAATGCGGCTGCGGCTTTCGGATTGATTGGTTGGCGTTTGGATTTCACCAAGGAAGGTCTTTACAGCTTTTCAGTCGGAACGCGCGCAATTCTGAAGACTCTTGACGAACCTGTGCGTTTAGATCTGTATGTGTCCAAAGAATCTATTGCAGATATTCCACAACTTCGCGCGCATGCACAACGCGTTGAGGAATATTTGGACGAACTTGTCGACCTTTCTGCGGGCTCGCTGGAAATCCGCGTTATCAATCCTCAACCCTTCAGTGAAAGTGAAGATGATGCACGCGCTGCAGGTCTTGTTGTGACGCCTGTCAACAATAGTGGAGCGACTGCGATCTTGGGCGTGGTCGCAGTCGGACCAACTGGGAGGACGAAATCGATTCCGATTTTCGCCCCTGAGCGAGATTCATTCATCGAATACGAAGTCTCGAAAGCTATCGCAACAGTCGGGCGATCTTCAAAGCCGAAAGTTGGATTGCTTTCTTGTATGCCACTGCAACCTTCTCGCATGATGCAGGATGGATCGCCAGCGCCTGCGGGACCGCGACCATTCGTGATTGAGCAAATGCGTGAACTCTTTGATCTTGTTGAAATACCCGTGGATTCTGCGGCACTTCCGCAAGGCATCGATGCGCTCCTGCTGGTGCAGCCACGCAAGTTGTCCGATTCAATGCTTCGATCGATCGATGCGTGGGCAGTTGGTGGTCATCCTTTGTTGGTCCTTGCAGATCCGTTTGCCGAAACAGACACGCATCCGGATGCGCGAGAAATGGGAATGAAAGTTTCGGCGACCACATACGATTTCCCACTCCTACGCGCATGGGGGCTGGACATTCCCCAAGATATGGCTGTCGGCGATTTGAATTACACCACACGCATTCAGACTCCTACCACTGGTGGAACGATGCGAGAATTGAACTACCTCGCTTGGTTAAGTCTGACACGTGCCGCGCTGAATGAATCCGATCCGCTTGCAAGTGGATTTGAAGCGATCAATTTCAAGAGTGTTGGCGAGATTCAGCGAGCGAAGGATGTGGATCCAGCGATTACACCCAAGATCGATCCAATCATTTTTTCAAGTGATCGTTCGCAGCTCATTCAGACTTTGAAATTAGGATATTTTGGTGATGCTGAGCAATTGCTTCGTGATTGCAAGCCCGATGGAGTGCGGCGGATTTTGGCAGCAAGAATCTCTGGTTCAATTGGAAGTGCATTTGGTCCGACGATCGGTGATGCGAACATCGTGATAATCGCCGATGCTGATTTATTGGCGGACGAAACTTGGGTGCAAGATGATCCTCAGTCTGGAATGAAGCGCGCGTTTTCTGACAACGGTCCACTGATGATCGGACTGCTTGAGCGCATGGCGGGCGATCCCGCAGTCGCTACGCTTCGTTCACGGGGGAAATTTCGTAGACCGTTTGAGCGCGTCGAAGAACTTCGCAAGTCAGCGGAGGAGCGATATATCGCACGAGAAAAAGACCTTGAGCTTGCAGTTCGTGTTGCAGAAATAAATATCGCACAACTTCAAAGTAAAAGTGGGGGTGCAGAATCTGGGCAGATGCTGCTTTCGGCAGAGCAGCAAGCAGAACTGGCGGATTTGCAGACAAAGGTCAATGCGTATCGCAAGGAACTACGCGGCGTGCAATTTGGATTACGGCAGGATGTCGATTCGCTTGGGCAGAGGCTTCTTGTGTTGAATGTCGTTCTTTGGCCTTTGATTGTTGCACTTGTTGCGGGTCTTTGGTGTTGGCGAACCGCACGCCGAGTCGATCGCTCGCGATCAGAAGAGAACTAGATCACACCCCCAATCAAGTTTGCTTGTTGCAATTGCCGATGGAGTCCATGTGGCACATTCGCCACAGAAGGAGTCTCTCTATGGAATCAGGTACAGGAAAATCGTGCTGTTCAACTTCAGGGCAGTGTTCGTGCAAGTCTTGCAAGTGTCGCATCTGTAGTTTGATTTTCAAACTAGTTATTGTTGGTTTGCTTACCTGCATTGCAAGCAGTTTGTGGGAGATCGACAAATCGATCGGAAGAGTGGCGCCACCTGCGGCAGCCAAGCCATAAAAAACAAATCGATCGCAAAAACACAACCGCCCCAAATTGAGGTTGGGGCGGTTGGAGAGGCCGAGGTGGGATTCGAACCCACGAATAACGGATTTGCAATCCGTCCCCTTGGGCCACTTGGGTACTCGGCCATGGGGGTGCTATGTTGGCTTGTATCTCTCTCGCCGTCAAACGGTTGAAAAAAAGATTTTCGAAATCTTGGATGTCAATTTGGGATTTCCCGTAAACTGTTCTTGTCACAAAGGAGACATGAAAAATGAGCCAAGCCACCGAAACTGCCCCTGAAACTGTCGTTGCGCCAAAGCCAATGCGAGCTGGGCCAATGGGTCCATGGGCAGTGATCGTCCATAACGACAATATCAATACATTCGACTTTGTTATTCGATGCTTGCGCGAGATCGCTCGTCTTGAAATGAACATGGCTGTGACGAAGACCAATGAAATTCACCACGAGGGTGCATCGCAAGTCACGCACACACACCGTGAGCACGCAGAGTTGATCTGTGAGCGTTTGCAAAGTCGCGGGCTGACGGTCACCGTCGAACCAGCGTGAATTTGTTCTTGCCAACAATTTTCCCTGCCATTTTATTATCGCTTTTTGTTTCGCCAATTTTTGTTCAGAATGTTCCTGCACAAATAACTCCGCCTGCGCCGAGTGCTCAAAAAGTGCCTCCGGTTGCGCCAGACAAGCCTGCGGAATCAGCACCCATTGCGCCGTCGATCTCATTGCCAACAATCGAAAAGGTTGGTGGATCGAAAGTCGAACCGCCTGCTGCGGCGAATTCCACACTTGTGATCACTCCTGCTCAAGAGGCCGCAGAGATTCTGGCATCAGGAAAATTTATTGCGCCATTGATTGCAGAAGGTGGATTTTTGGTGCGTGCTTCGGGAACGCTTGGACGCGACGAATTTTTCGGTGTCTGGACATTCGAACTTTCAGATCGAGTCGATGGTGCATCAAATCGATCGCTGATACTGCTACCTGCAGAACCGCTTGCAGACATGATTCAGCGTCATCTGTCAACGATCAAAGATGGAACATCCGCTCCGATGTTTGAAATCAGCGGGCAAGTCTTGGTCTTTCACAAACGAAACTTTCTTTTGCCCACATTCGCAGTTCCTGTGGATCGACGCATTGAACGACCTGCACTGCCTCGACTCTTGCCGCCTGGTTCCAAAGGTGCCCTCGAAGTCGCGAAAAATCGAATCGTTGATGGGATGAGTACGACTGCGCCAACCGCGCCGACTGCGCCGACTGCGCCGACTGCGCCGACTGCGCCGACTGCGCCGACTGCGACGACTGCGCCGACTGCGACGACTGCGCCGACTGCAACTGCCGTAATAGCCGCCCCAACTACAACCGACGAAACAAAGAGCGTCGATCCAGAAAAATTTGCAGAAGATCTTGAGCGCAGATTGAATGAACGTGTGGCGATTGTTCCTTCAAGTGCCGACAATTCTCCTCCCGCAATCCCAGCCGCTCCTGGGACGCAGCAACCTTCGCTTGCTGTGGCGCCCGCTACTGACATCTCCGCTAGCGAGATGCCAATGATCGAAGCGCGCACAACAACGCTTTCGAGTGCCACTCCGTCTGCAGTTCCGTTGCTGCCTCCGATGAGAATTCAAAGTCGACGGGGAACGATCACGCGCGATCCATTGACTGGTACATGGCGATTTATTTTGGCTTCAGGTCAACAAGACAATGGAGATGTTGCGCTCGAACTTCTGCCATGCACGATTCTGAATCAATTGATTGCAGGCGCACGATCGAGCGATGGAGTTTCCAATGTCTTATTGACGGGCGACATCACGGTTTTCGAGGGGAGAAATTATCTACGCCCTATCCGTTCTCAGCCTCTTGTTGCGGGGAAATGGATCGGACCGTAATAGAAATTGATCGAGGGTTGGCTCGCGCAGACTTCAAGGGCATTGCTATCCTCTCTACCCCTATGGCAAAGACAATATCTAAAACAGTGGCGAAAGCAAAAGTCAAAACAAAGACACCAGTCAAATCAAAGACACCTATGAAAGTCGTAGCAAAAACAATGACAAAGACAACCAGCAAATTTCCAACCGCTCGCGTCGAAACATCCCTGGGGAATTTCGAAGTGGAATTATGGAAAGATGTTGCGCCCAAGCATGCAGCAAACTTTTTGAAGTTGGCAAAGAGTGGTTTTTATAATGGACTGATCTTCCACCGCATTCTTGCGGGATTTGTCATTCAAGGCGGATGTCCTGATGGCGATGGAACAGGTGGTCCAGGTTGGGAAGTCGAAGCGGAATTCAACAATCGTCGTCATGAAGCTGGAGTTCTTTCAATGGCTCGTTCGGCAGATCCCAACAGCGCGGGCAGTCAGTTCTTCGTCTGCTTGAGTCGTGACGGATGCAAGCATCTCGACGGTCAATACACTGCGTTTGGAAAAGTGACTTCTGGAATGGACACAGTTGAAAAACTTGGCGCATTGACTTGCAACCGAGATGGAATGCCAAAGAATCCACCCAAAATGATTAAGGTTTCTGCCACGTGACAAATACCCCCGCGAGTGGCGGGGATCGCTACGAGCAGTTGCGTGATGCAATGCTTGCATTTCGCGACGCGCGCGATTGGAAGCAATTTCACGATGCGAAGAATCTCGCCGAAGGACTGAGCGTCGAAGCGGCAGAACTTTTAGAGATTTTTCTTTGGAAGACCACAGATGAATCGCGAGAGATGCCATCGGATCCTGCAGTTCGAGCGAAAGTGAGCGAAGAGGTCGCGGACTGTTTTTTATTCTGCGTGCTGATGGCGGACGCATTTGGAATTGATTTGGTCGAAGCTGCGATGAAGAAAATCAAAGTGAATGCGCAGAAATATCCTGTCGAAAAATCGCGCGGTCGGCGCGATAAGTATGACGCGCTGTGATGGTTCTCCACTTCAAGATTCACGCAGACAAAATTCTAAAATCTAGCGAGCGGTCGGCGCAACTTCACCAACCTTCGCACGTGACTTGATGCGATCATTGCGACGATCAATCCCTGGCATTCGCGCAGGCGCATTGACAAGGCGCATTGTCAAGATCACGGGGATGGTTGCAGGTCGACCTTCGGTGATATCTGCAATTGGAGTTGCGGCAATCGAATCAACCGCACGAGATCCCGAGACCGCATATCCAAATGAGCAGTACTGCCCATCAAGTCTTGCTGTTCCTTCGCGACCGAGCGCGAAGAAAAATTGTGAACCTGCAGAATGCGGTTCATCCGCTCGAGCCATAGAAATCACGCCGTAATCGTGAGGCAAAGTGCTTGGTTCGAGACCTAGCGCAAATCCTGGTCCACCATTGCCTGTCAATGTTGGATCGCCGCCTTGAATCACAAATGGATTTCCATCTCGATCTGCGGGAACGACTCTATGAAATCCACTTCGGTCATAAAAGCCATCTCTTGCAAGTGTGCGGAAGTTCCATGCTGTGCTTGGAGCTTCGTCTGGCGCGAGTGCGACAAGAATTTCTCCGTGGTCGGTTCGGATGAGAACGTCCATATCGGTATATGTCTTGAATCCAGAAATGATTGGTGGATCTCCGGCGATCCATGACTTCCGCACTTCGTCAATTGTGGGGTCATCGGGATCCAAAGGACGATCTCCCCATCCGATGATTTTCGTGTAAATCGCCGTGCTATTCGGCCGAATTGCGCGAGTCGTCCGCACTGGTGGAGGTTCACGGATCGGTTGAATGACAATTGGCGATCCGATCGGTTCATCACCTTTCACAAGTTGCAGCCAAGCCGCGCGCTCGAGCGAATCAACACCAGAAATGACTTCGAGAACATTCACTCGTCCATGAACATCCTTCGCAATACCAAGCACTTCACTATTGTGATCGATAAGCATCAGAGTGAGAGACTGATTTGCTTCGTCGCGATCATTGACATCTCCGCGACGAATAATGATTTCGAGTGGTCCGTGCGCAGCGCAATACAAACGGGATGGTCGCATTGTTGGAGATGTGTTGGGCGGTGTTCTCGACGAAGGTGGTGCGTTTGGATCGATCGCATTTTCACGAAAGCGTCGCAATCGATCTGCAACATCTGGAGAATCAACGGGTCGAACAGGGCGCGTGCGAGTCGCATCTCGCTCTGGTCTTTGGACAGGTCTTGAAGTTGATGCAGGTGTTGGTGCAATTGCTGGCTCAGTGGCTGGAACGGTGGCTGGAGCAGGAGTTGGAGTGACCGGAGTCTCAGGACTTTGCGCCTGCGCATTCACAATCAATGCAAATGTAAGCAAATGTACAAGTTTGATCATTGGCGACATCGCATAACGCTATCACAGACGCCTCTCCAAGCGCCATCAAATCTCCAAGCCAATTCGTATGATTCCAAATATGACAGCATCGACTCGACCGAGTATTACGCACTCCCGACTGATCGTGGGATTAGAAATCCACGTCGAATTAGCGACTCGATCGAAGATGTTCACTCGCGCTGCGAATGTCGCTCATCCAGAGTTCTTTTCCGCAGATCCAAACACATTGGTCGATCCGATTGTCGCGGCTCTGCCTGGAACACTTCCGGTCATGAATCGGCGTGCAATCGAAATGTCGATGATGGTTGGACTGGCGTTGAATTGCACGATCGCATCCCTATCCAAGTGGGACCGTAAGAATTATTTTTATCCTGACTTGCCAAAGGGATATCAAATCAGTCAGTACGACATGCCGCTCTGCGCAAAGGGTTGGTTTGATGTGACTTTGCCTGATGAGTCCACGAAGCGAATAGGAATTGTGCGTGCTCATTTGGAGGAAGACACTGGCAAGCTTGGACACGAACTTCCCGGAGGCGTTCCATTCGATGGATCGCTTGTTGACTTGAATCGTGCGGGAACTCCGTTGCTTGAGATTGTGACCGAGCCAGATTTTTCCACTTCTGAAGAAGTTGTTGCCTTTGCTCAGGAACTGCGAAATCTCTGCCGATTTCTTGGAGTGACCGAAGGGATTATGCAGAAGGGTCATATGCGATTCGAGCCAAATGTCAATCTTGCGTTGACACTTTCGGATGGTCGCGAAGTGCGTACGCCAATTAACGAGATCAAAAATCTCAATTCGTTTCGAGCAGTCCGTGGTGCAATCGATCACGAAGTCGAACGCCAAACAAAGGAGTGGATCGAAACTGGTCGCGAGCAGGGGCGCGGTATGAAGTCCACTCGTGGCTGGGACGACGTTGCAAATGTCACCATTCTCCAGCGTGAAAAAGAAGATGCGCACGATTATCGATATTTCCCTGATCCTGATCTTGTTCCAGTAGAAGTTGATGCTCAATGGCTTGCAGCAGTTCGCGCCGAAATGAAAGAACTTCCATCGGCGCGGCGCGCTCGATACATCGCAGCAGGAATCGGCGAGAAGGATCTTCGGCAGTTGATGGACCTTCCATCGCTTTGCGTTTTCTTCGATGCGGCAGTGGATGCTGCGGGGGGGGCATCTGCTTCGACGCTTGTTGCGAAGATTGTGCTGAATGCTGGCGCGCGCAGAGCGAATGAACTTTCGATTGCTATCGCAGATTTGGGCATCACTCCTCGACAGATCGCAGAGATCATTGCGATGCGCGAATCTGGTTCGATTTCCGCGCAAGGTTCTGAGCAACTTTTTAGCCTCGCTTGCGAATCTCCTGATGCCGCTCAAGAACTTGCACAGCGTGCAGGCTTGATCGTCAGCAACGATCAAGGACAATTAGAAGCATGGGTTGATGCTGCCATCGCCGCAAATACACAAGCTGCTGCTGATGTTCGCGCCGGGAAAATGGCAGCGATTGGACGCATTGTTGGCGCAGTTGTGAAGCAGGCAGGTGGATCGGTTGACGGCAAAGCTGCTCAAGCGATGATCATGAAAAGAATTGGGAGGGATGCGTGAACACTTCTCCACTTGTGCCCGCATATTGGCGTGAGCAAGGCATTGAGCAAGTGCTCATCGATGAAGCTTCGATTGCTCGTCGAGTGCGCGAACTTGGTCACGAACTTTCCCTCGGAGCTGCGGATGGAAAAGATGTTGTGTTGATCGCGGTGTTGACAGGAGCAGTTGTATTCGCCGCAGATTTAATGCGCGCTATTCCCACGCGAGTGGCGATATCGATGGTCAGTGTCACTTCATACGGAGCATCGATAACCAGCCAAGGTGCAGTGCTTTCGTCTGCGCTACCCAAGAATCTCTCAGGCAAGCACGTGATCATTGTTGATGAGGTGCTCGATTCTGGCGGAACTCTTCGATTGCTTCGAACCGAATTGAGTTCGTTTGGTGTCGCATCATTGCGCGCTTGTGTGTTGTTGCGAAAGCAGCGTGAGCAAGCGATGTCGACGAAATGCGAGATGGTTGGATTCGACATCCCCGATGTTTTCGTTGTCGGCTATGGATTAGATTTCAACGATGAATTTCGCAACATGCCATTTGTCGGCGTGCTGGGCGAGGACGGAATTCGAGAGAGATCGCTCCGGTGACTCCTGCAATTGCCAGCGAAGCCGAGGAAATTCGGGAGTTCGTTGGACTGATTCGTGATGATGAAACTGTTCTGCTGATGATTCGACCAAGTCCATGGTTTATTGTTGCGACGAGTATGCGCGCTATGCCCGCCGCTGCTTTCGCAGGGGCGGTTCTGATGCTTGCGTCCCTTGACCCATCGATCCCGTGGGATTTTCGCGGCGCGATTCTTGCATCGGCAGCAATTCTTTTCGCTCGCGCTGCTTGGCAGACGGTTGATTGGTTTGTGCGCCTTTATATATTGACCGACCGCAGAATCGTGGTGCGCCACGGAGCGATACCAGAAATTCACGAATGTTTGTTGGGCGAAGTCGCGGGTATTGGTCAACCGCGTCGCTGGCCAGAGCGTCTTGGAAATACGGGCTCGCTTGCAATCTTGTCTGGTCCATCGCGCAGAATTCGTCGTGCGCGTCGAGCGAAGCAGAATCAACAATTTGAGGAAGCACCGCCGAGCGTAAAGAAGCCAGAGACTCGCCGCGAACATCCTCGCGTGCACGTCGATCACAATCTGGAGTGGTCTGTGATTCGCGATTCAGAGAATGTTCGGCGAACAATTCTCAATGCAGTTTCGCGTTATCGCTGAAGTTTGGCAGAATGCCAGAGACGGATGCTGCCGCGGATGCAGCCGCGGATGCAGCCGCGGATGCATCCGCGGATGCAGCCACAGAATCGCATAAATGGGCAGCCGTGGAAAGTCCTCTCGGGGCTCAGACAGTCCTCGGCGACCGACACGATCCGATAGTTCGAAGTTCGATTGCAAGTTCAGTCGGCCGCCTGCGGAACTCGCCCGAGAGAACTTTCCAACGGCTGGGCACGCAAGTTGAAGTGCGACTGACACAGCCACCGAAGCAGCCACAGAATCGCATAAATGGGCAGCCGTGGAAAGTCCTCTCGGGGCTCAGACAGTCCTCGGCGACCGACACGATCCGATAGTTCGAAGTTCGATTGCAAGTTCAGTCGGCCGCCTGCGGAACTCGCTTTGAGAGAACTTTCCAACGGCTGGGCACGCATACAGAAGTGCGACAAATCGGAAACACCGTTGAGCGAGAATTTGATTCGCCATCGATGGCAGTGGACTGATTTGAACCCCGGCGAGTTTGCAAGCCGAGCAAGTCTGCGCAGCTCGGCGCAGCATGTTTGAGTCCGGGGGCGAATCAGTCCGCTGCGAAAAATCTGCACGAACCACTTTTGAGTCCATGCATGTTTGAGTCCGGGGGCGAATCAGTCCGCTGCGAAAAATCTGCACGAACCACTTTTGAGTCCATGCATGTTTGAGTCCGAGGGCGAATCAGTCCGCTGCGAAAAATCTGCACGAACCACTTTTGAGCATATTTCAACCCCAGCGATTTTCTCGTGGGTTTGGCAACTTGCCGCCGATTTTTTTCAGCGCCTCCGAATCTGCAGGATCAAGATCAGTTGGCGCAATAATTTGGATGACTGCATAAAAGTCGCCTGCAGTTTTGTTGGCGGGAGCGATTCCCTTTCCGGTCACGCGGAGTTTTTTTCCGCTTGGCGTTCCCGCAGGAACCTTCAACTTGACGGATCCCTTCAGAAGTGGGACATCAATCGAAGTCCCAAGCGCCGCTTCAACAATCGTAATTGGCACATCGATCGAAACATCAATTCCATCACGATAAAACCAAGAGTGCGGTGCGACTCGAATCATAAGCATCAGATCTCCCGGCGGTCCGCCCCCAGATCCTTCATGACCCTTGCCTGCAATTCGCATTGATCCGCCGCTGGCGATCCCCGCTGGAATGCGCACATCGATCGCAGAATTTTTCCCTTGAGCATCTCGAATAGAAATATTGCGAGTGCCGCCAACGGCAGCAGTCATAAAATCGATTGTCACTTCGATTTCTATATTCTGTCCAGCTTGTGCTGCCACGCGACCTGAACGACCGCGCTGCGTTCCTCCACCGCGGAAGAAATCTCCAATGCCACCAAGTCCTCCCATCATTTCTTCAAGGTCTTCTGGATTCACATTCTGCCAAGAACCGCCAGTTTGTCCGCCGCCAGTTTGGCTGCGACCACCTCGACCTCCAAATGGACTCGCACTACCACCAGCACGTCCGAATTGATCATATTGCGCTCGCTTTGCAGAATCTGAAAGTATGTCATACGCCTCTTGCAATTCTGAAAAACGCTTCGGAGCCTCCGGCGATTTATTTTTGTCGGGATGAAACTCTTTTGCAAGTTTGCGATGAGCTTTTCGAATCTCGTCAGCTGTTGCCGTTCGTGTAATTCCCAGAACTTCGTAGTAATCCCGCGCCATTGAGAAGGTCAAGTATATGAAGATGAGTCACGAATGAGGGTTATGATTGCACCGATGTCCCAAGAACCTGTCTCGCTTCCGATTCTTGCAAATTCACGAGTTTGCTCCATCCCTGCGAATCAACCGATTCGTAAGTCGCGAATGACCGTGAAGCGTTTCACGATTCTGATCATTGTTCAATTATTGATGATCGTCCACGTTGTTCAGTGGCTTGCAATGGGCGTCACTCTTGCACCAATCGAGCCAAGCGAATCGATGGAGACAATCAAGCATGGCGCGATCACGGTGGGGTTCATTTTCTTCGCTGTCGCAATTCTTTCAACCGCAATCTTGGGTCGTTGGTTTTGCGGATGGGGTTGCCACATCATGATGCTGCAAGATTTTTGTGGTTCGTTGATGCACAAGAGCGGAATTCGTCCCAAAGCATTTCGCTCGCGACTCCTACGCTGGATTCCCGTTGCACTCGCTGCATATATGTTCGTTTGGCCTTTGGTCTATCGATTCGCAATCGCGCCAATTGCACAGCCAGATCTTCTGCCTATGTCTCTCTCGTGGAATATGACAACCACGCAATATTGGTCGACTTTTCCTGGATTGATGATCGCGATTCCATTTCTCTTGGTCTGCGGATTTATGACTGTCTGGTTTCTTGGGCAAAAAGGATATTGCACATATGCCTGTCCGTATGGAGGCGTCTTTGCTCCAGTTGATGAATTGGCAATCGGGCGCATTCGCGTTTCAGATGCGTGCGAAGGATGCGGGCACTGCACAGCTGTCTGCACTTCAAATGTTCGCGTGCATGAAGAAGTTGCTCTTTATGGAATGGTGGTTGATCCAGGTTGTATGAAATGCACGGATTGTGTTTCGGTTTGTCCTAAAGAAGCTCTTTCATTTGGATTTGGGAAGCCAGCAGTTGGAATTCCTCAAGCTCCCACCGCAGTCAAGAAGTGGGATCTTTCTTGGACGGGCGAATTCGCACTCTTGGCAACAGCGTTGTTTGCTTTTTATTCTGTCTATTTTCCATTTGGAGATAGTGTGGCGAGGGCAACAGTCCCACTTCTTTTCGCTTCAGGAATCGCAGCATGCTTCGCATTTATGGCGTGGAAATCTTGGAACATTCTTTTGCGATTCCCCACGGGATTTCATCGCACGAATCTCGTTCGTCAAAAACGTATTCAGCCACTTGGATTTGCATGGCTCGCAATCACGGGATGTCTGACGCTTGGTCTTGCTGACAATTTCGCAGTCAATTTCAGCGGGTGGATGGCGTATCGCAAAGATCTGCTCGTTCAGTTGCCCGAGTCCGCAGTCTTTTCTCGCACCCCTCCAAAGGGAACGCCCGAGATAAAATCCGCTGCGCAAGATGGGCTGAAATGGTATTCGCTTACGCGCTCGATCGATTCTGGAGGTTTGGCACTCTTCGCTCCTGGGAACGAAAGAGTTCTTGCGCGAATTGTTTGGCTCCATGCAGTTCTGGGAGAGTTCCAGCAATGCGAAGCGATACTGCGGCAAGCGTGGGATGAAAATCCGCAGGAATGGATTGCGGTAGTCCTCGCGCGTGTTCTGTATGCGCAACAACAAGATCAGAAATCAGTCGAGTGGTTTCGCTCGGTTGTCGCTACGTATCCGACATGGATCACAATCATCGAAGACCAAGTTGGCCTGATGTTGCAAGAGAATCGTCTCGCAGACGCAATCGCAATCTCGCGCGATGCCGCAAATCGTCAAACAGGTTCGACGCTACCGATCCGAAGATTGTCCATGTTGCTCATCGAACATGGCACTACCGAAGATGTCGAAGAGGGGATTCGCATCGCACGAGATTCTCTTTCGGGGGATCCCAAGAATGTCGCTATCAGCGCTGCGATTGCACTGGGTCAACTGCGACTTCAGCGTCCCGCAGAAGCGATCGCAACACTTTCACCTGCGATCGAACTTTCGCCAAACGAAGCCAAACTTTACGATCTTCTCGGCGAGGCTTACCGGCAACTTGGGGATGAACCACAACAGAAAAGTGCCGAAAGTCGTGCAGAATCGATTCGATCCAGTATGCCAAGCAATTGAACATTGCTATCCTCCGACTTCCATTCGTCATGAACTTTTCCATCACAGACATCCTCGATCTAAAAGCGATTCGTGTTCCGCTGATTGCGAACGATCGTCGTGGCGCGCTTGAAGAACTCGTCGATGCGCTAGCAAGTATCGGTGTGGTGACTGATCCTGATGTTTTCAAGAAGTCCGTGTGGGAACGTGAACAACAGAGATCAACGGGAATTGGCGAAGGCTTGGCAATACCTCACGGAAAATGTACGAGCATTCTGCGTCCTACTATTGCAATTGGTCGCCCATCTGTGCCGATCGAATTTGGCGCAATCGATCGCAAGCCAGTTCGCTTGATCGTGCTACTCGCTTCGCCGCCTGACAAGATCACAGAACACATTCAAGTTCTGCATCGTGTCAGCCGAATTTTTTCAAACATCGCAACGCGCGAGCGAGTTTGCATGGTGCCTGATGCGGCGACGCTTTACGAAGAACTGCGAAGCGCGGATAGCGCAATCATTGAACGCTGACGAATCATCGCGCACCTCATCCCATTTCATTTGTCTTTGATTCTTTCGAGGTATTCATCGGGTGTATGTACGAACAACTCTGTCATACGATGCTCCTATGTTGCATATGGCATTCATGATGTTTTTTATTTGGTCAATCAGCGGAGCCGCAGTGTCACCAATGCTGTCCGTCTCGCCCCAAGCTGCCAGTGCAGAGCAATCAGAACTCGAATACTTGGTGTCAGGAATCTTGGCGCGAAAGAAAATCCCTGGATTGGTTGTTGCGGTCGTCACAAAAAGTGGCGTCGAGTCGATCGCAGTCGCGGGCATTCGCCAGCAAGGAAAAAGCGATTTGATCACCGTCGCCGACCGAATGCACCTTGGATCATGCACGAAAGCTTTCACTGCCACGCTTTGCGCGGCGCTTGTTTCGGATGGAAAATTGAAGTGGTCAAGCACCATTGGAGAGTTACTCGGCAGTGATGTTCCTGCTATGCATGCCGAGTGGAAAAGTGTGACGATCGAGGAACTACTGCGTCATCGCAGCGGTGCGCCATCTGCGCCTCCCCCTGAAGTATGGAAAACAGCTTTCGCATGCACTGATCCGCCGAGAGATTGCCGCACTGCATTTGTGCACAGCATTCTTTCGAACGCCACGGCACAAGTTCGTGGCACATTCGCGTATTCCAATCAGGGTTATGCCATTGTTGGGCGCATGATCGAGATTGCGAGTGGAAAAGATTACGAATCGCTGCTTGCGGAGCGTGTGCTTGTGCCGTTGACAATCAAAGACTTCGGATTTGGAATTCCTTCGAAGAAAGATCCAAACTCGCCAAGTGGACATACCGAAGATGCAACGCCCCGCGATATGGATAATCCAACCGCGATCGCACCAGCTGGCACGCTTCATATGCCAGTTGGAGAGTGGGCGAAGTTCATCGCGTTTCATCTTGGCGCAAAGCCGCCTGCAGAACTTGCTGGAGTTGCTGACGAACTCTCACATCTTCACGCACGCGGTGATATTGAACCGTTTGAAGCACTCGGATGGTTGACCGCCCAGCGCGGGTGGGGGGGTAAGGTCTTGACGCACTCAGGATCAAACACGTTGTGGCATTGCGTTGCTTGGCTCTCGCCCGAAAAAGGCTTTGCTGTGCTTGCCGCATGCAATCAAGGCGGCGACGCTGCGGCGAAAGCGTGCGATGAAGCTTGTGGTGCGGCGATCGATGTGTTTTCGAAGGGGTCGGCGATAAGATTCAAGTAATACAAAGTGCCAAGTTCGACAAAGAAAAAATCTGCGATCAAGCCCAGCGTGCGCCTTCCATTTTTTGGCTGTGCAGTCTCGTGTGGTTTTCCAAGTCCTGCGGATGACTATATAGAGAAGAAACTTGATCTGAACGAATATCTCATCGACAAACCATCTGCGACATTTTTCGTGCGCGTTGCTGGCGATTCAATGATTGGCGTTGGCATTTATCCCGATGACTTATTGATTGTCGACCGATCGAAAGAGCCGCGCAACAAATCGATTGTGCTTGCAGTGGTCAACGGAGAATTTACGGTCAAGCGTTACATCTGTCGCAATTCGAAAATCACTTTGAAGGCGGAAAATCCCGCATATCAGGACATCGTGATCGTGGAAGGAATGCAGTTCGAGGTTGTAGGTGTTTGCACGAATGTGATCCACAGTCTCAAATGATCACGTCGCGCATTCCTTCTTCCGCAACACCTCTTGTGTTTGCTCTTGTAGATGGCAATAGTTTTTATTGCTCGTGCGAACGCGTCTTTAATCCGTCGCTGAACAATCAGCCTGTTATTGTGTTGAGCAACAACGACGGATGTGCTGTTTCGCGCAGCGACGAGGCAAAAGCATTGGGTATCAAGATGGGTGATCCACTGCATTTGATCAAGGACATCGTTCAGCGCAATCGTGTGCGGGTGTATTCGTCGAACTATGCGCTCTATGGCGATCTTTCAGCGCGAATGATGTCCACTTTGGCGCAGTTCACACCAGAGATGGAGGTGTACAGCATTGATGAAGCGTTTTTGTCACTCGATGGTTTTGGTGAGCGGGATTTGAACGAATACGCACGCGAGATTCGTCGAGTGGTACGACGCGATACCGGTATTCCAACGGCAATTGGAATTGGGCCAACAAAAGTTTTGGCGAAGGTGGCAAACCGCGTAGCAAAGAAAAATAATAGAAACAATGGCGTGCTGAATATGTGTAGCCGTGCAACACAAGACGAGGTTCTGAATGTGTTGCCTGTGGCGGATGTATGGGGGATCGGCGCACGCAGTGCGGCCAAATTGAATTCTGTTGGCGTGCACACTGCCAAACAATTTCGGGATGCCGATTTAGACGCAATGCAAAAGTTGCTCACGATTGTTGGGCGGCGCATTGTTATGGAGTTGCGCGGTCAATCATGCTTGGCGCTTGAGATGATCCAAGAAGATCGCAAGCAAATTGTCAGTTCGAAATCATTTGGGCGGCCGGTGTACACGCTTGCAGAATTGCAAGAAGCTGTGGCAAATTACGTCACGCGTGCGTGCGAGAAACTTCGTCGCCAAGACGGCATTTGCCACACAATGAGCGTCTTTGTTCAGACCAATCGCTTCAAAGATGCGCCGCAGTATTACAACTCGGGCATGATCAAGATGGATATGGGCACGGCGTCCACGGTCAGATTGATCGCCGCCGCCAATCGCGTGTTGGAGCAGATTTTTCGAGAGGGCATTGAATACAAGAAGGCTGGTGTGATTCTTTCGGATATTCGTCCGAGCGCATCAATTCAGTTTTCGCTCTTTGATAACCAACAACAACACGCGCAAGATGCGAAGGTCATGAAAGTTATGGATGCGATCAACGCGCGTATGGGAAGGAACGCTCTGAAGGTTGGTGCGTGCGGGAACGTAAGTTCGAATGAAGTTCCTGCGTGGGAAATGAAAGCGAAGATGCGCACACCTTGTTACACCACGCGCTGGGCAGATCTTTTGAAAGTGAAATGACGCAGAGTCAGTCCACTGCCAATGTTGGCGAATCATCTTCTCGCATAATCGCTTTTCCGATCCGTCGCACGTTCACTTGCGTTCCCAGCCGCTGCTCACTTATACAATTCCGTGGCTTCATCCGTGGCTGTAGCAATCGAACTTCTGCTTGCGTATTCAGCCGCTACCCACTTATTCGATTCCGTGGCTGTATCCGTGGCTGCATCAATCGAACTTCTGCTTGCGTATTCAGCCGCTGGAAAGTTCTCTCGGGCGAGTTCCGCAGGCGGCCGACGGCACTTGCAAGCAAAATTTTATAAATCGGATCGTGTCGGTCGCCGAGGACTGTCTGAGCCCCGAGAGGACTTTTCACGGCTGCCTACTTATGCAATTCCGAGGCTGCATCAATCGAACTTCTGCTTGCGTGTCCAGCCGCTGCTCACTTATGCAATTCCGTGGCTGTATCCGTGGCTGCATCAATCGAACTTCTGCTTGCGTGTCCAGCCGCTGGAAAGTTCTCTCGGGCGAGTTCCGCAGGCGGCCGACGGCACTTGCAAGCAAAATTTTATAAATCGGATCGTGTCGGTCGCCGAGGACTGTCTGAGCCCCGAGAGGACTTTCCACGGCTGCCTACTTATGCAATTCCGTGGCTGTATCCGAGGCTGTAACCACGGCTGTGTCCGTGATCGATGCCAGCGCAATACATCACATCCAGCTCGAAACTTCGCTACGAATTTTGTCTCTCTTGAACCAAATGATTATAAAAACCGCTCCGGCAATCGCCCAAAGAAATGCAAAGCCCATGCTGATGAGTCCGAAGGTAGACGTCATCATCGGGTTTAGAGGGTTACTTTTTTGCATGGCTTGCATCTGATCTTGGAACGAAAGAAATCCCAGGGCCGTTCCAAAAACCCCAAGCAAAATCTTCAGCGTTGCCCAATAGAGAAGAATCATTCGGCACTGCGCTTGCCGCTTGATCAGTTTCGCACCACCCACAATCAAGAGAATTGCAATCAAAGCGGTTAGCACGGCATTTGCCACCATCCAACCTTGGAGCTTTTCCATCGCTTGAAATGTGTCTGCAGGAGAGGCGGCGTTCTGGTTCGCGGGCACAAACTTTTGCATGGCTTCGCTGATGGGGCCTAAAGCCACCGATGAAATCACGCCACAGAAGCCAGTCATCAAACCAAATGCGCCGAAGATAATTGAAACGATCCCAAGGATTTTTGGCCACTCTGTTTTTTGGACTGCGGTGGTAAAAGTTGGAGGTGTTTCTGTCATCGGGTTCTCCGTGTATGAATGATAAATGAATAAGCCTAAAAAGTTTACGGCAACAAAATTCTTGCGTGATACGACGCATCGGTCATCGTAGTTTGCGAGTCTCCGGGCATTCCGTGTGGCAACCACTCGTCTTCGCGACCAACCTTCCCGCCGACTTGTTTCGCGAGCCACTTCGCTTGATCTTGATTTTCGGCGCGGTCCATACTGCACGTGCTCCAGAGAATCATTCCTCCAGATGCGCAGAGTCCACGATGATGATCGCCGATGCCACGCTGCAGTCGAAGGAGTTCATCGAGATTGCGCTCTGTGAATCGATATCGCGCCTCGAGTCGTCGCGCAAGCACGCCAGTGTTCGAGCAGGGGACATCGAGCAGAACGAGATCAAAGTGACGAGGAAGCGTGCCGATTTCTGCAAGTTCGACGACTTTGAGATTCGCAATCCCTTGCGCGCGTGCGCGTAGCGAAGCCATTCGCTGTGGATCGGGATCAGTCGCCCAAACTTCAGCGTTTGGATGTCGCATTGCGCACTGCACTGCCTTTGTTCCGCGGCCAGCGCACGCATCCAGAATTCGTCGCGGCGAAAGATCGCGAGTTCCATCAATCGCGCGTGCACTCGCAGGGTCTTGAACAAGCAGCGCTGGGAACTGCGCAAGAATTGATGCCAGCGATTCCGTTGTGTCATTCCAGACAAAGAACCCTTCGACAGAATGCGGTGTAGCGCACTTTCGAACGGGATGATCGCTCGCAAGTGTGTTGCCCGATGCATCGTGCACCACGATCGGCATTTGCAACAGACCATGCACCGCAAATTTTCGTGCAGTCTCCATCCCGCGTGCGACTGACCAACGGGTAATCAGCGCAGTGGGATGACTTGTTTGAGCAGAGAGTCGTGCGATGGGGTCCGATGAAAGAACGGGCTCGTTTAACTTCAAAACAGAACCATCTGGCAAGGGAAGCGCGTCTGCGTGTTCCCACCAAGCAAACTTCTCTGTTGCAGGAATGCAATCCCCGCGCAATCCAACAATGCGTCTCAGAAGTGCATTAACAAATCCGCCAGCACCAGATTGCAATCGCCCACGAGTCCAACTGACCGCGTCATCGACCACAGCGTGATCGGGTTCGCGTGGCATAAATAAAATCTGTGTGATGCTGACCAAGAGTGCAGCGCGAATTTCTGGTTGAACCTCCAACCACGGTCGATTGCAGAGAACGCGTGCGATTGATTCGGCTGTCAGCCAATGTCGCAGAGTTGCTTGCTCGATCGCTGTGGCAAGTCCACCGATCGATTCGCCCGCAGAATCTTCTCCGTGCGAATTCGCAAGAGTTTTCTGGGGCGTGTCTGTGCTCGAGGCGGATCGTGGCGAACGCACCGTTCGTGCATCGAATCGCAACTCGGGAAAGCACGCGACCTGCGCCAAAATGCGAGTCAACGCAGCGGCGCGTGTCGGTGAAGCAAATCGAGCATTCACTTGGAGCGAACTCGAACCGCGGATTTGCGCAGCGCAGGTGCCATGTCGGCGCGTTCCCAGAGGAATGACCCCTTGCCGGATTCACCTGGCTCACGTCCGAAGTGTCCGTGATATGCAGTGTGAGAATAAATCGGCTTGAGGAGATCGAGTTTCGTCAAGATTCCGTGCGGCGTGAGATCGAAGGATTCTTCCACGATGCGCGCCAGCTTTTCGTCTGGAATTTTTCCAGTTCCTTGAGTATCGACCAAGACGGATGTTGGTTGCGCAACGCCGATCGCATACGCAAGTTGCACTTCGCAAACTTCCGCAAGATCCGCAGCCACGATGTTCTTTGCGATGTAACGAGCCATATATGCAGCAGAGCGATCGACCTTCGATGGATCCTTACCACTGAATGCACCGCCACCATGTCGACCGCGACCGCCGTATGTGTCCACGATGATCTTGCGACCAGTCAGCCCGCAATCGCCGTGTGGTCCACCGATTTCAAATCGTCCAGTTGGGTTCACCCAGACTTTGATTCCATCGTGCCACCAATCACCAAGCACTGGTCGAATGATGTGCTTCGTCACTTCGTCGGAAAGTTTTTCTTGGCATTCATTCCACATTGGATGATGCTGCGTGGAGAGAACAACATTGACGATCTTGCGTGGAGTTGTTCCGTCGTACTCGACGGCAACTTGACTCTTCGCATCGGGGCGAAGTCCTTTGATGATTTCCTTCTCGCGAACTTCAGCTTGTCGAGCGACCAAGCGGTGCGACAACATAATTGGCAACGGCATCAACTGACGCGTTTCGCGGCAAGCGAATCCGAACATCATTCCTTGATCGCCTGCGCCTTGCTCCTTCTTTTTCTTGGTTGATGTTTTGACATTCACGCCACGCGCAATGTCTGGAGATTGACGGCCGAGTGTGACCAAAACGCCACACGAGCGCCCGTCGAAACCCTTGTCTGCAGAGTCGTAACCGATGCGAAGCACCGTATCCCGCACCACCTTTGGAATGTCCACATAACCACCGCAGGTCACTTCGCCAGCGATTACAGCGAGGCCCGTGGTGACCAAAGTCTCACAGGCGACGCGAGAAGTGGGGTCAACCGTCAACATTGCGTCTAAAATGGCATCTGAGATCTGATCCGCCATCTTGTCTGGATGGCCCATAGAGACGGATTCGGAGGTAAAAGTGTAAAAGTTTTTTGGCATTTTTGGTTCCTGATTGAATAATAGAGTGTGAGGAATGTACAGGCAAAAGGCTTGCAGAATCAAGCCCGCCTATGATTTGGTGTCGATTTATGAGAGTGCTTTGTTCTATAGAAAATTCGAACTTCGCTCGCAATTTGGCGGCGAAGGTCTGTTCTTTTTTGGCGGTCACTCTTGTTTCTTCAAGTGCACTGGCGCAAGTTGCGGAGAAGGCTCTGGCGAAAGCTGACGCTGCACCAGTTGCCGATGAACTCTTTGCGTCCGATCATATTTTTGTACGCGTCCGTGCGGGTTGCGAAGTGGCGACGACTCCTACGGGCGATCTGACATTTCGAACAGCAACTGGAGTTGGTGATGTCAATCTCAGTCGCATTATGAAAACATTCGGTGTGGACAAGATCAAGTTGGCATTGACCGATCCTGCCAAGCGAGCGGACATCGCAAAATCGATCGGATTAGATCGTTGGTATCGCGTCTCGATCGCACCAGGATCTAATGCGCTTGCCGTCGCAGACACACTGCGCGCAACATGGCCTGGATTTGAAATCTGCGAAGTCGACGGTATTGGCGGTCTCGCAGATGTTCCAAATGATCCAAGCTACCCCATACAGTATTCACTTTCGAATACTGGACAGAACGGTGGCACGATCGGCGCAGATATTCGCGCAGAGCAAGCATGGTCAGTGTTCACAAGTAATCCGACGATTGTTATTGCTCTTCTCGATAGTGGGGTTTTCCCTCACACAGAACTGGATGGTCGAATTCTTCCAGGTCGCAACATTCCACTCGGCACGACGGACACAAGCGATGTGTGCGGCGGTCACGGAACCCATGTTGCTGGAATTATGACTGCGAAGGGGGGCAACGGATCAGGCATTGCTGGAATGTGTTGGGACGCAAAGATTCTTCCTGTTGTCATTGTGAATCCCTGTACTGGTCTGGAGTCTTATGTCGCCGATGGTTTAGTTTGGGCGATCGATCAGGGAGCAGATTTGGTCAATATGAGCTTGCAGTACAACGTTGGTTCGCAATATTTGTATGCCGCTGTGCAGTACGCCGCTGCGCAAGGAGTGCCAATGATCGCTTCAGTAGGAAACTCGAATAGTTCCGTTGCGTGGCCTGCAAGGTGGAGCGAGACGATTGCCGTCGCTGGTTCAAATCGTTTCGATATGCGATATAGCGTTTCTAACTTTGGACCGGAAGTCGATGTGACTGCGCCTGCAGAATCGATTTATTCTCTCTATACCAACGATGGATATACAACACGTAGTGGAACGAGTATGGGTGCACCGCATGTGACGGGAACAATTGCTCTTATGCGCTCTGTCTATCCAACAATGAGCGCAGCGGCAATTCGAACAGTCCTTATGCAGACCGCGCGCGACCTTACGCCAACTGGTTATGACAATTACACCGGAGCGGGAGTTATTCATGCTGGCGCCGCGGTGTTGATGGCGCAAAGTATGAATCCCGGCCCAGCGGATTTGAATCAAGATGGCAGCGTGAATGGAGTTGATCTTGCAATTTTTATGACACAGTGGGGGGTTTGTTCGGCGTGCACTTGCACCGCAGATTTCAACAATGATTGCGTTGTGGACGGTATTGATTTTCCTTATCTCTTGTCCGCTTGGTCCGCGCAGTAGAATTGAGAACGAGTATCTAAAAAAATGTCTGTCCAAATCGAACTTACAAGAATTTACATCCGAGAGATGGTCGATATGCAGATCATCGAACTTTCGGAAATCGGCGGAACGAGATCATTCCCAATCGTGATCGGCATGACCGAAGCATGCGCAATCGAACGCCGTCGCAAGGGATGTAGCGTCGAGCGACCGCAGACTCATGATCTCTTAACAACTATCATCGACGACCTTGGTGCAACTGTCGATCGAGTCGAAATCGTCTCATTGAAAGAAGGGACGTTCTTCGCCAAGATTATTCTGCGCCGTGGGCCGAAGGAAATCGAAATCGATGCACGACCATCGGATGCGATTGCAATCGCAGTTGCGTGTAATGCTCCGATGTTTGCCGCAGAGGAAGTGATCGCAGCAGCATCAGCGTCGCCCACCGAATTGCTGCCACCTTTGGCTGCAGACATCGACGATGAAGAAGATCTTTCCAATGGGGAAGAATCCGAGGATGACTTGCTTGGTGAGTCCGAAGATTCGACCGAAGATTGATTCCATCGTTTGACTTGTCAGTCGTTGCCACCCAACGTCAGTCCAGAATTTGCACCAGAATTTGCACCAGAACTTGTGCGAATCGGACCAAACAATTCTTTTAAGACAGTGGTCGCAAACGCACCTGGTGGCAAGTCGAATGCAATGCGAATGTAGCCACCAAATTCATCGATGCCAGAATCAAGCGCTGCGTTCTGGATAAAAATCCGAAGTGGGCGACGCTCGCCCGATGGAGGATGACTTGATGCCGTGAAGAGTTCTGGCGGCGACGCGAATGTGCGTGCGGCATTCGCTTCTACTTGCGCAACCGATTCGCCAGGCGCAAGCATTTTTTCGCCAAACATTGGACCCGTGGGAGAAATCTCGAATCGCATTGCACGCGCGTTGAGCGAATCAAGCGGTTCGCTTGCGTCGACCACGAAACATGCACCACCTTCATGGCGATATGCGATGTCTCCACCTCGAATGTGATCGAGTTCATTCGCGGCAATCCGATCATCGACCACGCGATTAAAGATCGCAGATTGCAATGCATTCACCCAGAAGCGAAGCGTCGCGCCACCAAGCGACTTCACGCTGCGCGAACTTGTCCAGCCGCGCGATTTCGCCAACGCCATTCGCCGTTCTGCGTGATCGCCTGCCCCCCAAAGTGGAACACTTGCAGACCATTCGCCAGCATCGCATGCAATCCGCGCGGCGCGTTGATGTTCTGGAAAAATGGGATGAGAAGTTCCAGTGAGATGTTCGATGATGCCATTCCAGTTTTCTTCCAAAACCATTCGGCCTAGTAAATGATTATCGAGGCGCTGTCCAAATCGCTGTTCGCCAAATCCATTTGGCACGCCAGACTTGGTTAGTTTTTGGAGTCTGCGATACACCACTGGAATCTGCAAAGGATCGACTTCTCGCACTCGAATCGCGAATCGATTTCCCGCAAGATGACCTGTTCGCAATTTATTGCCGTGCCGCAGACTCCACAGCACGAGCATTCGATCGTGTGTCAATTCTGTCGGCGGTTCTTTCCCTGGAAGATTGACCGAAACCGCTTGGCGGGTGACCGCATGGCGATCTTTTCTGCCAGCAGTACCAATTGAAGAAGGATCGACATTGAAGTGGTCTGCAATGATGCGGAGCATTTCGTCATGCGGCATATTTTCTTTTTGAATGCCTAGATAAAGATGTTCACCTTCGCCTGATGGTTCGTACAGCGGTAATTCGTCGACAAGGAAATCTGCGGAACGAACTTTGATAATGCCACCAGGCTGCTCGGCACGACAAAGCGTGCGTGTCATGAGTGGAGATGGGATCGCAGGGCGAGCAGCAATAGAGGAAGATTGCGAAGCCGCACTACTAGCAACCACACCACGCTTGGCAAGCGCGTCAGCAATTTGCTGTGCGGGGTCTCCCTCGTGATCAATATGCAGCGTGTCCCAACCGCGAGCTGCAGCGGCGCGGATATTTTCGATCAAGTCGTCGGCAAAGAAAATTTCGCTTGGTGTGCAGCCGGTTGATTTTTCAAACGCGGCAAAGATCGCAGGGTCTGGCTTGTTCAATCCAAGGAGATGCGATGCGTGGCGAGTTTCGATCACGCCGAATGCAGAAGATGTTTCTTGCATCTGCTTCCAATGAGAATCGTTCGTATTCGAAAGACAAGCAACACGAATGCCATCGCGCTGAAGTGCAGCGAGCAGTTCTGCAACGCCGGGATAGTCGCCCAAGATCCATCCATCGTGAATACGCCCAATTTCTTGCGGCGAATACATGCCGCCGAAGATCGTGGAAATTTCATCGAGGAAATCGGAGTACGCGGTCAGTCCTCGCTGATATCGATCAACTGCTTCGTGTCGCAGTTGGCGAGTTGAGTCTTCACTCCCTTCGACAAATCCACGAGGTGGAACATTCGCATTCGCGCAACCTTCGGTCCACGATCTGCAAATACGTATGACAACTCCACCAAGATCGACACAGACAATTTTGGGTGGAACCACGGTCATGCGACGTTCGGTCGATTCGTGCGTTTGGCAATTCGGCGAGCCCTAAAAAAATTGGTCAAAAGAGAACCGCACTGCGCTGCGAACAATCCACCGATGACTTCCATTCTGTGATTCAATCGAGGGTCACGGCACAGATCGTAAAGCGTGTCGACTGCTCCAGCCTTTGGATCGCGTGCGCCATAAAGCAATCGAGAGATTCTCGCATTGACCAATGCGCCAGCACACATCGGACACGGTTCCAATGTCACCGCCATCGAACATTCATTCAATCTCCAACCGCCATTGGCAATCGCCGCAAGCCGTAGCGCAACAACTTCTGCATGACCTGTTGGATCGCCGCTGGCTTCTCGATCATTCGACGCTTCAGACAAGATCACGCCTGCGCGATAAATCACCGCTCCAACAGGAACTTCTCCACGATCGCCGGCGGCTTGAGCTAACTCCATCGCACGTTTCATCATTCGTTGATCTTCCAGTGAAGCGCCACGAGGGAGCATCAAGATTCTTCGTCGAAGTCGATGCCGCCAAGCAGGAAGAGCTCGCAAAGCGATCGATGGGATAGATCGCAATTCATCAAAGTGCTTCATGTGTCATTCGTCTCCGACATTGCCTTCGCGCGAACGAGTGGTGCGAAAGCGCTCGCCGAATTTCGAAAGCACGCTTCCAGATGCAACCCGAGATGTTGGCGCAAAGATGATCAGCCAAATCGAAAATTCAAAGAGCAGAACGAGTGGCACCGCAACAACACAGAGCGACAACATATCTCCAGGAGCGATTGCCGCAGCGAGGACGATGATGCCGAAGAATGCATACTTGCGGTTTTTGCGCAGCATCGTTGGATTGACGATGCCCACCCAGCTCAGAAGCAATAACGCAATCGGCAATTGAAATGCAAGAGCAAAGCCCATCGCAAAGAGCAAGATGAAATCAAGATATTCGCTGAGACGAAACGATGCGACAAGCGATCCAGGATGCTCGAGCGCAATGCTTGCAATTTCAACCTGCGTTGTGTCGCCAGCAATTGGCAGGGCGAATCGAAGTTCGCGTGTGGTTGTGTTGATCCACGATTGGCCTGCTTGCGGCGATGCGGGATCAGTTTTCAGCATCGGCATCGCTGGAGTGGTCATGGGCGTTGGTGATGGATTTGTGTCCAACTTCGTTTCAGGTGAAATGCTAAAGCTGACAAGCATCGTCAACATCAATGGAAGCATGACGTAATACAGCAATGTCAAGCCAATCAACGCCAAGATTCCGCTGCCCGGCAGAAGCAGTCGAACGAATCGTTGTTCGTTTTGATGCAGTCCCGGCGAAACGAATTTCCAAAGTTGCCAGAGAACCCACGGCGCAGCAATCACCAATGCAAGGATGAATGAGATTTTTATGTCCATCATCATCGTCTCGGTCGGGCTGAGAACTGTCAGTTGCGCAGTAATGTTGTTCGTGCGCATCGCAAGCAGAAGTGGTTCGCACAGGAAGGTGCGGATTTGACCTCCAAAGAAAAAGAGCGCCAGCATCAAAGGAACTGGAACGACAACCGCAAGAAAAACTCTCTTGCGCAATTCGTCAAGGTGATCTCCAAAGCTCATGAAAGAACTTGTCCGTGCAGCTGGTTTATCGGTGTGATCACTCATCGGTCGATCATTCTAGGCTGTCGAAGCATTTCGCCAAAGAAGCGCGCCGCGTTCTCATCAAGTTGCTCGTTCAGTTTTATTGGGTCTTCTCCTCGTGCTTGCGCGAGTGCATCAGCAACATGAACTACGAATCTTGGCTCGTTGGGCCACTCCCCTCTGACTGGTTGCGGCGCCAAGAAGGGAGAATCTGTTTCGACCATCAGCCGATCAATTGGGACAATCTTCGCAGCGGCACGCACTTCGGGTGCGCCAGGGAAAGTCAGCACGCCAGTGAATGAAATGAATGCGCCCATGTCGAGCGCAATGCGAACATCATTGGAGTCACCTGTAAAGCAATGAAAGACAAAACGATTTCCAGGCAAACCTGTTGCGCTCAAGATTGGAACAAGATCTGCGAACGCTTTTCTGCAGTGGACCACGATCGGTTTGGAAAGTCCTTCAGCGCTCCAACGAATGATGTGAGCAAGTTGTTCTTCCAATATCGCACGCTGCTGTGCAGTTGGTGGTTTGTCATAGTGATTGTCCAGACCCAGTTCTCCCCACGCAACACACTTTGGATGTTCGCCTGCACGGCGAAGTTCCGCCCAGTTGCACGGTTTGTCGCTATATAAAGGATGCACTCCAGCAGTGGCAAAAAGTCGTGGATGAAGTGCAGCCAATTCGGTGGCGCGAATTGCATCAGCCGTGGTCGTAGAAATGGTGATCGCGCTATGCACTCCCACACGCGAGGCGGCATCGAGAACTTCAGAAACGCGGCCAGCGAATTCTGGAAAGGTCAGATGGCAATGCGTATCGATCATGCGTGATGTCTCATTCGTGGGACGGTACTTTGCGCAGTGCGATACGCATCAGAATTGGACCGATCATTTCGTTCAGTGTGATGCAGGCAATCACGATTGTTGCAAGACTGCTTGCCCACTTTTCATTTGGAAATTCCACCGCAATTTGTGCGGCAAGTGCGAGAGATATTCCCGCCTGCGGAATGAAACCCGCCCAAGCCCAGCGCGTCGCTGTTGGCGATAATCCATTTGTGCCAGCAGCGATGGTTGCGCCTGTCCAAATTCCAGCAAAGCGCACAGCAGAGATTGCAAACACAACGCCCCAATTTGCGACAAGCGCAGAGAGATCGAGATGCGCTCCTGCCGCAGCAAAGAAAACGCAGCAGACAGCAAGAAAGAGCCTGCGTGCAGTTGCAAAGAAAGACGAAGTCACTATTGGCGCAATATTGCGCGCTGTATATCCAAGCGTCAGCGCAGTGATGAGTGGCGCAATACCAATCGTCGAACAGAAAATTGCAAGAAAGATCGCAGTGACGATAACCACCGCAGTCATACGACGTTCGATTCGTGCCAACGCCCATCGAAGCGGAAACGCAAGTGCGATTCCAACGCCGATGCTTCCAGCAAGATGCAGCATGATCCAATACCAGGCTTGATGTATGTGAGTTGATGATGATGTCGCTGCAATGACAAAGAGCACGATTGAAAATGCGACCACGAGGAAAAGATCTTTCGCAACTGTTGTTGCCAGAAGCAATCGAGCAAATTCTGTTGGATGTCTCATCTCGCGCAAGAGAGCGACCGAGACTGCGGAACTGCTTGTTGCCGCAATTGTCGCCACAATGATCGCCTGCGGTATAGAATTCAGAAATGCAAAAGCGACGAATCCAACAGCGATGCAAACGAAACCCATTTGTCCCGCAGCAAGAGCGGTGATCACGCGCAATCTGTCGCGAAGAAATGGCCAATTAATTTCAGCACCCGCGACAAGTCCGATCATGATCACAGCGAGTGATTCGGGTCCTTGCAGCGACACAAGCTGTGAAGCATTGATCAATGACAATTCGGGGCGATTGAGCCAAGACCAAAAACTCGGTCCAACAAGCACGCCGAATAAAAGTTGTCCTGTAATTGGCGGCAGTCCAATTCTGCGAATCAATCTTCCCGAAAGCCACGACCCCAAGATGATCACGCCAAGCAGCAATGTCGTTTCGCCCGCTGCCGGCAAATTCGATTGAGGAATGCCTGTAATACGCATCCGTAATTCGCGTGTGACCAGAATCAACCCCACAAGGCATATCAACGAAACAGCGAGAAAAGTCGCGCCAAATCGTGGGCGATCCTTTCGATTTTGAATGGTTGTTGTGCGCAATTTCATTTGGTCGCGCTCCGTGCAGGTCGTGGCCAGAATGTCGAAAGAGTGCTCATCAGCGAGATCAGAACAGCGAGGCCAATCAATTGATCTGCAAGTCCAGAAGAATCTTGGATAGCAAACGCAAGAAGGACAACGATTGTCAGTGGTGCTTGTCGAATGGGTGCGCGCGCAACTGGCGAATCGAGCGCCACACTATCACGCACCGATGCGAGCGCAACATTCATTATGAGTGGCTTGAGCACGCGCCGAGCAATCGCTAGCGACAACGCAATTGCGATGACAATCAGAATGCTGTTCAGCGATGTCGCGCCGCCAGGGAATGCAAGTGTGATTCCGGCAAAGAAAAAACATCCACTTGCAACGATTGGTTCTGAGTACGAAAGTACATGTTCTAATCCGCGCAATCTTCGGCGACCAAGTCCGATCATCGCACCGAAGAGCAGTCCAGTCAGTAATCCAGAGCCTCCAAATGTCACAGCAATTCCAGAGAGCAAGCAGAGTGCGCCAATGACAATCAACGTCGTGCGCGCATCATCCTCGCGCGAGTCTCGCAGAATTCCATACGCACCAAGAGAGACCACGATCACTGCGCCGCATTCCATTGCAAGCGCAACCATTCCGCCGTATGGCGCAAAGATCACTGCTCCGCTGAAATCCTGATGAGCGCATTGCAGGGCAAGTGTTGCAATGGCAAGCGAACAAATTGCAAGTGCTCCTGCGCCACTTTGTACTAACACTGCTAATCGCATCGCGGGCGCATCGGATCGAATGCCAAGAGATCGTGTTTCTGGATTCCAGCCAATTGCAATCGCAGCAAGTGTTCCAGTCAAAAGTATTTGCGCAGCGGCGGGGGAGTCTGGTTGCCAGATTCTTGCGAGCAGTCCTGCTGCAGCAACACTCATCAGCAAGCTGATCGTCAAATCAAATGTGATCCAACGCCAGAGCACATTCGGAATCGCGCGCACAAGAGTTGCTTGACATTGAAGTCCGACAATCACTCCGCTCCACGTCAGCAACACAAGCAAGATCGGTTGCACTTGTGAGAGGCGCTCGCCATCGAGCACGCCAACGCCACGAGGGCCGATGGCAATTCCAAGTGCGAGTAGTGCCCAGCCACCACCAAGGACATTTGAAATCGGAAATCGTCTGCGGATTCGTTCGGTCCATCGACTCCCTGCAACCAGAATCACAATCCCAATCACAAGCCAGAAGATCGAGTTGGTCACGAATCAAATCCGAGAAAATGCTCAACCGGGAATGCGGCCGCGATCGGGCGGTCATCTTTTGGAATCTCCCGCAGATATCCAATCAGGATTGTCGCCTTCTCCGCTGGGCAGAGGGCAAAGATCGCACGACTGCCAATCGACTGCGGAAGCAGGGCGGCGAGTCCAGCAAAGATTGGCATGTCTTTGCTCATGATTGATGACAAACTTTGGCTCTCAACAACAGTTGCGTCAACAATTCCCGCATCGAGGACGGCATTGATGACGGCTTCGAACGCTTGACCATGCTGGACAAGCAGAACGACTAAACGCATGCCTTGCACCATTTCAGGCATTGTTATTGCACTCCTTGTCGAATAAATTCAACAGTGACAAGTCATCGCCACAAGCTATAAGTTCTTGTCTTATATTGGCTTGCGAACACACGCGTGCGATTCTTGCTAAAGATCGGACATGTCGCCACGGTTCGGATGTCGATCCAAACAACCCCACGACAATTTGGACTTGGTTTGAACCCCAAAGAATTGGCTGAAACAGCGTCATGATCACTATTCCAGAAGCACTTGGATTGATCTCATCGTGAATGGCATGTGGAAATGCAACACCTTCGGGAGTCGATGTAAAACTGAGTAATTCTCGATTATTCAATGCTTCGGTCAGAGCAGGATGATCGAACTTTGGCAAAATTGTTTGATGAGCTCTCAGAGCAATTTGCGACAAAGTTGCGTGATAATCCCCACAGTTTGTCCGTGCGCTTGCCGAAGCAATCTTCATTTTTTGAGAGTCATTCACTTATATGGAATTTATCCCATTTTCAATCTTTGTGAATCCTTGCGCCAAGACTCCATCGCTCCTAATATTGAGTATTCGACATAGTTTGTGAAAAAAAGCACGAAGTAGCCCGAACAACCACGACGAAGCCAGCCAAACACACATGAGCCGATTCCTCTTCCCCCGTTGGACCAATGCGATCTTGCCATTCATCTTGGTGACTGGTGCGATCCTTCCTTTATATGCAGCCTTCGTTGTCGCATACGGATTCAGTCCCAAAACGATCGATGCCGGCTATCAGCCGACGCAACCAGTTCCATATAGCCACGCGCTGCATGTCGGCCAACTTGGAATGGATTGTCGCTATTGCCACAACACAGTCGAAAGCGCAGCGTTTGCAGCTGTGCCCGCAACGCAAACTTGTATGAATTGTCATACGCAGATTCAGCGAGACAGTCCCAAGTTGGAAAAAATTAGAAGTTCATACGAAACTGGTTTGCCAGTTGAGTGGATCAAAGTTCACAAACTTCCTGACTATTCGTATTTCAATCACAGCGCACATGTCAATCGCGGAGTGGGTTGCGTTGAATGTCACGGGCGTATTGATCAAATGGAAGTTGTGTATCGCTATTCACCGCTGGCAATGGGATGGTGTCTTGATTGCCACCGCGAACCAACAGATCGTCTTCGCCCTGTATCGCAAATCACCAACATGGGTTGGGACCAACGCGTCGAGTTGACGCGCGAAGAACGCGAATCACTTGTCAAGCTCTTTCACATCAACCCAAGCGAGAACTGTTCGACATGTCATCGGTAAAGAAGCCCTATTGGCGGAGTGTTGAAGACCTCACAAACTCAAGCGAGTTTCGAGATTGGATGCACCGCGAATTTCCTGACGGTGCATCTGAACACGCCACCGAAAACGAGCGGCGCAATTTTCTCAAAGTGATGGGTGCATCATTCGCCCTCGCAGGTTTGGGAATAGCAGGATGTCGTCGATGGCCCGAAACAAAGATCGTTCCTGCTGCAAGTCAAGCTGCAAATCGCGTTCCTGGTGATCCTGTTTATTACAGCACGGTCTGGGAATTCAGTGGTTTTGCGCAGCCAGTGCTCGCAAAAAGTTATGACGGTCGGCCAATCAAACTTGATTCAAACACAATGCATCCGTGGGGTGGCGCAGGAATTTCATCCGCGGCGCAATCCCAAATTCTTGGTCTCTACGACCCAGATCGCAGTCGAACCGTTCTGTCGCGCAATACGGAAACTTTCTATGAACCCTTTTCGATTTTCTTGGCGAACAAGTCAAGGGATCTGCGCGCAAATGGCGGCAAGGGTTTGGCGATTCTTATGGACATGCATAGTGGTCCAAGCCACGCCGACATGATCGCTCGTGTGAAGAGCGCATTCCCGCAAGCGCAGATCGTCGCGTGGGAACCGCTCTCGCGCGATAATGTGATTCAGGGAAATGCACTGGCGTTCTCTGCGCAACTTCGTCCACTCCCATCATTCGACAAAGCGAACATTATTCTTTCTCTCGGCGATGACTTCTTGTATGGCTCTCCCGATTCGCCGCGTTGGGCGCGCCAATGGTCGGCTGGTCGCGCTGTTGAAGCGGTTGATCCAAAGGCTCAGCAAATCGCGCGACTCTATGTTGTCGAAAATGGTTTGACGACAACAGGAATGAATGCAGACGAGCGACTCGCAATTCGCTTGAGTGGTCTTGCAACTTTTGCATCTATGGTCGCGCAAGGTGTGGGTGCAGGCGATGACTCTCCAGAATTGAAAGCCGCGATCGACGCGATGACGAAATCTCAGGCTGCGCAAGAGATGTTGATTGGTCGCGGTCAAGAACTCGTCAAAAAACTCATTGAAGATTTGAAATCAAATCGCGGAACATCTTTGGTCACTGCAGGCGCAACTGCATCCGCATTGACCCACGCATTGGTTGCTGCGATCAATCGCACGCTTGGCAATGAAGGCAAGACGATCAATTACATCTCCGAATCGATGGAAGCATCAAAGGATCGCTTCACTGCTTTGTGCACTTCGATGAATACTGGATCCGTTGACACACTGCTCATTTTGGGGGGAAATCCCGTCTATGACGCACCAGTCGACTGCCAATTCGAAAATGCGATGACGAAAGTTCCAAATGTCATTCATCTTGGGATGTACGCGAATGAAACCGCGATGAGTCCATCTTGCTCGTGGCACATTCCCCAATCGCATTTCTTGGAGTCATGGGATGACGCAAGAAGTTTCGATGGAACGCTCTCCGTGCAGCAACCATTGATCTTGCCGATGATCCCTGTGGGTCAAGGTGGAAAAAGTCAAATCGAATTGCTCGCGGAGTTGCTTGGAAGCGATCCAACTGATGGATATTCCATCGTGCGCAGAACGCATGTTGCTGCAAGCGGACTTTCTGGAGTGGCCTTCGATAGTGCATGGCGCACATGGCTCGATCAAGGATTTGTTGCTGGCACAACAGCAAAGATGCAGAACAACGCATCGCTCGCAAGTGCCGCAATCGCCAAAGCTCTCAGTGCGGAAACGACAAAGATCAATGCAGTCGATGTGTTGGAAGTTGTCTTCTTGCGCGATATGAAAGTCTGGGATGGTCGCTTCTCCAACCTTGCTTGGATGCAGGAACTTCCAGATCCAGTGACGAAAATCACTTGGGACAATGTCGCTTTGATGAGCAATCAGTCTGCGCAGACGATCGGAGTTCGTCGCGGAGACATGGTGAAAATTTCCGTTGATGGTCGTTCAGTCGAAGCCGCTGCGTGGCCAATGCCGGGCTATTCAGATACTTCAGTTGGACTGAGCGTTGGATATGGACGCACGGGCCGAGGAGTTGGTTCGACTGCGCTTGATGCTGGTTTCAATGCGTACAAAATACGAACCGCTGCGAATCCCGACTGGGCGATGGCGGCCAGTATTGTTTCGACAGGTGCGAAGTATGCGATCGCTCACACTCAAGATCATGGTGCAGCGGATGCGCTGAGCTCGAAGGTTCCAGAAGATGGCATTCAAGAACGCCTTCCAACTTTGATTCGAGAGGCGAGCATCGGCGAATATCGAAATCATCCAGACTTTGCGCGACACCTCACTCACGTCGCAAGCAGACTCTCGCTCTGGTCGGAAACAAATCTCGAAGGCGCGCGTTTCCGTTGGGCAATGTCGGTTGACTTGGCAAAGTGCACTGGTTGCAGCGCGTGTGTCACTGCATGTCAGGCAGAGAACAACATTCCAGTTGTCGGTAAAGATCAAGTCTTGCGCGGTCGTGAAATGTTCTGGATTCGCATCGATCGATATTTCCGCGGATCAGATCCAGCGAAGCCAGAAGGTTTCGCAATTCAACCAGTCACTTGCATGCACTGCGAAAACGCACCGTGCGAACAGGTTTGTCCAGTTGCAGCAACTGTGCACGACAAGGATGGAATCAATTCGATGGTTTACAACCGCTGCATTGGAACGCGCTATTGCAGCAACAACTGTCCATACAAAGTTCGCCGATTCAATTTCTTCGATTATCAACGGCGCGAATTGCAACGCGAAGAAGGATTGGTAAAAGTCAAGCCTGAGTACTACGTCGAGGATGGTCCAGACGTTTGGCTGCGAATGCAGTTCAATCCGGAAGTCACCGTTCGTATGCGAGGCGTGATGGAAAAGTGCACCTTCTGCACGCAACGCATTCAAGCTGCAAAGATCAAATATAAGAACGCTTGGGCAAAGTCTGGAGGCACCGCGAGCGGCGTCGACAACTTCCCAATGCCAGATGGTGCAGTTGAAACGGCGTGCCAGCAGGCGTGCCCAACGAATGCGATCATCTTTGGAGATCTGAATGTTTCAGATAGCAAAGTTGCGAAATTGCATCGCAGTGGTCGTTCGTATCAGTTGCTGGAAGAATTGAATACAAAGACGCGATTGCAATATCTCGCGCGCGTAACAAATCCTGCAATCGAACGCGAAAGCGGGGATTCTCATGATTATTCTCCGGCGAGCCATGGATCTCATTCAAAGGCGAAGAGTTGATCATGTCCAATCCATCAAACCCATCTTCAGATTCAGGACATCCCTCTGGTAAGCCTTCTGGTGGTTTCTCATTAAAGGGTTTTATCGAAACGGATAACACCGAGCAGCCAACCGGTTCGCGCGCACCACTCGTCTTGAATATGCACAAGTTTGGCGAGGTCACTCACCAAGTCTGCCGTGTCGCAGAAAATCGTCCGCCGATGGCGTGGTATATCGCATTCGTCATTTGTTTAGGCATGATGGGATTCTTGGGTTTCTGCGTGATGTATCTCATCTTCACAGGCGTCGGCGTGTGGGGATTGAACAACCCAGTGATGTGGGCATACGACATCACGAACTTCGTTTTCTGGGTTGGTATCGGTCATGCAGGAACGCTGATCTCTGCGATTCTTTTTCTCTTCCGCCAAAAGTGGCGCACGGGAATCAATCGATTCGCAGAAGCGATGACAATCTTCGCAGTTGTTTGCGCTGGACTCTTCCCAGGCATTCACGTTGGACGAGTTTGGCTTGCATATTGGCTTTTCCCAATTCCAAATTCGATGGAGATGTGGCCGCAGTTTCGCAGTCCGCTTCTGTGGGACGTCTTCGCAGTCAGCACATATTTCACGGTGTCGTTGGTCTTCTGGTACGTAGGAATGATTCCAGATCTTGCGACGCTTCGTGATCGAGCCAAAGGTCGCTTCCAGCAATTTGCATACGGTCTTGCTTCGATCGGATGGCGTGGATCGATGCGTCATTGGCATCGATACGAAGTCGCATATCTCTTGCTTGCCGCGCTCGCCACTCCGCTGGTGCTTTCAGTGCATAGCGTGGTTTCGTTCGACTTCGCTGTCAGCCAAGTTCCTGGCTGGCACACCACCATCTTCCCGCCGTACTTCGTTGCAGGCGCGATCTTCTCCGGATTCGCAATGGTTGTTTCGCTGGCAGTTCCTGCGCGGCAACTCTTCGGTCTCAAAGATCTCATCACGATGCGCCATCTCGACAACATGAACAAGATCATCTTGTTGACAGGTTGTATGGTTGGATACGCATACTCGATGGAATTCTTCATCGCGTGGTACTCGGGTGCGATGTATGAAAAGTTCGCATTCGTCAATCGCGCCTTCGGACAATATTGGTGGGCGTATTGGATCATGGTCAGTTGCAATGTGATCACGCCGCAACTCTTCTGGTTCAAGGCTGTTCGCACCAGCATTCCATTGATGTTCATTCTCAGCATCTTCGTGAATGTCGGAATGTGGTTCGAGCGCTTCGTCATCATCGTGACGAGTCTTGCCAATGACTTCCTTCCATCTTCGTGGGATCAATTTGTGCCAACGTGGGTTGACATCGGAACAATGGTCGGAGCCTTTGGACTCTTTGGAACTCTCTTCCTTCTCTTCTGCAGATATCTGCCGATGATCGCAATTGCCGAAGTCAAAGCAATCATGCCCGAAGCGAATCCGCATGCAGGTCATCACGGTGATGATCACGGCATTCCATCGGGAGCAATTCCTGCTTTGCGAGAACCTCGATCTGCGGAGGATTCGCTATGACAACTTTGTCTCCACAAACGCAAGCATCTTCGGCATCGACCAATAGCTCGTCGCTTCCTCTCTATGGAATGATGGCAGAATTCGAAACACCATCGCAAATTATGGCCGCAGCAAAGAAAGTCAACGCTGCTGGTTATCGTTTCTGGGATTGTCACGTCCCATTCCCAGTGCATGGCCTCGATAAGGCGATGGGAATCAAGCGAACAATTCTGCCGATCCTTGTATTTGGTGCTGGATTCACCGGAGCCATCCTTGGCTTCTGTTTGCAAGCATTTACCAATGCAGAAAGTTTTTCTATCTGGGCGTTGGTTTGGGTCACGGGGTATCCGTTCCTGATCTCTGGCAAGCCACTTATGTCAGTGCCTGCATGGATCCCGATCATCTTTGAACTCACCATTCTCTTGTCTGCACTTTCTGCAGTGGGATTGATGTTGTTGATGAACGGTTTGCCGCGTCTTTCGCATCCACTCTTAAGCAACAATCGTTTCCGCCGCGCGACTGATGATCGATTCTTCATCGTCATCGAATCTCGCGACCCAAAATTCCTGCGCTCAAAAACAGAGGCGTTCATGAAGACGCTCGGCGCGAAGCACATCGAAGTTGTGGAGGATCGCTGATGCCACGCATCATTATTTATACCCTCTTGATTCTGACACTTCTGGCGATTCTTCCGCCGGTCATTGCTGCCAACGCACGATCGAAGCCAAATCCAAATCGACCGATCAATCTGATTCAAGATATGGATCTTCAAGCGAAGTTTCTCCCTCAATCAGAGAATGATCTCTTCGCAGACAAGCGTTCACAGCGTCCGCAGATTGTTGGAACAGTCGCGCGTGGCGAAACATATCTCGACACGCATTTCGTCGATGGTGTTGTTGATGGCCAATGGGCAACCACAATGCCAAAGCAATTGCCGATGAATATGGAATTGCTTCTGCGTGGGCAAGATCGTTTCAATATTTATTGCACTCCGTGCCATGGATATTCCGGTGCTGGAAATGGCACGATCAATCAGCGTGCGATGGAACTTGTCGCAAATGCAGATGGTCCAGTCAACGGAACTGTTTGGGTCGCAGCGAAAAGTTTGCACGATGCAACCGTGACGATTCAACCGATTGGCCAAATTTTCAATTCGGTCACGCATGGCGTTCGAAACATGGCGGGATATGGTTCGCAAGTTCCGCCAGCCGATCGATGGGCGATTGTGGCGTATGTGCAAGCTTTACAGCGAAGTCAGAACGCAACTTTGGAAGAAGTTCCAACAGACAAGCGGGGGGGGCTCTGAAATTATGAGTGCTTCAATCACAACTGTCGCAGATCTTTCTGATCGCAGCATCATGGGTGACGAACGCCTCGTGCGAACTTCGCGTATGGCATATCTCGTCGCAGTCATCTCGCTTCTTGCAGCAGCTTTCGTTGCGTGGAAGCAGAATGATCCGCACGCATTCGCAATGATCTGGTTGCAGAATGGCATCTTCGTGTTGACTCTCGCGCTGGGAGCTTTTTTCTTCGTTATGGTTCAGCACATCACTGCTGCAGGATGGGCCGTTGCGATTCGCAGAGTCGCAGAAGCGCAAGCCGCAAATCTCACTTGGCTCTGGGTGCTTTTCCTTGTGCCGATGTTCTGGTTGCTCATTACCAATCGCGAGTGGAATGGATTTGGCCACGGCTTGGCACTCATTTGGCCTTGGGCAGATATCGCTCATATGACCGAACATTCTCCTGCAGAAGGTGCGCTCGTCTCTCAGAAGACTTCGTTTCTCAATCCAACGTTCTTTATGATTCGCGCCTGTATCTATTTCGCGTTTTGGGCACTTGCCACGCGATGGTTTCTTCGTACGTCGCGACGACAAGATCAGACTGGCGATCCAGCGCTTTCAACAAAGATGCGATACGCAGCGGCTCCGTGCTTGATTCTCTTCGCGCTCACATCAACATTCGCAGCAGTGGATTGGATTATGTCCCTTTCGCCTGCGTGGTTTAGCACGATGTTTGGAATCTATTTCTTCGCAGGTACCTGTGCTGGAGGATTTTCAATCATCGCGATTGGCTGCCTGCGCTTGCAAGCGATGGGATATTTGCGCGGCGTGATCACCGCAGAGCATTACCAAGACATTGGCAAGATGATCTGGGCATTTGGAATTGTCTTCTGGGCGTACATCGCATTCAGTCAATACATGTTGATCTGGTATGGAAATCTTCCAGAAGAAACCGTTTGGTTCCTTGCCCGTCAAGTTGGCGATTGGGCATGGGTCAGTGTTGCGCTGCTCTTCGGTCACTTCATCATTCCATTCCTCTTTTTTATATCTCGTTGGATGAAACGTTGGAGAGGGACTCTCGCATTTGGTGCACTGTGGATGCTCGCATTTGCATGGATTGATATTTATTGGCTTGTGATGCCGGTGATTCCGCACGATGTTGCGACATTCACCACCTATGACGCGCTCTCAGCTGCATACTGGACAACGTCAACAGGCCTCGGCAATCCGTTGAATTATCTGATGTTGGTTGGATTCGTCGGACTCAGTATCGGATCGGCAACCGGTCGCCTCTCACGAGGATCTGTGTTGTGTCGCCGCGACCCGCGTTTGAATGAAAGCTTGCACTTCGAAAATATCTGATAGTCAAGGAAAAAAATATGTCTCAAGATGCGTACATGACCCCTCCTGTTCAAGAAGACGATCCCGAAGCGGGTTCAACTTGGGTGGTTTCCCTTTCCGCAATCATTATCCTCTCTGCGTTAGTCATCGCAACTTGTGTCTTCTATTTCAAGTTTGAAGATAAAGAAGTTGATTTGAAGGTCGTCGTTCCTCCTGATCTTTGGAAGACGCAATTGAAGGCAGAGCAGCTCGCTGAACTTGATCTCTATCAAAAGTATTCGGTGACTGCTCCTGACGGCAGCGCAGAGCCGCGTATTCGCATTCCAGTAACGAAGGCTATGGAATTGGTCATTGCGGATTCGAAGAATCCACCGAAGGTTGTTGTTGCTCCCGTTGTAGTACCAGCACCAGCTTCGACCGCACCAGATTCGACAGCAGCAGCTTCAGCACCGACAGCTTCCACAGGAACAGCCCAGAAGTGAATTTGAAAGCGTCCATTCTTTCGCTGATCACCACAAGCGTGGTTGTAGTCAGCATGACAAGCAGCGCATTGGCGCAAGCATCGATTGCACCTTTCGCTCCTGGTGAAGGACCGATTCCTGCAGATGGAATTGCGAGTGAAATGGAGGGAGTCGACATTCTCGAACATCTCGGCGACACGATTCCTCTGAACACTGTGTTGATTGATGATGACGGCAAAGAAATTACGCTTGGCGCAATCTTGGCTTCTGGGAAGCCAATCATGCTGCATATGGGCTATTACAAATGCCCGATGCTTTGCACGCTTGTGCTCAACGAAGCCATCCGGTCGCTTGCAAAAGTCGAACTTTCGATTGGAAAGGAATTCGATCTTGTGTCGATTTCCGTCAACCCAAAAGAAAACAGCGAACTGGCTCATGCAAAGAAGTTGGGATATCTCGCGGAGTATGCGCGCGCAGGTTCTGATCGTGGCGTTCGATTCCTCACTGCTCCAGCGACTGCGGAAGGTGCAAAAGCTCCTGCTGCGATTGCAGAATCAGTTGGCTTCCAATATAAGGAACTTCCTAGTGGCGAATATTCCCATCCTGCAATGCTCGCAATGATCGCGTCAGATGGTCGCATCGTTCGATATCTCTATGGTGTAAAGTTTGATCCAACAACGATGCGCATGGCGATCGTTGAAGCGGGCGAAGGAAAAATTGGAACGCCACTCGACCGATTTATTCTTTGGTGTCATCAATATGACCCTTCAAGTCAGGGCTATGTGGTCTTTGCAATGCGCCTGATGAAAATTGGTGGGGCGATAACGGTCGTGGTTATCGCCGCCGGACTCATCTTTATGTTTCGCCGTAGCGCTCGTATCGCCAAACTCTCGCCAAACGAAGTCCCGTCATCACCCCCTCGAGCAGCCTAGGATTTTCCTCATGCTTTCCACTTTGATATCAATACTCATCACAAATGCCAGCGCGCAAGCTGCACCGCCAGTCGCTACTCCAGCCGACTTTTGGTTGCCAATTGGAGCATCGGTGCAAGCGGCCAATATTGACTTGATGTTCAACATCATCAATTACATTTGCTATTTCTTCTTTGTGGTCGTGGTTGCAATGATGGTTTGGTTCGTAGTGAAGTATCGAGCCAAGCCTGGAACACGTATTCGTACTGATGGGATGACCCATCACACAGTTCTCGAATTATCTTGGTCCGTGATTCCGCTGATCATCTGTATTGTGATTTTCTTCTTTGGCTTCACTGGATATGTCGACTTGATCACTCCGCCGAAGAATTCTTTTGATGTCAATGTCACATCATTCAAATGGGGATGGCAATTCAAGTATCCAAATGGCGCGCAGTCCGACAATCTCGTCGTTCCAAGCGGTCGGCCTGTGAAGTTGATCATGCGATCCAATGATGTGCTTCACTGTTGCTTCATCCCAGCATTCAGAGTGAAGAAGGATATCGTTCCAGGTCGCTATTCAACGCTCTGGTTTCAGTGCGATATTCCAACGGGACTCGAGGAAAAGAATGGATATCACCTTTTCTGCACCGAGTATTGCGGAACGGGTCATTCCAATATGAATCGTAAAGTCTTGGTTCTCCCCCAAGCAGAGTTTGACCAGTGGCTGGGCAAGCAGGCTCAGTGGCTTGATGAAATTCCAGACGAAGAGTTGTATTTCAAGGCAGGTCCTAAGATTTATGCGCGCTGCCAGCAATGCCATTCCACCGATGGAACTGTCGGCCTTGGACCTTCGTGGCAGGGGCTTTGGACTCGTCTGACGACTCCAGGCGCAGCACGATTTACTGATGGGAAAAGTTATGCTGACATCATCGGTGTGGGTAAGGAATATGCAACGCCAGAGGATTACATCCGCGATTCGATTTACAACCCTGGAAAGCATCTTGTCGCACCATATGGAAATGTGATGCCGACTTTTAAGGGGCAGTTGAATGACAGAGCTGTTGATTCAGTTATCGGAATGATTCAACATATTGAAGAGTTTGACGCGAAGGGTGCTTGGACAAAAACATTACCACCTACAGCAGCGAAGACCGAAACCAAATCAGAAATGAAGTAAGAAGTAGAAGCAAGTCTAAAGAGGTTTTTTATGACAACCATCGTTTCTCCAAGACCAGAGGCCCTTGATACATCCGCAAGTACGGACAACTATCTCACATTCACGAAAGGATTCCGTTCGTGGGCGCTGACGCTTGATCACAAGCGCATCGGTGTGATGTACATGGGTGCGGTGCTCGCTTCGTTTCTTGTTGGTGGAATTTTCGCGCTTCTTCTTCGCACGGAACTGCTCACGCCTGGAAAAACGATCGTGAGTGCGGATATGTACAACCAATTCTTTACTTTGCACGGTGCAATCATGGTCTTCTTGGTGATCATTCCAAGTATTCCCGCCGCGCTTGGAAACTTTGTATTGCCAATTATGCTTGGCGCAAAAGACGTTGCCTTTCCAAGGTTGAATCTCTTTTCGTTCTATCTCTGGATTGGTGGAGCGATGTTTACTCTTTATTCGCTCGCAGCGGGTGGCTTCGATACTGGATGGACTTTTTATACTCCGTATTCAACAACAACGACAACAGGCGGAGTGATCCCAGTTCTGACTGGTGTTTTCATTCTTGGATTCTCATCGATCTTCACCGGTCTGAATTTTATCGTGACAGTGCACAAACTTCGTCCGCCAGGAATGACATGGTTTCGGATGCCACTTTTTCTGTGGGCGCTGTATGCCACGGCGATCATTCAGGTTCTCGCGACTCCCGTTCTCGCCATCACTCTTTGCCTTCTGATCGTCGAACGATTACTGAACATCGGAATCTTCAACCCATCAATGGGCGGCGATCCAGTTCTCTATCAACATTTCTTCTGGTTTTATAGCCATCCTGCTGTGTACATCATGATTGTGCCAGCAATGGGAATCATCAGCGAGATTATTTCGGTTCATTCACATCGCCAAATTTTCGGATATCGATTCATCGCATTTTCTTCGATCGCCATCGCAATGTTCTCATTCATTGTGTGGGGACACCATATGTTCGTCTCCGGACAGAGCGGATTAATGAACACGATCTTCTCGTTGATTTCTTTCAGCGTGGCGATTCCATCCGCAGTAAAAACATTCAATTGGACAATGACGCTGTACAAGGGCACGATCAGTTTGACTGCCCCGATGATGTACGGACTGTCGTTCCTATTTCTCTTCACAATCGGTGGATTGACTGGAATCCATTTGGCGACACTCAACACCGATGTCCACTTGCACGACACATATTTCGTTGTCGCACACTTTCACTATGTCATGATGGGTTCTGCGCTGATTGGAATGATCGGTGGATTGCACCATTGGTGGCCGAAAATGACTGGACGCATGTACAACGAGAAGACTGCAATCATCGCATCCATCATCATCTTTGTTGGATTCAATATCACATTCTTCACTCAGTTCATGCTTGGCAGTCAAGGAATGCCTCGTCGTTACTACGACTATCAACCAGAATTTCAGATCTATCACGTGATCTCGACGATCGGTTCATACATCATGGCATTTGGATTCTTCCTCTGCGCCTCTTGCTTCGTGCAAAGTCTGCTTGGAGGCAAGAAAGCGCCAGTCAATCCATGGGGCGGACGCAGTTTGGAATGGCAGTGCTCTTCGCCACCTCCGCACGATAATTTCAGTTCGCCTCCGAAGGTTGGTAATTGTTACGACTTCTCAATGCTCCGCTGGGACGAGAAGGAGCAGGGATATGTCGTTGACAAGGAATTGGAAGCAAAGTCAATTGCTGCAGAAGCACGAGGTCATTCATGAGTCACGCAAGTGTTCCACATGATGGACACTCGAGTCACGCTGATGCGGGTCATGCAGATGGACATGGACATGGTTCAGCAGAGCACTCCAAGTATCCATTCTTGGCGCATCATTTCGAAACTCCTGTTCAGCAGTTCGATAGCGCAAAGCTTGGAATGTGGCTCTTTCTCGCCACCGAAGTTCTGTTCTTCGGTGCACTCTTTGTCGCGTATGCCGTTCTGAGAAGTCGATTTCCAGAAGTCTTCTCTTATGGCAGTCACTATCTCGACACTGTGATGGGTGGAGTCAACACGTGCGTGCTGATTCTTTCCAGTCTCACTATGGCGCTCGGCGTGTACTTCGCTCAACGTGGCAAGCGCATCGCTTTAGTTGTTTGTCTTTGGTTGACAATGGCAGGCGCTGCGGGATTCTTGGTCATCAAATATTTCGAGTATTCGCACAAGATTCACGACAATTTGGTTTGGGGCCCTAGCTTTTACATACCCCCGCACGATGCAATTGGAGAGGCAGAATCAGTTGCACTCGCCCACGCTCCAGCTCCTGCTCCCGCAGCAGTTCCTGCTCCTGTCAATTCTGCTCCAACTGGAGTCCCGATGATCGGCGCGCGTCCAGCTGTTGATGCTTCTGTCATTAAGCCTGCGTCAATAGGTCCAGGTGGACTCGGTGCAGGTGTTGTCAATTCCGCTTCAGCAGTCACCTTCGATGTCATACCGAGTCAAATTCCTGCCGCGCATCTTGAAGATCCAAATATGCCGCCGAATACTCATATGTTCTTCGCAATCTATTACGCAATGACTGGCTTGCACGGTTTTCACGTCATTGTGGGAATGGTGGTAATCGGAATGCTGATTTATCGCGCAACACGAGGTGATTTCGGACCGAACTATTTCACGCCTGTCGATCTTGTTGGTTTGTATTGGCACATCGTGGATCTTGTTTGGATTTTTCTTTTCCCGCTTTTCTATCTCATTCATTAATTTGACTTACGGCGACAACATATGACCCATTCACATTCAAACACGGCCAACGAAGGACACCCTCTGGTTGGTCACCTTGTCCCAGTTTCAACTTTGGTTGCGACGGCATCAGCGCTTTTAGTTCTGACCGTTATAACCGTTGCTGTTCGGTACATCGACATCGGTGAATTTAATTTGTGGGTTGCTATTGGAATCGCAGTCGTTAAAGCCGCACTCGTCGCTTGTTTCTTCATGCATTTGCGCTGGGATCGCCCGTTCAATTTATTGGTCTTTATCGGATGCATCATTTTCGTCATCTTGATGATGGCGTTCTCCGTTCTGGACACGAGTCAGTATCGCGCAACTCAATACACAGGTAATCCGCCTGTTGCACAAGAGACACTCGATGCGAACGCACCAGGTGCGCCAGTTGCAAGATTTAAGCCCGAACTGAATCCGTAAGTTTTTCCTGTAGTACCGAGTGCATCGCGCTCGGACTGATTGGAGCCAGCATATTTACTCTCCCTCAGAGAGACCCATTTGATGATCCGATTCAGAGTGAGCGAGCTGCTCGCATTGGAATGTGGATTTTCATTGTCGTTGTGGGCATGGTCTTTGTGTCAACGATTTTGGGGTACATCGTTGTTCGACTAAACCCGCATATGCAAGCGCCGTGGCGCCCCTCAACAGAAGCTGGCTTACCACACACATTGATCGTCAGCACCATTGTTCTCTTTGCATCGAGCGTGACACTGCATCAATGTCTCGTGAGAGCGAGGCGCGATGACACGAAGGGTTGCGCGCGCTTTGCAAGCGTGACATATTGGCTCGGTTTTCTCTTCGTTCTGCTGCAAGGCGAAGCTTGGTGGTCAATGTGGATGAACAATGTCAGCATCGACGAGAACTTGTACGCATGGACTTTTTACGTCTTGACTGCACTGCATGTTTTGCACATCATCGGTGGATTATTTGCACTGGGATTTGTTGCGCGTCGTGCAACTGAAGGCTTTTATGGCGCTGCGCGTCATAATGGGATTGTGCTGTGTGGTATGTATTGGCATTCACTCGATGTCATTTGGGTTGCGCTGTATGCCACGCTGTGGTTTGGATCGCGCTGAGCGTTCTCGAAATCGCAGCCACCGTTGGCGAATCAAATTCTCGCTTCACAGTATTTCCAATCTGTCGCACTTGCACTTGCGTACCCAGCGACTGCCCATTTTTGCGATTCTGTGGCCTTGATTCCGCGGCTATTTCAGTCGCACTTCTACTTGCGTGTCCAGCCGCTGGAAAGTTCTCTCGGGCGAGTTCCGCAGGCGGCCGACGACACTTGCGAAAAAAATTTCACAAATCGGATCGTGTCGGTCGCCGAGGACTGTTTGAGCCCCGAGAGAACTTTCCACGGCTGCCCACCTTTGTAATTCCGTGGCTGCTCACTTCCGCGTTTCTACGACTGCCAACTTATGCAATTCCGTAGCTCTTTCAGTCAAGTGAAGTCTCAATCTGCAGCGATTTCATTTCAGCGCGTGTCGGATGAAACGCTTCCCACGCAAACCATCGGCAGGGAACCATAATCGGCATCAGATCCACTTCTTGAACCAGCGCTCCACGCTGCGGCACGATTCGCCATTGAATGCGAACGCCAAGAGTCGATGAATTAGACATAAAGGTCTCGGTGTCAATAAATTTCGGCAGCGTTGCCAAAGGAATGATTTTCCATCCATTTGGATATTGCACTGCGATAATCATGGTCATCGTTCCCATGCCCGCATCAAGCAATGGAGCGACTGACGGCGCGATTTCAACGAATGGAATTGTTCGATCGCTCTGGTCGATTTTTTCAAGCGACACGATTGGAAAATTGACTTTGCCTTCTCTCCAATAACGCTCATAATCTGTTCCCTTGATACGTCGCTTGTCGGATTCATTCGGTAGAGCAATGGTCGTCTCTGGATGCAACAAAAACCACGCTGCCCATGTACAAACTTGTGTTCCTGGCATCAAGATCAGCGAAGTCTCCTTTGCAGATTCTGGTCCAGCAATTGCACGGAACGCAAGTTGTGACCAAAGGCTGGAGATATAATTTGCCGTCGGATTTTTCTCTGCAGTCGCAATTGGTGCGTCTGGCGTTTCGTACATCACCAGATTGCTGTTCACCAACAATCCACTGACACCAAATTTGATAATCGATCCTCTGATCTGTCGATTGAAAATGACAGCGCTATCGCAGAGTGGGCTGTATGTCACCGCAATCGAAACACCACCAAGTGTGTCATTCACGATTTCGTGCACATTCATCATCTGCAGTGGATACGCGCGCGATTCGCCATTCACAGTGATGCCGATGACTCGATCAGTAGAAACAGCATATTTTATCCGCTCAGATTCGTTCCTCGGTGCGATTTCTGATCCTGGGATTACAGTTGGTGCATCAAGTGAGCGCAGAAAATCGCGAGGATTACCGCTGCCATATAGCGATTCCTTTGGTATAGAAAGATGACTCAGATCAAAGCCATACGTTGTCGGATCGCGTCCATCGCCAATAAGTTTTTCTCCGCGCATCGGTCCAAGAAATGCAAATGCCGTGATCCCAACCACCAGGATGAGTGCCAAAAGAATCACCCAGCCTCCCGCAGCAAATGTCAGTCGGGCCTTTTTTGCAGGATCATCCACTGTCATTGAGGAATCTTTTCGTCAGGTGCAATAAACACAGGAGCATTTCGCAGCGCTGCGCTTGGCGAAACCGATCCGCGGTCAATGACGATTGCAAGCAAAAGCAACGGCAGATATGTGATGCTTGCGAAAAAGACTCGGCGTGCTGCCGCATCACTTCGCAATTGAAGAAAGCGCAAACTTTCGAAGATCATCCAACATCCCAGAATGATTGAAACGATTGCGAACCACCAACCCGCAACGCCATAGACAGTCACCAGCAATCCAAGCGGAACCAAGATGAGAGATGTCAACACCATTGTTTGCGCAGTGACTTGTCCGCTTGGGTCAACCGCTGGCAACATCTTGAATCCGCCACGCGCATAATCTTCGCGGTACATCCATGCGAGCGCCATAAAGTGTGGCAATTGCCAGACGAAGAGAAGTCCAGCGATCACCCATCCGCCAGGTGAGAACGAACCTGTTGCAGCGGTCCATCCAACGAGCGGTGGAATAGCGCCACATATTGCACCAATGATCGTGTTCATTGATGTGATTGGCTTGAGCGGCGTATAGATCAGCGCATACAACGCAATGTTTCCTGTCGCCAGCGCAGCTGGAATCCATCCTGCCTTCCAAATCAGAATCGCCCATCCGATATACGCAAGCGCAACAGACATGAGAAAGACCAAAGGGCGGCTGATGTGCTGCTGCGGAAGTGGCCTTTGTTCGGTGCGGATCATCATTGCATCGCGGCGACTTTCAATGAGTTGATTGAACATTGACGCACTTGCCGCAGATGCCGCAGTTCCAACCATCGTCCACGCAAGCAAAGTCAAATTTGGTGTCGATGATGTTGAGACAATAAATCCAACGCCAGTGGTGACGAGAACCAACGCATTTAGTCGCACTTTCGCAAGCGCTCCAAGTGTTGGCAAAGTCCGAGCCAAGTTTGAGATTGTCGCGACGTCTTCGATCGAACTAGTATAGAAGGAGCAATGCACGAGCCCTCATCTGATCGTCGCGGACTTCATCTCGCTCTTGGATTTGCGACAACAGTCGTTATGTGGGCGATTGGTTATGTCGCAATGATGCGCCCAGGAGTTGTGGCGGGGGAGATTCTCTTTGGAGCCATGTTTCTCGCCCTCTTCTTTGGCGGTCTAATCGCGGGTCGCTTGACATCGACATTCGGACGAATTGATGGCGCACGAGCAGGAATAAAGATCGGGTTTGTATCTGCGACGGTCAACTTATTAGTTGTCGGCAGTCTCTTTGGCCGCGAGACTGGCAGTGATCTTTGGTTTCAGCTGGCGATTTGGGTCGGAGGTCTCTACGCGGCAAGCTTGATTTGCGCAGCAATCGGTGGCGCGGTCGGCGGCAGCGGTTTGCGTTGGCAATCAAAGTTCCCTGCGACTGCTCTGTTCGGTGTCATCACAGCAGCGACGATTTTTCTTTTGCTCGTGACGGGCGGACTTGTCACAGGATTAGAAGCAGGACTTGCAGTTCCAGATTGGCCGAATTCATTTGGGCACAACATGCTTCTCTATCCAATCTCGCAAATGAAAGGTGGCGTGTATTACGAACATGCGCATCGACTCTACGGAATGCTTGTTGGACTTTCAGCGATCACGCTTCTCGTGCTCGTGGCGCGTTTCGAAAGTGGTCGGCTGGTGCGATCTCTTGCGCTCATTGGATTTCTGATGGTGTGCGTCCAAGGTTTGATGGGTGGACTGCGTGTCACTGGTCACATCACGCTTTCCCAAGACGCAGCCAATCTTGCGCCGAGCGTTCCACTCGCAGTTGCGCACGGTGTCTTTGGCCAAATTGTCTTTGCAACATTCTGTTTGATCGCAATCCTCTGCGGTCGTCGTTGGAAAGGAGATTTTGTTCGAGTTGATGGCGACGCATCCAAAGGTCGGCGATTGAGCGGTATTCTTGTTGTGGTTCTTCTTCTGCAATTGATTTCCGGTGCGATGTATCGCCATTATCAAATTCCAGTTCTTGATGGTCCACCGACACATCCCAAATGGGCGATGCACTTGCATTTGACATGGGCGGCAGTCGCATTGATCTGCACGCTTATGGTTGGAATGCGTGCAATGAATATTCCGAAATTTCTGCGACCGATTCCTCAACTCGGTCACGGCATTCTGATGCTCGTCGGGATTCAAATCGCATTCGGTATCGGCGCATTGGTTCTGGTCGTCACTCGCAAGACTGCAGAGATTCCAATGACCGAAGTTATCTTCACCAGCCTGCATCAAGTCACAGGTGCATTGCTCTTGGCAACGAGCGTGATGATCGCCGCATGGTGGAGGAGATTTACTGTTGCGACTTCGTCTGCGCCGCTGGCGTCGAAGGTCTCGCAGGTTTGATCGCCTCTTCGAGAGCAAGTAAGCAATAGATCGTGCAGAGATCAGCATTTGATTCCTCCCAACGAGAGGATTCATTCACCCACGAACCATCTGGTTTCTGCTTTGCGATAAGCGCTGCGATCAATTCATCACGCCATTGATGATCAACGCCCGTCGCATCTGTCACTACATCTTGTCGTGCCGCCAAGAGGGCGCGTGAAAGTGCGTGCACATAATAAAAATATCCCTGTTGGCCAACTCCAGGATTTTCTGCAAATGTCCAGTGCTTACGAATCCAGTCATACGCAGCGCGCACGCGAGGATCATCGCTTGAAAGACCCGCATACAGCAAACTCTTGAAGCCCGAATAGGTCATCGATCCATAACTCTTCAGAGAGCGGGGTTGTCCTTGTGGAATTTTCTCTCCATATCGACCTTGTCCTTCGGCTTCGCTGGAAAAACTTTCGCCACCGTTGGCAGGGGTATAAATAAAGCCACCATCATTCGCGCCAACTTGTGCCCACTCTGCGGAATTTGACTGCGCAAGATTCTGAGTGCGGGTCAAGAACACAAGCGCACGCTGAACTGCTGGATCTTCGGGCGAAACTTGCGCATCATGAAGCGCATCAAGCATCAATTGTGTATTTGATAAGTCTGGTCGTCCCCATTTCCCATATCCGCTTCCTCCAAACCAATCCATGCGCGGCGAGACGCCTTCGCTTTGATCCCATTGTTGTCGCGTGAGCCACTGAACGCTCGTCTCGATCAATGGTCGATCAGAAGGATCATCAACGGCTGCAAGTCCGCTGGTGACTGCACATGCCACATAATTTCCAAGCCCACCTTCTGCATCAGGATCGAATTGATTGCCAATTCCACCAAGTCGCTCGCGCACAAAGTCTCGCGCTTTTTTGGCAGTTGAATCATTCGTTGGAATTCGATCTGTTTGTGCGAATGCCTTTAATCCAAGTGCCGTCACTGCTGTTGCCGCTGCACTCGAAGGTTTCTTCTGATCTGTTCCAACGACAGGCTTTGCAACCATCCATCCGCCACTCACATCTTGCGTCGATCGAAGTCGAGCGAGTCCAAGTTCAATCGCACGTCGAGCATCTGCCCACGATTTCGCAGAGCATGGAACTTCCTTCGCATCGAGACTGATTCGATGAATGGCCGGCAGGGGTTGCGCGATTGCACTTGGAAGGGCAGGTAGCGTTTGTTCAGTCACTTTCGTTTTCGCGACTCGAGCATCAAGTGGAACCGTCGGTTCTGTGAATGGACTTTGCTTCGCAGCGCCATCATCGGGAGCGGTAAGGCAGATCGAAGTGAACCCAACCGACAGTAAATAAGCCAAAAAAGTCATTCATAAATTATATGGAGTGTCTCTCGGCTTTTATCGATGAATCAAAACAAAATCAATCTTTCAGTTTCTGCGCTGAAGTCGATTGTATAGAATTGACGAATGCTCTTTTTCTCTTCCATCATCATCGGTGCCGCACTTTCTGTGCCGCCTATTCCAACAATCAGCCAAACTGCGATTCTCGATGCGCCTTCGCCAACAGTTTCGCCCACATTTGGAATGCTCGTCGCAATCTCTGGAGATCGAGTCGTTGCAACGGGTCCTGATCCTTCGAAGGATGGTGGATCAGTTGGACAAATTGCAACTTTCGAGTTCCAGCCAACTGGAGAATGGAAACCCTTTCGCGAGATGCAATCTGTCGATAATACGCAACGGGGGTTGATGGTTCTGCAGCGCATGACTATGGTTGGAAGTGTGATGCTTGTTTCCCAAGATCGTCGTGATGGCGCAAGCAGCACGGTTGCCACATTTGAAACAGCTATTACCAATTCAGGATGGAAGCAGAGCGGTTTGCTTGAGCCGCCGATTGGCTTTCCAGAACCTGCGTTCGGCGGAGTCATCGCATCAGACGGAGTGATTGCGGCGATTTCAACCGTCGATATGCGCGTGCTGGGCGAGAAATCTAGAACCGTCATTCCTTCGCCAAAAGTTTTTCTATTCAAGCGTGGGGTCGATGGTTGGAAGGGACTTGGATCTCTTCAACTCGATCTCTCTTTGACGCCGACATTTTTTGGCGCTGCAATCTCTATGACTTCAGGACAAATCGTCATTGGATGTCCCAAAGCAATTGTCGCATCACCGAAGCAGCCTTTAGTTGTCGGCGGTGATTCGGTTGTCGTCGTCTATCGACTGAACGCTGATGGAATGTGGGGGATTGATGGAATGTTGAAGCCACCGCAAGATCGTTCGGATTATCTTGGCTTCGGCACAACTGTTGCATCGAGCGATTCTCTGATCGCAGTCAGATTTTCACAAGTCACAGGACAAGGATCTGCAGTGTTGGTCTATCGGCGTGACCAAACTGGTTGGGTCTTTGACGGCGAATTGAATCCACTGATTGATGTGACTCCAGGCATTGGTTGGGGAATCTCGCTCGCAATCGCTGACGACCGAATCATCGTTGGCGATCCAACCGCGCTCATTTCAGATAAAAATCCTGGCTATGTCGGAGCATTCGTCAAAGACAGTAATGGATTGTGGTCCGAGTCACTTCGCCTTCAACCGAATGTTCCAGTGACTTCAGCACGATGGGGAGTTGGAATTCGCGCGGATGGTCGACGAGTCGTCATTGCGCGTCCACAAAACGAGCGCGAAGGGATTACACCTGGTGGTGCATTGTTATTCACACTTCCGCCTGCTGATTCAACGCCACGACCAAGCACCTCTTCAACATCATCACCTGCTTCAACGAAATCTTTGACCGCGCCATAATTTGCGAGGACTGTTACTCCCAGTCTTGGACTGTCATTCCCAGTCTTGGACTGTTACTTCCAGCCTTGGACTGTCATTCCCAATTCCGCACCACGCACGCTGCGCACAACACTCCGCAGATAATGTTCATTGGCACGATCCAATTCGGTTGCAAATGAACTGGTGCGACAACATTCAAAATGATCGCCATTGCACCAAAGATCGCCGCCCACGCAGCAAACTTCAGCTTTGCCAACCAAACGGCGCTGATCAGCGCAGCGATTGAAATCGCCCATGCGATGATGACACTGAGAGGCTCGCTCTCCATCGGTCCAAACTTGGTTGCGCGGGCAAAGAGTAGGGCGCCCATCGCACCCACGATGATCAATAGGATTTTCACACTACACAGAATACACATTGGACTATTCTTGCAAGTATGAATTCCGCGCAGCGACAACAAGCGCAGCGACTCTTCGAAGAAGCGATTCGTGGCGGAACTCCCGACCCCGCCTCTTGGGTCGCTACACAAACAATCGACGGGCAAGTACTCGCGGAAGTCAGGCGTTTGCTGGTTCTACAAAGTGCACGCCTCACACACTCCGAGCATTCGCGGACAGAAGCGCCAATTCGCCTCGCCGATCCACTCTTAAACCAAACTTTGGGCGAGTATCGGATTGAAAAATTGATTGGCAGTGGCGGTATGGGGCGCGTCTATCTCGCTCGAAGTTTAACGGATTCAACTCAAGAAGTTGCAATGAAAGTTCTCGGTCGAGGAGTTACGAGCCCGATTGCGCTTCAACGCTTCTCCCGCGAGGGCGAAGTGATGAAGAAACTTGATCATCCAGCAATCGCAGCATTTTATTCAAGTGGAATGTACGACGATGGCGATGGCGCGGTTCCATGGTTTGCGATGGAGTACATCTCAAATGCACAAGAACTTGCTCTGTGGTGTGACAAAAAAAATCTCCGACTTCGTGAGAGGCTCAGTATTGTCGCTGAAATCAGCGACGCAATTGGGCACGCTCATCGGATGGGGATCGTTCATCGTGACTTGAAGCCCGCAAATATCTTGGTTTCAGCCAATGGATCTCCCAAGGTGATCGATTTCGGTGTTGCTCGATGTCTTGGAGATGATTCTGGGATGACTGCAGTGAAGACCCAAACAGGGCAGCTTGTTGGAACGATGCAATACATGAGCCCAGAACAATTTGTCGGCGATCCTCGGAAGATTGATCAGCGAGCAGATGTCTATGCACTCGGCGTGATTCTCTATGAATTGATTTCTGGAACATATCCGCATGATGTTCGAGCACTTTCTGTTCACGAGGCCGCCCGAATTGTCTGCGAGGTCGATGCGCCAGATATTCGATCAACTGCTTCCGATGTTGATGCAGAGCTTTCTGGGATTGTTGCAAAGTGTCTTCGTCGAGAGAGCAGTGAGCGCTTTTCAGATGCCCGAGAACTTGGTTTGTCGCTGGGGAGTTGGTTGCGTGGAGAATCTGTGGTCGCGAAAATCGTCGATCGAGATGCTGAACCAATCAAATCGAGAAATTCAAAACAGTCGCGCATATCACAACAGCCGCATATTCTCGAAGCGGAGACGATCAGGCGATCAAGTGGATGGCTTGTTCCATCACTGTCGATATTACTTGTGACGATTGTTGCTCTCGTCGCAACAGACACAATCAGGCCTCAATGGTTGGTGGATCAGTGGCGAAAAATTATTCGGTCAGCAGAAGTTTCATCGGCTGAGATCAACGCACCTGCCATCGCCGAGCCAATCTCGATCGAATCCGATCCATCAGGAGCGCGTGTGACGATCGATGGTTTGGATGTTGGAGTCACTCCTCTTCGTTCAAGTATTCCGTGGAAGCAAACGAGCCAGAATGCAATGATCGTTCTTACGAAGAGTGGTTTCCGAACGCATACTGAGTCGATTTCCGCTGCGCCGCGGGGGGGGCGCACCGCACCCCTTGAGATGCGTGTGCGCCTCGACCCCGTGGCTGCGGTCACTGTTCCCTAAGTTTGTCAGTTGCGCGAACGAACTGACGAGTCACGAAGACCCCGATACAACTTAGTGATGAAGTGATTTACTCAATCCAAAGATAGGCAGCAACATTGCGGCTGCGATACCACCAACAACGACACCCATACCAAGAATCATGATCGGTTCGATGAGGCTTGTCGACATCTTGATTGCGGAGTCAAGCTCGTCTTCCGAAAATTGCGCTGCGTGATCGAGCGTTTCGGACAATCGTCCACTTCGCTCACCAGCATTGATCATCGCCGAAACAGGACGCGGAACAAGTGGCGAATTGAGAAATGCAGTGGACATGTCCTGCCCACGATTCACGCGCTCTTCTAATTCATCCCACAATTGGTTGTACAAAGTGTTTCCCGTGACCGTTCGCAAGATGCGGATGACATCAAGCAAACTGACGCCCGCGGCAAGCAATGTGCCCATCGTGCTGGCGAAGCGAACCGTGTATAGCTGCATAAACATTTTCTTGACGATTGGCGTGTTCATTCGTAGCCAATCAAGTGCAATTCGACCACGATTTGATTTTGCCCAGATCGTTGATCCGCAGATAATCGAAAACAAACTGATGACCCAAATGATCCAGTGACTGTGCAGGCTGTCCGCAAGCATCATGAGATACCGTGTGATCACAGGTAAATTATCTCCTTGGGCTGCAAAAAGCGGCTTGAACTTCGGCAGAACGAAAGTCATGATGATCGTGACCGCCGCAACAGCAACCAGCAACATGATTCCCGGATATGCCATCGCGCCCTTCACTTGTCTCGTGAACTTTCGTTGTTTGGAAAGATCCTTTGAGATGCGCGCGAGCATCTGATCAAGCATTCCAGTCGCTTCCGCGGCTTGAAGCAATGCAATCATGACGGTTGGAAAAATTCTTGGCCACTTCGCCATTGCAGCGGAAAGATCCTCGCCTTCACATACATCGTCTCGAATGCGTCGTATGACCGATGCCGCTTCCTTGCTGGGAGTTTGCGCTGCATATGTTTCAAGACCTTCAACCAACGAAACGCCTGTTTTCATCATCACTGATAATTGCGTACAGAGCGAGAGGACTTCATCTTTGCTAAAACGTGAACTGAGCGATCGATCATTATGATTTGCGCGTGCGATCGGCTTCGCATCAATATCTGTGAGTGCAATTGCAACAATTGCGAAACCTTTTCGGTGAAGTTCGCGAACAACGCCTGTATGGTTCGCAGCTTCCATAATGCCGCGTTCAAGAACGCCATCTGCTCGGCGTGCGCGCCATTCGAAGCGGGGGGTCAGAACTTGTTCAGCGACGGCATGCGCCATGTACTTCCTCCAAGGTTGTCAGACCAGCGAGCACTTTGAGAATGCCGTCATCCCACAATGTTTCAAATCCTTGCTTCGAAAGCAAATCACGAATTCCATTTAGATCAAGTTTCGCAGAAATCGCATCCAGGACTTGATTGTTTGGCACCAACAATTCGTAGAGACCAATTCTCCCGGAATATCCACGTTCATGGCACTTTCTGCAACCGATTCCCTTGGTCAATTCCTGAACTCCTTCCCCGTATTTACTCATGCTTGCCAAGTCGTGCGCATCGGGCGTATACGAGGTTCGACAGTGGTTGCATGTCTTTCGCACCAATCGCTGCGCAAGCACGCCACGAAGGCTTGCTGCCACTAGGAATGGTTCGACACCGAGATTTGTCAGTCGAGTCACTGCACTTGGAGCATCGTTTGTATGGAGTGTTGAAAGCACCAAGTGTCCAGTGAGCGCCGCTTGCACAGCGGTCTGCGCAGTTTCTCCGTCGCGAATTTCACCCACCATAATGATGTCAGGGTCTTGTCGCAGAAGCGAACGCAGAGCGCCAGAGAATGTGAGTCCCGCCTTGATATTCATCTGCGTCTGATGCACGCCAGGCAAGTTGCTTTCGACTGGATCTTCGATAGTGGAAACATTCAAACTTTCTGTGTCGAATCCAGAGAGAACTGAATAGAGAGTCGTCGATTTTCCGCTACCGGTTGGGCCAGTGACCAACACAACGCCGTGTGGTTCGTCGATCACTTTGCGAAAGGTCGCTTCAGTCGATGGTCGAAAGCCAAGTTTGTCCAAGCCAAGACGTACACCACCGACATCGATTACTCGCATAACGACTTTTTCACCGAATTTCCCAGGCAAAGTCGACACGCGCAAATCAATCGGTCGTCCATTCACTCGCACGCAGATTTCACCGTCTTGTGGAACGCGTCGTTCTGAAATATCCAAACGAGCCATAATTTTCACACGACTCGCAATCGCTGAATGCATTCTGTGGGGAGGCTTGATGCGCACATGCAACACGCCGTCAACACGCAATCGAACACGCAGTTGACCATCATCGGGTTCGATGTGAATATCCGACGCACCTTCGGCGACGGCGCAAGCAATGATGTGATTCACCAAGCGCACCACGGGTCCGCTCGATGCTTCGTCCAGACTGCCAGACATTTCGGCCATCTGAGGTTCAGAGACAGATCCGACGACATCGTCGAGATTGTCAAGAATTTCTGCGACAATTTCTTCGGTTTGTGCGCCAGCTCGATCGACAGAAGTTTCTACTTCTGGAGTTGGAACTGCAAAGGCCATTTCAAGCGCTGCTGGAGTGCTGACTGTCACGCGCACGCGAAATCCAGTCAATCTGGCAAGATGCTCGGTGACCACAAAGTCATCAGGATTCGCAGTGCAAACGACAAGTTCGCCTTCAGTAAGCGATATCGGCAAAACCATATTTTCGTTACGGATTGCTTCAGGAACCAATGCGCGAACTCCAGGGTCTGCGACTTCCGCGGGATGTTCGATAAATTCCAAACCCTTCGCACGAGCAAGTGCACGGAGCAATTGCTCTTGTGAAACGAATCCGCGTTCGATCAAGATTTCACCCAGCATCTTGCGCTGAGAATCGGACGATTGCGCAAGAAGCGCGTCGCGCAATTGTTCCGTAGTCAATAGTCCAGATTCCAGAAGAACCTGGCCAATGGAAACTGAAACTGGATGGAGGAAATCGCTCATAAAAATGCCTTGGATTTATTGATGATCGAGAAAGAGTTCTATGACCTGATTCCCAAACGAGAATCGTGCGTTGCGCTCGCCAACTTCAATCAACAGAAAAGTATTTCCACTTGTTGTATCCCGCCATGTCTGACCAACACGCATGGTTTTTCCATTCACAATGGCAAAAGTGCGATCCAATGTGGCTTGTAATACAATTCCGCCTTGGAATTGTGTCGGAGTACCGCCCGCAACTGAGGCAGTGGTATCTACGGTGGGATTCAGATCCGCGGGAGACTTGAATGGACTTCGAGCTGGAGTTGCTGCGAGGTTCCAATGCGGAATCGCTTTCAAAAAGATTTCGGGGATGGCGGCCGTTGCGTTTTCAGGAAGTTTGGTAGATGGTGCAGGTTGCGCAATCGCAGCGATCGCTGACTTGGGAGTAAAGAAAAATTTCCCCCCAAAGATGCCGATCGCGATCGCGGCAGATGCCAGCAAAATCGCAAGCTGACGGGGAGAAGTTCCCAATCGAGCAGCGAAAGCACTCCATCGATTTGCAAATGTCATTCTTGCTTGCCCTCAACTGCGTGAAAGTATTCGTCGATACCAACAATCACTTGCACTTGCAGGCCTTCCCGGTGAATATCGATCGACCGAATTCGTGACAGACCAGCTTCTTCTTCAGCCTTTCGCACAGTATTGAAAATTGCGTCAAATGATCCTGTCATCTGCATTTCAACATTTCGGCGATCCAGTGCAAGGCCAGCAGGGCGTACGCTCATCATTTCTCGTTCACCAATTCGAATCGATTGATCAAGAACTTCTTTGCCATCGATTGGTCGAGTCATAGTCGAAATAAGTTTGCTGTCGTTCGAATCCGTCCGAATCGAATGACCATTGTTGTCACGGCGAATTCGCAAAGTTTCGACCTCGACTTGGAGGTGCTCGAATTCATCGCGTTGCACAAGATATTCGTCAGTTGCCTTTGATACATGCTTACTGTCCGCACGCATCACTCCAGCTTCACGAAAGTTGGGGATTGCCAAGCAACAGACAATGCTCGCACTGACCGTCGTGGGCAGAATCGCCCATAGCCAGAAGGGGGAGAGCTTCATCGCATCGATCCTCCGTGAGCAACTTGAGTTTCCTTGGAAGTCATTTTGTTCATTGATTGTTCGGTTTTTCCTGATCCTGTTTCTCCCGAAGTTGGATCGATGCGCGCACGCATCACAAATTGCTGCTCGGAACCTCCGCCAGTTTTCGCCGCAGCGCGTTGTTCGAGAACAGTCACTGCGGTAAATGGAGCGGTCTTTCGAATTTCACTGGCGAATTCTTGGACGGATTGTGCATTCGGCGCGATCCCGTTCATCATCACGATATAAATCGGTCGACTTGCTGCAAGAGTTTTGCCCGACTTTTGTTCTTCGAGCGAGACCTTCATCGATTCGAGCCAGCTCCCATTGGGCAACAAGTGTGAAATTGCCGAGATGATCGTGCTACTGCTGATGGGTGATCGAAGCATTGCATCTGCAGCAATTTCACTGCGGAGAAGTGCTCGCGCTTGGACAGACTGCTGAACAAGTTCGTCAATCTTGTTTGAACGCTCTCGTAGTGCAACAATCACTTCGTGCTGTGCTTTCGCTCGGCGCAATTCGACGAACGAATTGACCGCGATTCCGGTTGCGACAGTCAGTGCGAGCAGCGAACCTAATTTCACCAGTCGAAATTGAGCGCGTCGACGAATGATGGCAAGAGCATCGTCAGGCAGGAGATCGACAAAGAATTCACTCATGCGACCTTTCGATTCTTGTTCGAACTGAGCACTGCGCTTTGTGGCAATGCAACGGACAGCAAGGAATTCCAAGCAGAGAGGGGACCATTTGGTCGTTGAGTCTTTGACCAGTCGGCAGACTGATCAATATTCATAAGACGTGTTTCAGTTCCGCAGACAGAGCGAATTGCAGTCGCAATACCAGGCTCCTCGGCAAGCGCTCCACTGAGAGTTACGAATTCTGGCCACGATCCCGCAGCGCGTCGTTCATTATGGCGCAAGCATTGCAAAATTTCCTCAGCCATCTGGCGCCAACGCCACGCTTGTGACTCCTTTTCTTCGCCAGCAACTGGAATTGCTCCGTTCTGTAAGTCGACGCTCGAAGCCCACGCAAATGATCGATGAAAATTGAGACCATTGCTATTGAGCAGCGCGAGAGTCGCTTGATCCGATTCCAAATGCAGAAAAGCAAAGTGTGGGATATTGCTGGCCGTCTTGACTTGGCTCCAAGCAAGCCGCATTGCAGCAAGTGCGCCAAGTTCTGCTCGACGAGGTTCCAGTCCAGCTTCAGTTAGTAGGGCTGCAATTTGATTGACAGTGTTTCGCAGAGTCGCAACCACCAACACTTCGGATGGTGCACCACCGAGAGTTCCTAAACGAATGGGTAGATGCCCCGCAACGACTTCCTTTCGATCAACACCGAGTCGATCCACAGCAGTCCACGAAACACTTTCCTTCATTTCGATACTTGCAAGGGCAGGAATTTCAATGCATTCAGTCAAAATAGATTTGGCAGGCATAGAAAGCGCACACGATCGTCCGGTAAAGCCGCCTCCGCGTAGTGCTTCCTTGATTCGTCGAACCATAGCCTCGTCGATGGCAGAGCTTTGAGAACCGAAGCCATCTCCAGAGATCATTGCAACCGCTTGAACGACTGGATTTGTAATGCTTCCAGTCATTTGCAGCATGCGTAGAGCATTTGCTCCACACTCGACTGCGATCATATTGCGCTGGCTTGGAGACTTGAACGGATTGAACATTGGGGGACTTTGCCTTTCCTGAAATTGACTCTGCTTCACTCAACCCACCCATCAACAAAGCGCGCCGCGGATAGAACGTTTTCTATCCGCGGCGCGCTTCTCTACGTTGTCAGGCTCCTGCCGCAGGGGGCCTGAATGATTGCTGAACGATTCGATTATGGAGTTGGGATGACTTTGCCTGTAGCAAAGGTCCAACTTGCAGCACGATCTGCTTTCAGTTGATTCTCAACATCAGATGCCGTGCAATATCCTGCAGTCACAAGCTTCGCGAAACTTGCTGCT
>CAMBWI010000004.1 GCA_945871445.1 Singulisphaera sp. GP187 | reverse complement strand
CCAGATATACAGAATCATTCCGATCAGGCTGACAATGATCGCCACGATTGCCGATGCAGCCAAGTTGGCAGCGACGACTGGCGAGAAGCTGTTGACCTGATCCAAACTCAATTTTGACGTAAATGCAGCTTGAATCAGCTGCCATTCTGGCTTGGCGACCACGCGCTCCCAAGTTGCTGCGTCGACCTTGGTCAAGAGAGCCGTAGGTTCTGTGACCATCACCGCGACCGAGGACCACCCCTTCGCTGGATTGGCTGGATCTGCCAACTGAACCCCGACAACTTGGCTTGGACGAGAACTGATCGCCGAAAAGTCTGGCTGCTTTCGCATACGGGCGATACGAACTTCGGCATCTTCGATAGTGACTGGAGGCTGGAGATCTTTCAGAACAACCACGACTCCTCCAAGGAAGTCACGGGAAGAATCCTTGATCTCAGGCTTGCCGATTGATGCTCCCAGCGTGTCGGATGAGATTGCTTGTGTATAAAGCGCCCCATCGGGATCGCTCGATCCAGCGAATTGAACTGGCTTGACAACATCAAGCGAATCAGCGAAAGCGCCAGTCACTGCAGCAACTAATGGTTCTGTGACAGTCTGATTCGAACCCAATTGAGCCGGGTTCGCAACCTTCACTTGGAATCCGCTGGATTGTCCATCCGCATTCGTTTCACCAACAGTCAAGATGTTTGCCGAACGGAGTTCCTGAAGAATTGGATCGGCTGAGTTCTCGCCAATCTGATGCACCTTCGCCTCGACAGTTTCACGGCTGAGCAATAGTCGTCCGCTTGCTGAAGCGGGTTCGCCAGTTGCAGCCTTGCGAGTCATCAGTGTCATCGTGACACCGCCTCGGAATTCGGTCTCGAGCATCTCGCGTCCTGAGGACCAACAAAGAGCAAGGCAGATGACTGAAACCACACCGCAGCCAATCCAACATGCCCATCGAATACTTAACCAGTCAATGCTTGGATGAAGGAACTTCATCATTGAGGGGAAGATCGTTGGCAGCATTGGCAATCGCTTCATACCGAACCAGTGAATCAAGATTGCATAAACGACTCTTGTGCAGAAAAGCGAAGTGAAAAGAGTTGTGATCACACCGATCATCATGGTGAGGGCAAACCCTTTGACTTCCGTTGCAGCTAATTTGTACAGCACAACACAAACAATCAGATTTGTGACGTTACCGTCAATGATCGCATTGAATGCACGAGCGAATCCAAGATCGAGGGCAACCTTGAGCGGTTCCTTATTGTCGATCAATTCTTCACGAGTGCGTTCATAAATAAGCACATTCGCATCGACTGCCATACCGATGACGAGTGCGATACCTGCAAGTCCTGGCAAGGTGAATGCGCCATCGACTCCTGCCATAATTCCGAAAATCATCGCGACATTCAGCAAGATTGCAAAGTCAGCAACCAATCCTGCTCCAAGGTAATAGACCGCCATCAAAGCTGCGGTTGCAAAGGCAGCCATGACAACCGCCCATAATCCACGCTCTAAATTCTCTCGACCAAGAGCTGGTCCAAGAATGTTGACCGAAAGAGGTTCGGGTTGCAACTTTGCTTCCAACTCTCCACCTTGCAGAACACGAACGAGATATTGAATTTCATCGTTACTGAATGACCCTATGATTTGCCCGCTATTGGAAATCTGACTCTGAAGATTTGGTGCAGAAAAAAGCTGGCCGTCAAGCACAATTCCCATCGGACGACCGATGTTTGCTCCAGTCAAACCGCCCATCAATTGACCACCTGCAGAATCGAGTTGGAATGCAACTGCAACCCGACCAAGTTGATCTTGACTTGGAAAAACATTTTTCATCGTCCACTGTCGACCACCAAGATGATCGAGGCTCATTGAATCAGTGACATACAGAAGCGCATATGGAACGCCATCATATTTTGCACCGACCATATCGCGGTTACGCAAGTATGTAGCAGGATCGGCAATAAATGAATCAATCGATTCGGGGCTATCACCCCACTGCTTCGGATCATTGATCGGGAACCATCTCGCGACGGGAGAATCTGTTCCGGCTGGACCGCGCTCTGCGAGTTGCTTGCGCATCTCGTCTGGGTTCACTCCTTCTGGAGTCGCTGCACCAACTGCGATGTGGAATTCCAATACGCCTGCACCCCGCAAGAGTCGCTTGAGATCTTCTGGGTCGTCATAGCCAGTGACCTTGGATGCATAGTCAATTTGCATTTGTGAAAGTGCATCAATGTCCGTTGCATAGTCAGGCAATTGAAGTTTCAATTGGGTCAATTCGACTTCGCGTGGGCTTGCTGTCGTTTCCCGTGTTCCATCTGCGGTTGTCTTGAAAACACCTTTTTCATCCTTTGCGTAAGGCCGCACAGTCGAGAGAGCAAATGCGCGCTTAAGTCTTGCTTCGTCGATGTTGGCTGCAAAGAGAGCTTCACTCAATGTCCGCACTGTCACTTCGGCTTTGGCAATCTTTTCTTCGATGGCTGCCAAGTCAGTCGCCGCAGCATTCTGGGTGATCGCAGCTTGATATGCGATACGGGCTTCAGTTGCATCATTGAATGCCGTCTGTAGTTGAGTCAGTGCCGTGCGCCGTGGTCCCGCTACGCCACCACTTGGAGGTGCAGGTGCTAAATTCTCGGTAGTTCCTGCGTTCAAAGCTTGATCAAGTTCGCGACTTGTGATTGTCATCTGACTGCCGAGCGAGGCGATTTTTGATCGATATGCATCTCCAAGCGCGCGAACTTCTGGAGATGGAAGTGGCATCACGACATCAATGCGATCCGCACCCTGCGGCTGAAGAGAAATGTCGAGTACGCCTTGGGGATTGACTCGGCGCTTGAGTGATTCGACAACTTGTGCAAGCACGCGCTGGGAGTCGCCCGTTGGCGGCATCGCAACGGAATAGACCATGCTGACTCCTCCGCGCAAATCTTTTCCAAGGCGAATCTGCTTGTCCAAAGGAAAAATCTGCCAAACGCAGATCGTAATGACAATGATTGCGAAGATCAAACGCGGAAGAATTTTGATGTTCATGTTTTGATGCCTTGATCGACTTCCGATGACGAACCAGAAGATATGACTTGGACGATTGCGCTCTTTGCGAATGTCATTCGGACATTCGAGTTTTCGTCGATCTTCAAAACAACGGTGTCATCCTTCAATTCCACAACTGATCCAATGATGCCGCCGGTTGTTTGGACTTCGTCATGCTTCTTGATCGATGACATAAGCGCCTTGCGCTTTTTCTTGTCGCGGCGTGATCCCATCACAGAGACCAAGACCATGATCACAAGAAACGGGATCAACATCCACATCATTCCAAATGGATCTTGCGCTGGACGCGCAGTTGTTGGACCTGTTCCAGCGGGAACGGTTCCTGCTGCCGTGGTTGATGCGGTCGTCGAAGGTGCAACAGCTTCACCCGCGAGTGGTGGTGCATCTTGAAGGAAGCCGAGGGAAAGTGTTGTCGTCATAGTTTCATTCATCCGATACTCCGTTGAGTTCTTGAGTTTCACCGTGAACCTGATTTACACAGGGCCAACGGTTGCGTAATTGAAGCCACGCATCATCCTCTATTGCACGCCGAATGTCTAGTAGCAGCCTTTGGAAGAGACGGATGTTGTGCAGAGAGACCAATGTTGGGCCGAGCATCTCGCCCGCCATAAATAGATGTCGCAAATATGCACGGGAAAAACCACCTGTGCACGCTTCGCAATCACAATCTGCTTCGATGGGTTTGGGGTCGTCGGCATGAATGGCATTTCGAAGACGAATGGCACCATCTCGAGTGAATGCCATCCCGTTTCGACCGTTTCTCGTTGGTAAAACGCAGTCGAACATATCCACACCACTTTCAACGGCCATCACAATGTCTCTGGGGTATCCAACACCCATCAGATATCGCGGACGGTTCGCGGGCAAGAGAGGAGCAGTGTGTCGAACGACGCATTCAATCGCATCGGTCCCCTCGCCCACTGCGACTCCGCCAATTGCATATCCAGGCAAATCGAACGCGCAAGTTTCTTCGACCGACGCCGTTCGTAAATCGAGTTCAGTACCACCTTGAACAATTCCAAAGAGTGCTTGATCATCGCGGTGATGCGCAGTGACGCAGCGCTTGAGCCAACGAATGGTGCGATCCTTTGCTTGCAAGGTTCGCTCGCGCCGCTGACTTTCTGGAATCGAATCACCCGCAGGTGGACAATCGTCAAAAGCCATTGCGATATCTGCGCCAAGCGCTTGTTGCACACTCATGCTGGACTCTGGACCGAGGTGAACCATCGCACCATCAATGAACGATTTGAACGTGACTCCATCTTCATCCATGCGATTGATTTGCGCCATCGAGAAGGCTTGAAATCCACCAGAGTCAGTCAAGATCGGACCATTCCAGCGCATAAAATTATGAACTCCGCCATTCTCGACGCCGCCATGATTCTTGATGCGCTCAGCTCCGGGACGCAACAGAAGGTGAAATGCATTATTTAAGATGCACTCGCTTCCTGTTGCTCGAACTTGTGTGGGAGTCAGTCCTTTCATAGCAGCTGCAGTTGCAACTGGCATAAACGCAGGAGTTTCGAAAGTACCGTGCGGAGTTGTGACACGACCTCGACGTGCGTGCATTCCAATTGCAGAAGTGCATTGGTGCGAGACCGAAAATCGAAGCGCGTTCGATGGCATTATGAGTCGCTTCGCTGCCGAGTCGCATCGCGCAATGTTCGTCGTTCCGCTTCATTGAGCGAACCCAATCCACTGGATCGAACCTTTTCCAAGATTCTGTCAATTTCTGCGTTCGATGGCCCGCGCCCGCTGACAGATCCTGCGCGTTGCACCTTGCGAGCAGAATGAAAAGTGCTCGTGGGATCTGCACGCCCAAGAAAATCGAAGAAAGTACGAAGTCTTTCGGGGCGCGTGATGAAGTACCAACCAGCGATTGCTCCACCAAGATGCGCCGCTTCACCACCTGCATTTTTCCATTTCAGCAAGAGACTTGCAACTGCAATCAGCACCAAACCATACGCCAATGTCTTCAAGCGCATTGGAATCACAAAGAACAGCAAGACGGTCGCATCTGGCATCAGGCGCGCTGCTGCGATGATGATTCCAAATACTCCTGCGCTTGCACCGACGAGAGGCATATCTGGGTCATTTGACAAAAGTCCTGGGATCATGACACGGCCGTTGGTTGATTGCGCAACCATAAAACCGGCAAAGTTGAGCAGCAGATACAAAAGCGCCCCTGCAATTCCACAAATGAGATAGAAAGCAGTGAATCGCTTCGAACCCAAATAACGCTCTACAACAGGTCCAAAGAAAAAGAGTCCCAACATGTTGAAGAGCAAATGAGAGAGATTGGCATGGCAGAATTGAAATCCGATGAACCTCCATACTTGCAATGCGCTTGTACCGACTCCAGGAATGGTTGAGTAGAGCGCAGTCGATGTCGAAAAATAGAGCCACTTTTGAATAAATGGCGTTGATTGCAGGGTATTGACAGCGATGAGTTCTACTTGACCGTTTGGTTGCTGTGCATACACAGGCTGCTGGACAACCGCAACTTTGTTTGGATCTTCTTCTGGCACGAGCGTTCGAGTTGGGATTGACCCATCCAGAATCTTTTGTTGCGCTTCATCAGAAAGCCCAGGTTGCCATTTTGATTCTGTGACAACCCACTGTCTCGGCAGAAAACCATCGAGAACGAAGATCAGCACGCAGGCAACGATCAGCCACGTTGTAGCACTCCACTTCATGCCTCCACCAATAGATCTCGTCTGCAATGTCGGATCCGATCTCCAATAATCACGGTCGTATGCACCCATAGCGTGAGCCTACATTCGCTTGCGACGAGTTGCGTTCTCAAGCAATCTGCGTTCTCCCCACGAAAGCGAATTCATCCCCTTCTGTGCGATCTTGCGGAGAATTGCATCTACTTTTGCCTCTTCTGCACGCAGTTTTTCTTCAGTGCGAGCGGCTTGTTTTTTGATGCGTTCTTCCTTTGCACTGGACTTGTCATTGCGATACTCGTATTGCCCTAAGCCAGAGCCAAATTCGGTCTGTACAAGTCCCCGTGCTCCAGATATTCCCGTTGTGATGGCGATCATTGCGGCAAGCAGAACAACAAGTGAATTGAATGCCAAAGCAACAATTGCCAACAAGATTCCCAACACGATGCTGATGATGAGTGAAATGCGTTGAGCGCGGAGAAAATCAAAGCGAATCTCCAACAGTGATGCCACGATTCGACCACCTGCAAATGGATGCATCGGCAAGAGGCTTGCAGCGAAAACCATCGCATTAGTCCAAAGAATCAACCAGAGAATTGCGCCGATTCGATCCGCATCGAAAAGGGAAAGTCCTTCGAGCGAAAGCGGAGATGGCAGAAGAGCGCTCTGCCATGATCCCAAACGAACGAAAAGAATGATGACAAGACCAACGCCAACAATCAACAATGCGACTGGACCCGCAAGAGCTGCAGAGAGTCTGTTGACCCAAACATCGCTTGGTTGTCGCCAGGAAATTCCGCCAGCTGGCCAAAGCATGAGCATCGAATGTTCTGCACCAACTCTGCGAGAAACAAATTCTCGTGCCGCATCGTGAATAATGACAAGCCAAAAGAGTGCAACCAACGAAACGATCATCGGAGCGCTCTCGCTTGGCAGCGGATCAGTCGCTGACGATAGAAAAGTTCTCAGAATCTGTAGCACGACAAATGCCAGCAATGTGATATGCAATCGAACGGAATAACTTCCAATACGAACGACAGGAATTGACCATGTCCAAGGTCGCTCGGGAATCAATTTCTGTTGGGTGACACTTCCCAAAAATGAATCACAGGAATCCGAACCATCTGCATCGAAGAGATTCTCGTTCATGTGCGAACCAACTTCCAACGCAGAAATGTTGCTAAGGTCTTTCCATCACAAACTTCACCCGTTCGAATCAATTCCGAGAACTCCGCCGTGGTTCTCAAGACAACCTCGATGCGCTCATCTAATTCCAAGCGCAACGGACAAGGGCGAAGTTGTCGAGCGACGAATGCGTGCATTAACTCGTCTGTGAATCCTGGAGATGTATAAAAGGTTCCAAGCGATTCGATCGATCCTGCTTGATAGCCAGTCTCTTCCTCTAATTCGCGGGCAGCTGCATGAAGTGGATCTTCGCCTGGTTCCAACTTGCCTGCGCAGAATTCATTCATCCATATGCCGGTGGCAATACGGAAATTTCGAATAGTGACAAGCCGGCCATCGTCGAGAAGTGCCAGCACACACACCGCTCCGGGATGTCGCACAATGTGCCGGACTGCAGATTCGCCGCCTCGCAGGGCGACCTGCATACGCTCGACAGCAAAGACGCTGCTTTGTAGGACAATGTCAGGTTTGGCTTCATTGTGATTTTCTCTCTGTTGATGTGCCATGGTGTTGCTCAGGAGATCATAGGATGAAGCAATGAGCGTTCAGATTGACATGAGGGTGGTGAATCTTCGCAAGCGATTTATGCGGCGGGATGTACTTCGTGGGATCAATCTCGATTTCGCCAGCGGAAAAATAACCGTTGTCCTGGGCGCGTCTGGATGTGGCAAGAGCGTCCTCTTAAAACATCTTGTTGGACTGATGCGACCAGATCGCGGCGAGGTTTGGTTTGGAACCACTCGCATTGACAAATTGCAAGAACGAGAACTCGGCATCGTGCGCAGACAAATTGGGTTTCTCTTTCAGCAGAGCGCTCTCTTCGATTCGATGACTGTGCGAGAAAATATCGCCTTCCCACTTCGCGAGCATGGAGTGAATGATGAAAAAATCATCGCAGAAAGAGTCGAGCGGGTTCTGAATTTGGTTGGACTCGATGAAACGATTGAACAAATGCCAGCGGAATTGTCTGGCGGTCAACGCAAGCGAGTTGCACTTGCTCGCGCCGTCGTGCTCGAACCTCGAATTGTTCTCTATGACGAACCAACGACTGGCCTTGATCCCATTCGTTCTGAAGTCATCAATCAGTTGATTCTGAAATTATCGAACAAACTTGGGATTACAAGCATCGTTGTCACCCATGATTTGGTCAGCGCGTATCGCATCGCAGATCATTTGGTGCTCCTGCACGACGGAAAAGTCATTCTGCAAGGAAATGCCGAGGAATTTCAATCCACAACCGACCCAATTGCCAGGCAATTTCTGCGAGGAGAACTCGGTATGGATGAATTGGCACGAATTCAAGGAAATTGGGATGATGGAGCGCAACCATCGCCATGAAAGAAACCACTCGAAACTTTATCGTCGGAATTGTCGCCATCTTAGGAGTCGCAGGATTCGCATTCTTACTTCTGCTATTTAACAATTTCAACACTTCGCTTCAACAAAAATATCTGATCACTATTCATGCGAATCAGGCACTCGGGCTTCGATTGGGAAGTCAAGTCACGCTCGTCGGCGTGCCGATTGGAGAGGTCAAATCCGTGAATGTTGTGATTGATAGCGAACATCCTGCACAGATTGTTTTGAGCATTGAAGGCGCAATCGATGTTCCCGCAGAAGTCAATGCGAGTGTCAAATCAAGTCTGATCGGTGGAAACTCACGCTTGGACTTATCAATTCCTGCTGGATATACAACTGGCGGTGCAACTCTGCCACGCGACGGAAATGCGATCGTGATAGCGAAATTTGAGGCATTGGAAGAGCAGTTATCCCGAGTGCTTGGAGAAAAACTTGCTGGGCTCGATTTGGCAATGCGAAGGATTGACGAACTCGGCAAAGATGCTCAGAAATGGCTTGGAGATGAGCAAATGCTTGCAGATTGGAAGAGCGCTGTCGCCAAAGCAAATGACCTCTTCGATGCGGTGGCCTCAACTGCGATGGCTCTGAAAGGTGACGCAAACGCATTTCTTGCAAGTGCCCAGCCAGTGTTCGACCAACTTTCTAAATCTCTTGCTCAAATTGAATTGCTGACAAAGCAAGCACAAGATGGCAAGGGAACTATTGGACAACTCATGAGTAACCCTGATTTGTATAACTCCTTAAACGACTCCGCCCAGCGGCTGAAGAGCGCACTGGGCGAAGTCGAACTGTTGATGCAGAAGATTCGCGCCGAAGGCCTCGGCGTGAAATTCTGACCGAGTTTTTTACTGACCAATCAAGACGATCTCAACGCGCCTGCTTTTTGCCTTTGTATCAAGAGGCTGATCTGGTCCAAAGCTTGAGAGCGAAATCTGATTGCCATTCAATCCCTTCGAAATCAGATATTCGCGAACCGCATACGCACGCTCGAAGCCAAGATAATAATTGTTCTTGAACGCGGAATACTTGATTGGATCCGTATCCGTGAAACCCGCAACATCGATTGACTTCGATGCATAATTATCCTTCAAGATTCCAACGATTGTATCGAGTGACTTTTTCGCTCCAGCTTTCAGCGTGTCTTTTCCAGAGTCAAACAGAACATCGCCTTCGATTGATACATGAATATCTGTTCCTTGCGCTGTGGCTGTCACTCCTTCAATACCAGCAAATGCTCCAGTATCAGTTGTCGCTGGTTCTCCCAATGAAGTCTTTGATTGAGCTTCTGCAGCTTGAGCACGCGCAATCGCTGCTTGCTTCTCACGGTCCGCTTGTTCCAGAGCCGCAGAGTTTGTTGCGAGCTGTTGCTTGAGCGTTTCATTCTCGCTCAGCAATGTGCCGTTTTGTTTTTGCGCCGAGCTGTCACAACCCGCCACAAGGGCGAGGATGGCGATACCACCGAAAACAATCCATGTCTTTTTCATTCGAGAGTCCTTTCTCACAAACTTGTTTTTTACTTTCGGACATTCCGAAAGATTGCATCTATTGGAACCTATTGGGTCTCTCATGTAAAGAGGTATTTGCAGAAATTAAGCCCGGAAAGAGCAATCGACCAGCGTCGATGATCGCTGGCCTCAACAGAACAACTGCCACAATTGCGAGTGCGAGATGAGGTCCATAGGGAATTTCTCGGCGAGATGAGCCTTTTCGAAGTGATCCCAACACCCCGCTGACTGCGATCCATGCAAGCCCCGAAAACGGCGCGATAAAGAATGCGACGATGGGGTCGATCCAACCGAGCGTCGCACCTGCTGCGCCCATCAAATGCACATCGCCCATGCCCATCGCTTCGACGCCTTTCATATATGACGCAACGATGCGAACAAACCACATAATTCCAGCACCAGAAAAATATCCAAGCCCTGCTCCTCCAAGGCTTTGCAAGACTTGCGGAGGTGCGCCATCCATAGCTTTTCCAACGAAGAAACCGCCCACGGCAAGTGCGACAATTGGCAACAAGAACACCAATTCCCGCCTCATTTCTCGGCGAGCGTGCGGGTAATCAGCAAGCAATTCACCTTCTTTGACATATTCGTGATAGTCGTTGAATGAACGGTGCAACGTTCCCTTCGCCAGTAGCAAAATCGAGATTGCCGTACCGCAACCTCCCCCGATGACAGCTGCGCAAACGGGCCAACTTTCTGCCAGCGGAATCGGCCAGGGACTGGGACGAATTTGATCGGTGACGAAACCTTGCATTGTCCAAGCAAAAAGTCCAAGGATTGTTGGAGTCAAAGTGATTGAAAGCGGAATCGAAAATGTGCGCAAATCGATCAAAGTCGCAGCCAACAATGCGGCGAGCAATCCCAAGATCGCTGCGAGTGCAGGAATCGACGCCATGAAACCCTGATTCTGAAACCATGCTCCGCCCGATCGTCCCCACCAACCATGCGGATCAGCAACAAAGACCGCAGCGTAATACGCAGCAAAAAGTCCGCCAGTGATGAGCTCGACTGCAGGGTATCGCAACGAAACGCGCGTCTTGCACGACCAACATCTTCCACGAATAATCAACCAACCAAACACAGGAAGATTTTCGTACCAAGTTAATCTGCGACCGCAAATTGAGCATCGACTTGGAGGCGAAATGACGCTCATTCCGTCTGGAATTCTCAGTGAAACAACATTGATGAAACTTCCAACGCATGTCCCAAATGCAAAGACAAACCCCAAACCCAAGAGATGAGGGATCCAGATCAAGAGCGTGTCGTTCATCGTGATCGTTTGCTGCGCATCAAGCGCCTGTCGAGTCGGCTTTGGCAACCAGATCAGCTGCTGCGATACGTTCAATTTCAGCACGCGCACCATCAAGCACTTCTCGACATCTTCGAACAAGCGCTGCGCCTCTGCGATATTGACGCAAACTTTCTTCGAGTGCAACATCACCAGATTCGATGCGAGCGATGATCGATTCCAGTTCTGCGAGCGCAACTTCGTATGTGACGCCCGAAAGATCCTCGTCAACAACCACCGGAGTCTTGCTCCCAGCACGATTGGATTTCGCTTCGCTCATAGTGTGGAGTCTAGTGATCCGCCATCAGATGGCATTGTTGGTATTGCACTCGTGGACTTTGACGGCGCGATGCGATCAACCACGCTTCGAACTTGCCCATCAGCCAGAACTGTCTCGATACTCTCGCCAACACGAAGCGAATCAGCAGCGCGAACTGGCTTGCCGGCGGAATTCAGCGTCAGCGAATACCCCCGATTGAGGACTGCCATTGGACCGACTGCCTCGAGCGTGCGGGAGAGCGATTCGATGCGTCGATGTGCGGCATCAATGAGATTTTGACCAGTGCGACGAAGGGTTGCAGTTGCCGCGGAGATTTTGGCATCTGCTGTTCGCAGACGGCTCACCGGATGAACTTTCGCAAGCCGCGCGATCGAACCTGCAAAAAGTTGCTCTCGCCGATTCGATCTCTGTCGCATGGCATGAACGAGTGTCGTCGCGCTACGCATCAAACGATTGTGATGAATGCTGAGACCAGTCAGAGGATCAATCAAACCGCGCGAACGCGCAAGCAAATCGACTCGTCCTCGAGCGCGCTCATAATGCATGGTCATAGCACGCGACAACCGTCGGCTGAGTGCGGCGAGTTGTTCGTGAAGGATTTCGCGCTTGGGAAGAATCTCAGTGACTGCACGCGATGGAGTTGCCGCACGAAAATCAGCGACCAAATCTGCAATCGTTGTATCGCTCTCGTGACCGATTCCAGTCACGATTGGCGTGACGCAGTTGTGAATCGCATCTGCCACGACCCGTTCGTTGAACGCCCACAGATCTTCGCGACTTCCGCCGCCGCGAACAAGCAGAATGACTTCGATTCCAAGCCTTTTCGCAGAAGCATCAACAGTGGCAATCGCATTGGCAATTCCTTGAGCAGCTTGAGCCCCTTGCACACGAATGTCGACAGCGACAATTTTTGTTGATGGAAAAGTTTGGCGCGCAGCATCGAGGCAATCTGCTTCCGCCGCACTGCCCGCGCTGGTTAAGAGTGCGATACACATTGGCATCGCTGGAATGTCGACCTTTGCGGATTCGTCAAAATATCCCATCCCACGAAGTTCCAAACAGAGTTTCTGAAATTGCGCATCCAGATCCCCCGCTCCAGATAATTCCACTTTCGCACACTGGATTTGTGTCCGACCTTGAGGTGGATAGTGGGTCACCTGCCCCGTGATAATCACCTCGATTCCATCTGTCGGTTTGCAAGCGCTTCGATCCGCCGCAGAACGAAACATCATGCAATCGATTCGTGCATTCGCATCCTTGAGTGAGAAATACCAGTGCCCTTGCACGGCGCGAAAGTTTGACATCTCTCCAATGACGCGAACGGTGCCAACACCTCCTTCAAGCGCATTTCGAATGAGCAGCGAAAGTGCCGAGACACCAACAGCAGCCGGAACATTCGGTTCTTCTTTCGACTGCGCGGGAGATGCAGCCTTGTCGAATAATCCACCAGCTGCAAGTGAAGGATCAAAGGGTTTGCGGGTCATGCGTCTATCGTATGAAGCGTGAGTCTAGATGCAGAACCAACCACAAAGATTGCTCTCGATGCTCCCATCGTCCAGCTTGCGGGAGTTGGATCTCAGATAGGCGCACGATTCGCATATCTGGGTTTGCGAACCGTTGGCGATTTGCTGAATCATCTTCCAATTCGATATGAAATCGAAGCTGCAGAGGCTGCTGTCACCGAGGCCAAAGAGGCAACAGAACTTGCTGAAGCATCCGTGACTCGCACCGTTCGCGGAGAAATCCAAAAGGTGCGTCAAGTTCCATCACGCCGTCCAAGAATCGAAGCGATTCTCTCAGACGAGAGTGGCACGATTCGACTTGTTTGGTTCAACGCTCCCTGGTTGATGAGGAAGATTCATCCAGGGCAAAAAGGGATTGCCAAAGGTCGCGCGAAAGTCCGCGGCGGATATTTAGAGATGGTCAATCCACTTTGGGAACCTGTTGGCGAAGATGATCAAATCCCCGTCCGTGCGGGACGATTGCGTCCGATCTATTCGGCAACTGAAGAATTAGCAACAGCGAGAATCGAAAAAGTTCTTACCGCTGTTTTACAACCTGCGCTCGAATCCGTTGTTGATCTGATTCGCCCAGAGATCATCGCTCGTCGTGGACTTGTGTCGCTGCGCGATGCGTATCGGATGGTTCACGCTCCAAATGATGCGGTCGAAGCGCAACAGGGAAGAATGCGATTGGCATACGACGAACTTCTCTGTTTGCAACTTGCGATGGCGATGCGTCGCTGGCAGGTGCGCTATTCAATGAAAGCTCCGCCGCTTGCGCTGACTGGCGCTATTGAGGAAAAAATCCTTGCACGTATTCCATTTGCGCTGACCGATGCACAGCGGCAAGTGTGTAAAGAAATCTCTGCCGACCTTGCGAAGACGATTCCAATGAATCGACTACTGCAAGGCGATGTTGGATCGGGCAAGACCGCCGTCGCCGTGCATGCAATGTTGACTGCGATTGCTCATGGGCATCAAGCAGTTCTGCTTGCACCAACGGAAATACTTGCCGAACAACACTTGAGGACTGTTGAAGAGATGCTCAAAGGCAGTCGAGTTCGAGTTGCTGGTTTGACTGGCAGTTTGCGCACCGCCGATCGCGCGATTGTGGTCAATGGACTTGCATCTGGAGATTTCGATCTTGCCGTCGGCACACACGCGTTACTTGGAGATGACATTCGATTCAAGAGTTTGGCCATTACGATCATCGACGAGCAGCATCGCTTTGGAGTTGAACAACGTGCCGCACTGCGTGCAAAGGGTGCAACTCCAAATCTCGTTCCACACACCCTTGTGATGACTGCCACACCAATTCCACGAACGCTCGCGCTTTCCTTCTTTGGTGATCTTGATGTCAGTTCGTTGCGTGGACTCCTGCCAGGTCGTACTGCTCCAACAACCAGAGTGATGCCAAACCTCCGTGCGCCTGAGGTGTATGTATGGCTCAACACACGCATCAAGCGTGGCGAGCAGGCATTCGTCGTCGTTCCCGCAATTCAAGAGAGTGATCTTGGACTGAAAGATGTTGCATCACATGCGAAAAGTCTTGCGGACGGTCCATTGCGCGGGGCTCGCATTGGCCAACTGCACGGCCAAATGAAAAGTGCCGAGTGTGATCAAGTGATGGATGACTTTCGAGAAGGACGAATCGATGTGTTGGTCTCGACGATCATCATCGAAGTCGGAGTTGATGTTCCAAACGCAACTGTCATGGTCATCGAACACGCAGAACGGTTTGGACTTGCGCAACTGCATCAATTACGGGGGCGAGTCGGTCGCGGCGGGAAGCCCGGGTATTGCGTGCTGATCGGCGACCCTCCCAGCGACATCGCCCAAGGCCGATTTGATGCGATTGCAAAGAGCACCGATGGATTTGAGATTGCAGAACTGGACTTGAAATTGCGTGGTCCCGGCGAATTCTTTGGTGCACGACAATCGGGACTTCCCCCGCTCCACATTGCCGATTTGACGCGAGATTTTTCGTTGCTCACAGATGCGAAGTCCGATGCAGAAGCGTGGATCGGTCAAAGTGGGGACTTGACTGAAACGCGCGATCTCGCGCTTCGATGTCGAGTTCTTCAACTCTATGGTTCAGCTCTTGGATTGAGCGACATTGCGTGATCGGATGGGTTAGACTTGAAAAATGTCAAAGGCATCCCCACCAAATCGCGATGAACATCCTGGAATCCAAATTTCTGGATTGCAGTTTGCTTATCGCAGAGGCTTTCAACTTTCCATTCCATCATTCCAAGTCGCAACTGGAGAACAAGTTTTGCTTGCAGGGTCATCTGGATCTGGCAAATCGACATTGCTCCACCTGATCGCAGGAATCGAAAATGCTTCTTCAGGAGAAATCAGAATTCGCGGCACAAATATTTTGGCACTTCAAGGGGGACAACGCGATTTGTTTCGTGGGAAAAATATCGGGATGATCTTTCAAACATTTCATTTGCTGCAAGGATTTACAGCCTTGGAAAATGTCATGATGGCGTTGATGTTGACGGGATATACGCCACTGCAGCAGCGTGAGCGAGCCGAATCCGCACTCAACAAACTTGCAATCTCGGATCCACATTCCCCGATCGAAATGCTTTCAGTTGGACAACAACAGCGCGTCGCCGTCGCGCGTGCTGTCGCGGGCGAACCATGCGTTGTGCTTGCTGACGAACCAACTGCGAGTCTCGATCCTGCCAACGCACGCGTGGCGATTGATCTGATTCAGGAAGCTGCGCGTGCTGCTGGCAGTGCGCTCATCGTGACAAGCCACGACCCTTCTCTGCGCGAAGTGTTCACAAGAATTGTCGAAGTTTCGCAATTTGCGCAAACGGAGGCAGTCCGATGAACGACATAAACATTGTTCTTCGAAGCCTTCGCGTGCGATTTCTGGCCAGTTCGGTCACAGTCGCCATGGTTGCGATTGCGGTGGCGTTACTGTTGGTGTTGATGTCTCTGCGCGAAGCTGCATCACAAGCCTTCAGGCGTGGCACTGGAAATATTCATCTCCAAATCAGCGCTGATGCCAGTCCCCTCGTCAGTGTTCTCAACGGACTGTTTTATGCCAACGCCCCTGCAAATCCAATTGCGTGGGCCAAGTACCAAGAGATCAAGAATAGTTTTCCTTGGCTCTGGGCAATCCCAACTCAACTCGGCGATTCTTTCCGCGGCAGCCCAGTGATGGCGACAACTCCCGAGTTTTTAAGCAACTTCGAGCCCGTCAGCGGACAACCATTTCAATATGCATTTGGTCAAGGATTTGCCGAGGATTTTCAAGTCGTCGCTGGATCAAAAGCGGCAAGTGAACATGGACTGAGCGTCGGACAGAAGATCGTGTTTACGCACGGAACTGGTGCAAGCCGAGAAGGCGGACACGAGCATGCAGATCATCCATACGAAGTAGTTGGCATTTTGAAACCAACCGGCTCCGCACATGATCGAGCGCTCTTCACAAATCTCCAAAGCACTTGGATCATTCATGCGGAAGATCGACTTGCAAGTGCACACTCTGAAGAGGAAGAAGATCACGACCACGATCACGATCATGCACATGAGCACGAACATGTCAATCCCGAAGATCTGACCGATGCGGACAAACTTGTGACTGGAATTCTCCTGCGACTGCCAACGCGACCAGGAAGCGACGCATCAGCCTCTATCGCAGCGCAATTTGACCGATTGCGGCGCGATATGGCGATCACCGTTGCCCAACCCGCGCAGCAGATCGGACGCTTGATGGCCATCGTTGGCGATATTGATTGGCTCTTCCTTGCAATGGCGGTCGTCGTATTAGTTTCGAGTGCGATCAGCATCATGCTTGCGATGGTTGCATCTATGGAACTTCGTCGCCGTCAAGTTGCTGTCTTGCGAGTTCTTGGCGCAAGTGCGTGGCGAGTCTTTGCACTTGCCATCACAGAAAGCACACTGATTGGCTTGATTGGTGCGATACTGGGAGCAATTCTTGCCTTCGGCGGAAGTGCGCTCGCAAGCACAATTCTGGCACAACGCATTGGAATTACCGTTGCGGGAACAATCGATCTACGCTCTGCGGCGGTTGTGATGGCGAGCGCAATTGTGCTCGCCGCTCTTGCAGGAATCATTCCCGCAGTGAAGTCGTATCGCACTCCTGTTGCTCGACATTTGAAACCGATTGCATAAACATCCCATCCTGCGAAAAATGAATTATGAGATTATTTTGGATCACAATTCTGATTCTTGTTGGCGCAGGGTTGGCTGCATTTTTTCTAATCCCATCGCAAGAGATCGCGCCGACACCAGTAGTTGCAATTTCTACAAATTCCGCACCTGCTGTTGCAACAGTCACTGCGCCAACCCTCACACCGGTTGATCAATTGACTTTGCCTTTGTCTGCATCCAGACCTGCGACAGCTCCAACGCCTGGAAGTTTTACAAATGGACTCGACCAAATAATTAAAGATGCAAAGGTTCGGCCAGGAAGACTTGTCGAAAAAGATGGGGCGATTATCGCAGACGGAAAGTTTGTCATACAAGGCAAAGGGACAAAAGAAAGTCCATACGAAGTGACATGGGAATTGCTGATGAGCGCATCGGACACATACATCCCTCGTCTTGGAGAGAAAGAGATTCCGCAACGCATTGCAATGCTCAATGGCAGATATGTCAGAATCTCTGGATACATAGCATTTCCTCTCATTGTGACAGAATCAAGTGAATGCCTCGTCATGCTGAATCAGTGGGATGGTTGCTGCATCGGAGTTCCGCCTTCTCCATATGACGCGATCGAGGTGAAGCTTGCGACGCCAGCGGACAATTCGAAACGGCATGTTATTCGTGTTGGAACACTTGAAGGTGTTTTTCATATCGATCCATATGTTGTCGAAAAATGGCTCGTTGGCTTGTACACAATGGATAACGCAACGCTCTCAACGGAGATGTAATTCATGACGATCATTCCGCTCGCAATTCTTTTGCTTGGACTTGTCGCAGACCCTCCTATCGCATCGTCCATCACCCCGCGTGATGCCATCGCGCAAGTGCGAACGATTGTCGACAACAACCGCGCTCGTGCATCGATCACCACTATCGGAAAATCATGGTCTGGCCAGTCAATAGAAGTGATCAAACTCAGCGACAGTATTGCGGATGCAGAAAAGAAACCAGCCATCTTGCTTGTCAGCGGTCTTGATGGCAGCAGACCAAGTTCGGTCGCAATCGCAGTTGCAGCAGTCAAAAAACTGCTTGAAACACCTGAGATTCTCCAGAAGAATACTTTTTATGTCATCCCCTGCGCCAATCCGGATTCATATCTCGAGACGTTTATGAACGCAGATGGAAGAGCAAATCGCAACACAAGACCCGTTGACGAAGATCGTGATGGACGCATTGATGAAGATCCTGCCAAAGATATAAACGGTGATGGAGCAATCACAATGATGCGCAGGCTTCAGCTGCCGGCGAATGATCCTCCGACGCATCTTGCAGATCCAAGCGATCCTCGACTTTTGCGAACTCCAGACGCCACGAAAGATCAGCGAGCTATTTACACGCTGTACACAGAAGGATTGGACTCAGATCGCGACGGGCTTGTTGCGGAAGATGACATTGGAGGCGTTGATATCGACCGCAATTTTCCGCACCGTTGGCCAGAATTTTCGCCCAATGCAGGCAATTTTCAATTGAGCGAACCCGAATCGCAGGCACTCGTTAAATTCGTATTTGAACATCCACGAATAGTCGGCGCACTTGTGATTGGACGCTGGGATAATTTGGTCAAGACTCCAGATTCAAAGGCAAAAGATATCACTGGCAAAACTCCACTTGCGTTGGATTCTGGCGACAGCGCAACTTGGGAAGAAATGGGAAGCAAGTGGCGCGAACTTTCTGGACAAGCGCGCACTACTGAATGCGATCCATCTGGATCATTTGCGCTGTGGCTTTATGCGCATCGAGGCATTCCGACATTTGCAACGCAAGCCTGGGGACGACCAGATGCATCGCCAGTTGCAGCTGCGCCAGTTGTCACGACGCCAGTTGTCACGACGCCAGTTGTCACGGCGCCAGTTGTCACGACGCCAGTTGTCACGGCGCCAGTTGCAGCTGCGCCAGTTGCAGCTGCGCCAGTTGCCGACGCACCAGTTAGCGATGCACCTCCCACCAAATCTCCAGAGAAACCTGCCGACGAAGAATCTGCTGGATGGCTTGCTTGGAACGACCGCGATCAAGCAGGACGCGGATTTATTGCGTGGACACCTTTCAATCATCCAACTCTTGGACCAGTCGAAATTGGAGGCTTTCGTAGTCGTTTTCGAACGGATCCGCCGCCGAGCGAAATCCCGAAGCTCGCAGATGCTGTTGCTGGATTTCTGAGCGAACTTGCGAAGCGCCAAGCAAAAATTTCGATTCGCAACCTGACTTCAAAAATGGTTGCACCTGGAATTTATGAAATCGAAATGGAACTTGTGAATGATGGCTGGCTTCCAACAACGACAGCAATGGGCAAAACAAATCGTCAGCCAGAACCAATCATCCTTGGACTTTCGACACCAAAGGATCGAATCCTCTCTGGCCAACGCGTGACCATTATCGATGGACTGACAGGAGTAGGCGGTCGAAAATCGTTTCGTTGGCTTGTTCAGTCTCCATCAGATGATCCAATTATTCTTGATGCGACATGGAAACCAAACGGAACCTATCGAGCATCAATCACTGGTGAAAAAGTCACGCTACCAACGGAGGTCATCCCATGAATCGAACGAGATTGCTCTTGACAATTCTTGCATTGGTGATTCCGACTTCTGCCACATGGAGTCAACAGCAATTGCCTAGCAAAGTTGATATCGCTTGGAATCGTTTTTATGACTATCCAGATGTTTTAAAAATGGCGAATGATTTGGTGTTGGCCTATCCAAATTTGCTCACAATGAAGGAAATTGGCAGATCATCGCAGAATCGACCACTAATGATCATCACGCTCAATAATCCTGCGACTGGACCTGACACATCCAAGCCTGCGATGTGGATCGATGGCAACATCCATGGAAATGAAGTCCAATCGACAGAAACAGTCATGTATTCGATTGAATACCTCTGCAAAGCATTTGGAAAAGTCCCAGCTTTGACCAAACTCGTCGATCGATGCGCTTTCTATTTTGTTCCATCAGTCAATCCCGATGGACGTGCGAACTGGTTCAATCAACAAAATAGTTCGCACTCGTCGCGAACAGGAATGCAACCCACGGATGATGATCGCGATGGAGTCTGCGATGAAGATGGACCGGATGATCTTGACGGCGACGGTTCCATCGGACAGATGTGGCGCATAGATTCCAAAGGTTCGCATCGTCGCAATGCTCGCGACCCGCGCATTCTCGAACGAGTATCGACAGAACTCCGTCCCGACGGAACGATGGAATATGGCGATTGGTCGATGGCTGGAAGCGAAGGTATAGACAACGATGGAGACGGCCGAGTCAATGAAGATGGACCCGGCGGCTATGACATGAATCGGAATTGGCCAGCGGACTGGCAGCCAGAACATGTGCAAGGCGGCGCAGGCGATTTTCCACTTTGTTTCCCTGAAACAAAGGCTATTGCGCAGTGGATTCTCAATCATCCCAATATCGCTGCAGGTCAGAGTTATCACAATGCTGGCGGAATGATTCTGCGCGGACCAGGCGCGAATTATCGCGAAGGGGAATATGTCGGCTCTGATCGTGCGACATATGACGCGATTGCGAATGCCGGAGTAGAGATGCTCCCCTTCTATCGTTCAATGGTCATTTATCAGGATCTCTACACCGTCCATGGTGGCTTTGTGAATTGGCTTGCTGAATCGCTTGGCGTGATCACCTTCACCAATGAACTCTGGTCAGACAAAAGAATTCTGCAAAATGGATCCGATCCTTCTCCAGAACAGATGACGCGTTGGCGTGATCGATTGCTCTTTGGGCAAACAACAACTGACTGGAAAGAATTGAAACATCCAGAGTATGGAACGGTCTTGGTCGGTGGTGGGAATAAATGGTCAAGTAGGATTCCTCCGCCATTTATGCTGGAAGAAGAAGCGCATCGCAACTTCGCCTTTACTGCTTTTCATGCAGAGCAAATGCCACTCCTGCATTTCCACCCGATGCTCATTCAACAGATGAGCGACGGTCTTTGGATGATCACAATCGAAATCGCCAACGATCGGCGTATTCCAACTCGCACTTTGCGAGCGATCAAGAATCAGATCGGAATGCCAGATCGATTGACTCTCGACGGCGCAAACATCACTGTTGTCTCTGCTGGCCCAATGCCACAACGACTTGGAACCACCTTCGAAGCTGTCCGATTCAATCCTCAAGAACTTCAAGTCGATGAAGGAATCGCTGGATTATCAACGGCAAAATTTCGATTCATCGTAAAAGGAATAACCGGCGCTTCATTGCGCGTGAAGTACAGCGGCGAAAAATTCCGTGACATCGAGGAGAGCTTCACTCTTTCTGCGAAGCCGTGAACAATTCGAGCCCTGACATTCCCACTCACCCCTCCGCAGACATTGCAATCATTGGCGCAGGTGCGGCGGGGCTTTTCGCTGCAATTTGGGCAGCGCGTGAAGGGCCCGCACTCAAAGTTGTTGCAATCGACAGCGCTCGTACACTCGGCGCGAAGATTCTTGTTGCTGGTGGAGGCAGATGCAATGTCACCCATCACGCAGTTGATGAACGGGACTATTCAGGTGGCTCACCAGAGTTGATCCGCAGAATTCTGCGAAGATATCCAGTCGAATCAACAATCGAATTCTTCGCAGAATGTGGAGTTCAACTCAAGCGCGAAGAAACTGGAAAACTTTTTCCAACAACTGATAAGGCCCGAAGTGTGCTCGATGCGCTCGTCTCTGCCGCACATTCGGCCGGCGTAACTATCCTTCACCCTCTGCGAGTTGAAAGTATTGCACAAGTTGAAAACGGGTTTGAGATTCACTTCGGCGAAGAGTGCATGCACGCACGAACTGTCATACTTTGCATGGGAGGTATGAGCCTTCCGAAATCTGGTTCGGATGGTCACGGATTTACAATTGCTCGTTCGCTTGGTCATTCTGTCACGCAACTCATCGTCCCTGCGCTCGTGCCGCTCACACTGCCAAGCGACCATTGGTTGACAACACTCAGCGGACTTGCGCTTCCTGCAGAATTGACAGCGATTCGTGCTGATGGCGCTCAAGCCCGAAGTAGTGCAGGAAAGCCAATTCCTCCAGTTTGTGGAGCCGTGCTCTGCGCACATTTCGGTCTCTCTGGACCAGCAGTTCTCGATGTCAGTCGACACTGGCTTCATCTTTTGGATGTGGATCCCAACGCACGTCTGCGAATCAATTGGATGCCAGGATTGCGAAGCGAATCTCTCGAGCAGGAATTTGTGCAGACGAAAGGTCAAAGCGTTTTGTCTTTTCTGAAAGGAAAACTTCCCGAAAGATTTCTGCGCGCAGCGTGTCTGCAAGCCACAGTCGATCCAGCAAGCGGAGTGCAACAATTAACCCGTGAACGACGAAGTTCGCTCGTGCAAATTTTGACCGCGTGCGAAGTCATTCCAAATGGGACGCGTGGCTTCACTGCCGCAGAAACCACTGCAGGCGGAGTGCCTCTTGCAGAACTGAATATCGACCGACTTGAGAGCCTGAAATGTCCAGGACTTTTTCTTTGTGGCGAGATGCTCGATGTCGACGGACGAATCGGAGGATTCAGTTTTCAGTGGGCTTGGGCAAGCGGATTTGTTGCAGGGACTGCAGCAGCTCACACTGCAAACGCAGACTCTGCTATCAGATCTTGACCGTTCTTCGCATTTCTTCCCGAACTCGTTGCACTGCCTCCGCGATTTCTACGGGTTGCGCTGCGGGGCGCTTTCCAGATTCAACTGCTCTGTACCAATCTGCAATTTCCCACGCTGAAGTCCCCGTATGCGAAGGATCACGCGGAATGAGATGCGCATGAACATGCTGCGCACCTTCGCCGAAGAGAATTATATAGACACGAGGCACAGCAATCACACTGCGAATCGCACGCATCGCGGAACCAAGAATTTGCGCAAATTCCGCTTCTTCAAGTGCATCAAAGTCCGCGGCACTGGCAACGTGTCGTCTCGTGTCCAGTAGAAACCAACCAACCAATGGAGCTGGCGTAGGGTGATGCCGAAGAATCCAACGATCACTTTCCCATGCGACAAGTTCATCGAGCAATTCGCTTGTGTGGATTTTGCATACGCCGCAGGTAGAAGTCATTTCGTCCCTTTCGGCCCGCCATCTTTTATATATTTTTCACGAATCGCTTGTTCGAGGTCGACATCGCAAATGTTTGCAAGCGTGCACATCCAAGCCAAGCAATCAGCAAATTCTTCGCGCAAATTGGCAGGATCCCCATCGCCTCGATCGTGCTTGCCAATTGCGTGTGCTAGTTCGCCAAATTCCTCAGCAAGCCACACAAATGTTTTGGAAGGTCCTCTCGCACGATCAGTCTCGTCATAGCGAGATCGAATGAATGTTTGAAATTCAGAGATTTGCATTCAGGGAGTTTACCCCGCAAAATGATCTTGAATCTTTGCACTTCAATCACCGCAGACGCAGGGTCCCCATATGTGAAAGGCATATGTCAAATCAGCACCATTCGTGGTTCCATCACCATTCACATCGCCGCCAGGCCCACCCCAATGCGATAGCAATAACAAGAGGTCTTCGCCATCAGTTCCACCATCCCCGTTAAAATCGGTTTCGCACGGTTCTGGTGGTTGAGGAATCATAAAGGAGAAAACCACTCCTTGGTCAGGAACTTGATTTGCGCCATGCAAAGATGAAACAAGAATACAATTAGTAGCAAGTGCAAGTGAAGTTCCAAAGCGAGAATTTGCAATGTTTGCACTTGGTGGAGGCAAAATTGGAGTTTCTTGGGTCCATAAACTGCATGCTGTGCTGAACCTCTTGAATTGATAGACACATCCTGTGTTTTGGTTAGAAGGTGTATCAAATCCCACTGCGCCTATTTGAACTGTTGCCGACTCAATGAGAACCGAATAACCAAACTGGTCACCAGGAAACCCATCAGAAAATGTCGACGGATCCTTTGCGGGTTCGATTAGATCCAAAGGGTCAAGTCGCCAAATCGATGCAGAACCGATTTCGTTTATTGACTCAGGAGCAATCCCAGCTGGCGCTCCAACAATAATGTTCCATGGAGTAATACCCACGACCCAACCGAACTGATCGTCAATTTTCGGATTTTGTGAAACGAGTCTCTGAACAAACTTCCACTCTCCCCAAAGTTGGTTTTGATTGTCTGGATTCTGAGGAACAAATACACCACCACGCTTGAACACAAAAGCGGTTCCTTGCCTCGACTTTGTCACAGACTGCCTGTGAGCTCCTATCACCATATAGTCACCAAATATTGCTATGGAAACTCCGAAAAATCCATTCGCCATATTTAGATTTGTCTGTTGAGAAATTGGGAATGCAGGAATAAAACCATTTTGCTCCCACTCAAGGGTCTGATTGTTATATTTATATAAACTGACTGACCCACGATTGACGTAGGCACCTGACGTATTGCCATTACCCAAACCATCTGTTGGTGTACCAACGGCCAGAATTACACCATTTACGTCTTCATGCAATGTAACACTAGTTCCAAATCTATCCTGTTCAAATGGATTTTGATGCAGCACTGTAATTGGAACTGCGTTCCAACTATTTGGTGGGAGAGGTTCTCTGTTCCAAACAAAAACAGCTCCACAATTATACTTTATTGGCAGTACAGATGTATCCCAATTCGGAGCACCTGCCGCAATCCAGTTTGGCGAAATTGCTACAGAAGACCCGCAGCCATCCGAAGCTGCCACAGAAACAAGCGCTCCTGTGGTTTTAAGGGTTTGAGAACAATTATAAAAACCTGGTATTAGAGTTCCAATATAAACTTGAACAGCACCTACATCTTGGATATTCCCTGAATCAAATCCAGGTATGCCTACAGCAACATTTTCCCCACTCACTGCAATTGCACTCCCGAAACTATCGCCAACAGCACCTTGAGGGAAAGGCAAAAATGTGTCGAGAAGGGTTTGTGGAAGTCGTGCGTCGGCCTTCTCTAAAAAATGAAAGGATGTAGAAATAGCCAGCCCAATCAGCAATAAACGCAATCCTGTTTGCTGGTTCATTTGACTCTGACCGTAGATTGAATGCTCTTTCATTATGTTCTAGCTCTCTAGTTTGAGTAAAAACGAAATCCTTACACCAATTATACGGATGCCAGAACCAACCGCAAAAAAACCCCTCAAGAATTACACAATTCTTGACGATTCCCATTGAATCTCTTCCAAATACGCCTGAAAACGTCCTCGGTGCGACTTGAACGCACAGCCTTTGCCTTCGGAGGGCAACGCTCTATCCAATTGAGCTACGAGGACTGTTCAGCAATTCTAACCTCACCATAACCCTCGCAAGGGGTATAGCCTGATCAATTCATGTCGAATGATTTGTTACAAAAAGATACGAATTCATTGCCCGGTGGAATCCAAGACAGACATCAAATCGTGGATCGAATCACCCACAGAGGCAGCCTAGGGATCCTGGGTATTACATTTCTCAATTCCCTTGCAACAGGCGTGCTATGGAATGGACTTGGCTTTATTACCGCAAGAGAATTTCAATATTCCGCCTCGCAAACATACACGCTGTACATCGTCACTGGTGTCGTCTATGCATTCTCCGCGTTGTACTGCGGAAGACTCGTTCGTCGATTCGAACGGAGGGTGAATGCCCGCAAAGTAATGATGATCTTGTTCCTGATTCAGGTCTTGGTTGCTCCTCTGATTTATGTTGGATCATCAAGCATTGGGTTAATCATTCTTGCAATTGTCACAAGTTTTACTGGCGCTTGCCTTTGGCCAATCATCGAGTCGTATGTCGCCGCGGGTCGAAACGCACAGCAAACGCGAAAGGCAATCGGACAATGGTGCATTGTGTGGATGACTTCCGTTTCTGTAGCGCTGTTTTTGATGGCGCCACTTCAACAAAACGAAGGTTGGATGAATCCTCGACTTGCACTGTTTGCAATTCTGCCAATGAGTTTGCTTTCGATGGCATGCCTGTGGTTTGTTCCTTCGCATCCAGGGCATCATCACGCGCAACCAGAAGACGCGCCCGCTGATTACAAGTCACATCTGAAAAGTGCTCGATTTCTTTTACCAACTTCGTATTTGCTCGTCGGCGCATTGAGCCCTTTGATGCCGTATCTGCTTGATAGATTAAAACTTGAATCGACAAGCGAGACACCATTGACTGCGGTGTGGTTGAGCACACGCGTTGTGATTGTCGCATTGATGGCTCACATTACTTTTTGGCATGGTCGATGGAGCACGTTGCTTGCAGGATCTGCTCTGCTTGCTGGTGGATTTGCAATCGTTGTGACGATTCCATCTGTACCGTTTATCGTCATTGGATTAGTACTCTTCGGTGCGGGACACGGAATCATTTATTACGCGGCTCTCTATTACGCACTGCGCGTTGGAAGCGCAGGAATTGAGGCGGGCGGAATACACGAAGCACTCATCGGACTTGGATATGTGGTTGGACCTGCAGCTGGACTTTGCGGATATCTACTGGGCGGCGGCGGATGGACTGTAGCAATCGTGTGGGGACTGCTCGCAATCGCTGCAATTCCAGCAGTTCTGCCATATTTGAATTCGTGGAGACAAAAACAAAAATTGGTCTCTTCGAATACAAATTGAAATGAACTTCGATCACTTTTTCAGCTGATTCTGCGGCCGAAGAATCGGAAAGCAGTTTGATACAGCCACGAAAAGTTCAGAACTTTCCAGCGGCTCACGCGGTTTTATGAAGTGCGACTGAAACAGATGTGTCCGCAGCTTTGTCCCAGAATGCCCGCACAAAATACGGCTGACTTTTATTGCTTGCCAAAGAAACTCAATGCAGCCAAGGCTCGGTTACGCGCCGTCACGTGATCAACAATTGGAGCAGGATAATTTCCACCAAGCTCCACTCCCGATTGAAGCAATACCAAAGGCGGGGCATTCCAAGGTTGATGGATGAATTCGCTTGGAAGGTGCGCTAATTCTGGAATCCACTCTCGCACATACGTCCCCTGCGAGTCAAACTTCTCACCCTGCAAAATCGGATTAAAGATTCGAAAGTATGGCGCAGCGTCAGCACCGCATCCCGCACTCCACTGCCATCCAAGAGAATTACTCGAAAGATCTGCGTCAACAAGCGTCTCCCAAAACCATTTCGCGCCATGGTGCCAATCTTGAAGCAAATGCTTCACAAGAAAACTTGCAACGATCATTCGAACTCGATTATGCATCCAGCCCGTTGCCCAGAGTTGCCGCATCCCTGCATCGACAATTGGATATCCCGTTTTGCCTTGCTTCCACGCCTTTAATTTTTCGGCAGAAGGCTCCCACGGAAAGCGCTCAAACTCTGGACGCAGCGGACTCTCTGCCGTGCGCGGGAAATTTGACATGACGTGATATGCAAAGTCTCGCCAAAGAATCTCCGCCAGATATTTTTGCGCGCCAACACTTGCAGCAGCCGGTGATTTCGACACTTCATTCCAAATGCGACGAGGTGAAATCTCGCCCCAGTGCAGATGCGCACTCAATCGAGACGAACCATCTTCAGCGGGGAAATCGCGATTCTCACCATACGCCTTCGCAGACTGAATTGTGAACTTCGACAAACGCTTTCGCGCACCTGCTTCTCCAGGTTGCCACCATTCACGCATCGTCTTCGCCCAATCGATGGCAGGAAGTAGTTTCAATTCATCCAAGGATGCGCTATGAATTTTCTCTTCAGGCGCTTTCAAAAATTTGGGGGGAGACAGAGGCGATTCACTACTCATCGTGTTGCGATACGCCTTTGCAAATGGCGTATAGACCTTGTATGGCATACCCGAACCAGTGCGAATCACTGCAGGATCATGTAGCAAAGTTCCTGGGTGTGCTTCGAATGAAAGGCCAGATGCGAGCAATTCCTTTCTGACTCGCACTTCTTGTGATTTGGCACTCGGTTCGTAGCGCATTGAACAGTGGACTCCGCCGGCACCAGTGGATTTGGCAATTTCAACGAGCACTTTCTCTGCAGTGCCCTGCCGGAGAATCAGCGGCGAACCCAAAGTCGAAAGCGTCTTTCCAAGAGCAGCAAGCGAACTGTGAAGCCACCACTTCGATGCCGCCCCGACGAGCCATGAACCTTCGCCCATTTGGTCCCAGATAAACACTGGAATCACCACGCGTCCTCCTTGCGACGCTGCATGAAGTGCGGGGTGGTCATCTGTGCGCAAATCTTGGCGAAACCAAACGATGACTGGTCGATTTGTCTCGTTGCTTTTCTGCTTCACCGTTTCCACCACTTCGCTGCTTTCATTTGAATTTCCCAAATTCAAAGTTGAGCGCGTCTTCAATTGTTGAACAGCCAAATCGAAAACCACTTTCAAGCAATATTTTGGGATGAACGAATTGACCTGAAAGCAAAAGTTCTTTGCCCATTTCTCCAAAGAGAAATCGAACGATTGGCGAGGGAAGTGGTGCGATGCATGGTCTGCGAAGGACTCGTGCAAGGGCGCGTGCGAAATCAATTTGCGCGACAGGTTGTGGCGAAACTGCATTCACTGCGCCTGAAATTGTTTTTTCTTCGATTGCGAATTGAATTGCAGCAACAAGATCGTCCAGATGAATCCAACTCATTCCTTGACGGCCACTGCCAACTCGCCCTCCAGCTCCAACGAGAAACGGAAGTCGCAGCGCCGCGACCACACCACTTCGCGCATTGACCACGACCCCAATTCGCATTCGAACAACACGAATTCCACGAGACTCGACAGGTTGCAATGCGGACTCCCACGCCTGCGTCACTTCGGCGAGAAAACCATTCCCACGCTGCGCACTCTCATCAATCAAACCATCGTGGCGATTGCCATAAAATCCAACTGCAGAAGCGCTGACCATGACCGATGGCGGGCGATTCAGCTTTGCGATTGCTTCGCTCAAGTTTCGAGTGCCCAACTCTCGACTTTCCATAATCACTTTTTTGCGTGCAGCAGTCCATCTTCCTTGTGCGATGTTTGCTCCAGCGAGATGGACAACTGCATCGACGCCTTCAAGTTTTGTTGCATCCCAATCTCCTGTTGGATTCCATCGAATTTCATCTGCGCCAAGAGGCGATCCACCTCGAACGAGTCGAAGAACTCGATGACCACCAGTGGAAAGAAATGCGCAAAGCGCGCGGCCAACTGCTCCTGTCGCACCTGTCACTGCAATCGTTCTGCGAGGACGATCGGAATAATACGAATGCCGAGCGAGATCGTCTCTCGTTCGCCGATGTCGAAATGCAAACATTTGCGCAAGATCACTTCGGATTTTCCAACCTATGAAAATGTCCGAAATCGCAGAGAACGGTAATTGGTACTCCACACTGTCCCGCAGATCGCTCTGCAATGCACCCTTGTCTAAGAATGAATGCTCATGAACCCAATGCTTGAAAGGACCTTGAAGTGAACGATCAACAAATTGTTCCCCTGGCTTGACTTGCTCATGCACTGCGACCCACCGAATCCGCACCGGCCCAACCTTCAGTCCAAGAACCGTCCGTGAACCATCACGCAGCGGCTCGTTTTGCTCGATTCGCACATCCTGCCACGGTGGGAGCAGCCGATCAATCGCTCTAGGCGAAAAATGCCATGCCGCAAGCGCAGTTCGCGATGCAGGCATTGAAGATTGATGTTGAAAAGTATGGCGTGCGATCTGAACTCCAATTGGGGACAGAAGCCTAGCCCATCTCTCAACGCAAGACTTGTCATGCCAGGATATTTTTTCTAAACGCGATGAAGAGGCCCATTCACACTAGACTGCAATTATGTCACCTTCCGCACGGACCGCCGAAGTCTGCATTCAACACCGACTTGATCAAGCAAAAGTTGGTATTCAAAAACTTGCTGCAATGCAGCCCGAACTGAATGCTCTCATCACACTGGTACGACACGCGCTTGCCGATGGCAAGATGATCTTGACTTGTGGAAATGGCGGTAGCGCCGCAGAGGCGCTCCATCTTTCTGAAGAACTCATCGGTCGATATCGCTCCTCACGAGCTCCACTGAAATCCATCTGCTTGTGCGCCGACACCACTGCGCTCACTTGCATTGGCAATGACTTTGGATTCGATCACGTCTACTCCCGTCAAGTCGAAGCGCTCGCTTCAAAGGGCGACCTCCTTATCGTTCTGTCCACTTCTGGAAACAGTCCAAATATTCTTCGTGCGCTTGAAGCTGCGAAGTCCCGCGGAACTGGAACGATCGGACTCTTGGGTGCGGACGGCGGAAAGGCCCGCACCCTCTGCGACCTTTCACTCGTTGTTACTGGAGTCGATGGATCAGCCGTCCAAGAAATACATCAAATGATTATTCACATTCTTTGTGAAACTCTTGAACCTTCTTGAAGTCGGTCATCCAATGCGAAACAATTGAACATTCCTCCGAGCAAAGCGCAAACTTCCTACGAAGAAAGCATAGAAACCCTCGAATATGAGCCGACATCTCTTCTACTTTTATATCTGCCGACTCGCAGTTCCACTTTGGTTGTTGGCAGGTGCAATTTATAAACTGATCGAACGCAATCCGAAGTTACTTCCGCCACCAGTCTTCTCTGTTGTGCAAAGTATGGATGGTTTTTTATGGATGACAGGAACTACCTGGCTCGATACTGCAATCCGTTTGATCATTTTGGCTGAATTTGCACTTGTTTCAGCAATGTTGTGTATGCCACGAATCGCTCGCACAACCGCAATTGCCGTGCTCTCGCTTTTCTGCCTCATCTTGCTCTTGATGATTGTTCCTGAATTTCAGAAAGGCGGATTTGCTCAAGCAATGAAGGGTTCATGCGGATGCTTTGGAGCGAGTGGTCCCAACCCAGTCGTAATGCTTGGCATCGATGCGACACTTCTCGTGCTTGCTCTTTTGTCAAAGCGGACAATGAAGTCGCCAGAGGTTTCAATCAAATTTGGTTTGCCCTCTGGCGCGATGCTGTTCGTGATTTCATTGTGCATTGTCATCCTTGTTCCCAATCGCGCAGAGATTGTGATGCCTACAGAAAGTGAACAAGCAAATTCAATCGCTACTGTTCTTTCGCCCCCAACTGATTCAAGTGTGACGCCAGCCGCTCCTTCAGCGACAACCAACGTCGCAACATCAAACTCTCCAATTCCGTGGCCCGGCTTTCCAAAGCAAGCGGCTCCGTATTACGTGCCCGAGTTTGCAAAGTGGGTTGGGACTCGATTCGATTCGCAAGAAATGGCTCGATTGATCACTCCAGCCCCACCCGCATCTATTAATACTGGTACATGGTTTGTCATGTTCTATAGAGAAGACTGCGAACATTGTCACGAACTTCTCCAAACACATTTTTCTGGGCCGCTCAAAACACCAACTCTGACCATTGCAATTCCAGATACAGATCCTGCTGCTTCAATGGAAATGCCCTGTTCAGAATGCCAAGACCGAAAGCTCTTCAAAGGACCGGACTATGTCTTGACGACTCCTGTTTTATTGAAAGTCGTAGATGGTGTTGTCACAATAGTCGTAACGGATTCTCAGGACCGCGCCTCAGTTGAACGGTGCCTTGCACCATAAAAGTTTCTAGACTCTCAAACTTTCACACCGATGCAACAATTCACAATTCGAATTCTCACACCGCTTCTTTTCATTGCGACCTCCATCGGTTGGATCATGGGCGGAACTGGATGGGTGCCATCTTGGTTCGGCAACATCGCAAAGCGAATTGGCCTGACTGAAATCGAAACGATTCAGTTGGTGATCGGCGTTCTCTTTGCAGTAGCAGGTTCGCTCTTGTTTTTTGGAAGTCGGTCGAAGATCGGTTCCTTCTTTTCGCGATTTGGATTAGTAACTTACGCATTTTGCTGCGTCGCAACACTTGCATCGGTGATGGCATCAACCCAAGCTGACGTCGGACTCGCACCGCTTCTCTATCCTGCGATTGGCTTCGCAATCTCGCTCTCGCTCTACTTGATTGTTGATCGATCGAAATCATCCGCAGTCGCTCCATCACGAAGCGCGTTCTGGATCGGGGCTGGAATCTTCGCTCTCTGGGTTTTGTCCATCGGAATTTCTTTGCGAATTCCAGTTGAAATCACAGCGAAACCAAATCAGACACCGCTGGGAAATGACAGTGTCGTGCTTGATTATGCGCAGTGGCAAGGACGAACTCTGCCCGACACGGGACTGTCCAGACTCCTGCCAATGTTGACCGCACTCACAATCGAAGGCCGGTCCATCATCATTTTATACAGCCCTGAATGCAGTCACTGCCGAGAACTCTTTGAAAAATATTTTGCCGTCGCACGCCCTGATGTCAAAGTAATCGCCGTTGAAATCCCACCCTCTCCTGGAACAACTGCACTCATTGGTGACAATCTCGGAGCAGTCCCTTGCGCAGGATGCGAGCGCCTGAAGTTGCCTGATGGAAAGTTTTATATCGTAAAACCGCCTACAGTTTTAGTTCTCGAAGAAGGACGAGTCACCTGTTCAACGGACAGCGATTGGAAAGCCTGCTTGGGGGATCCCATAGTTGCGGCAACTCCACCAGCATCTGAAAAATAATCTGGGCATAAATCTGGCAATTATTTTGAGCACTCCGCTGGGGAATGCCTCACTCGTTTGCTTATTCAATAGTTGAAATGTTCAACACTCGTGCATTGAGCGAAATGACAATTCCCTCTTCTTGAAAATGGCGAGGTCGCAAAGTTCGATCGCATGCAGCTTCCACAACTTGCCGAATCATCCGCAGCGAAATTGAAATTGACCTCTGTCGCAGAGCAGTTGCCAAGAGAGATGCAGAAATCTCTGGACCGCGAGACCTCAGCAGTTTTCTTGGGATTTCGTCATTGGTCCAGCCTTCGATCAAAGCGATTTGCTTCAAAGCCCACTCACCACTGCGCGCAGACTCGGATGCGTGAAGAGCGTGGCTCGCAATACCTGGCCACCGTTTACGCAATATTGGAACAACCTGATCCCGCAAAAGCCCGCGTGCTGACTTGACATTGGAATTGCTTGCGTCATCGCACCAAGAAACTTTGCAGTGCCGACAGAACTCCTCGATCTGTACGCGACTGAACGAAAGCATTGGCCGTGCAATTCGGACTTGGCTCTTTGGCGTAGTTCGCCTTACCCAAGGAATAGTCGATAGCCCACGATTGCCAGTCCCTCGACCAACGCGCATCAAAAGAGTTTCCAGGACATCGTCACTGTGATGAGCGAACAAGATCCATTTGGATTCACTCTTCAGCGCGCAATCCGAAAGCGCTGCATGACGCAATCGACGCGCATCGGCTGCGAGTCCACTTTTCCCGCGCGTCGGATGAACATCAACCGCAGAAAAATCGATTCCCAATTGAACACAAAGTTGAGCGCAGTGCCTCACTTCAGAATCTGCCTCGGCTCGCAAATGATGGTGCACATACACCGCAGAGATTTCCTGGGGATTTTTATTGCGCCGCACCACAACCGCAGCAAGTAACAAAAGCGCGGTTGAATCCGCACCGCCACTCAATCCAATGAGAAGCTTTTCCCCCGCTCGCCATCCACACCGCTCCTGCAGATTTCTGCCAAATTCTGCGCAAAGTCCATGCCGACGAGCACGCAGAACAATCGAATCGAAAGGAGTTGACTTCACTTCCATCATGCTACGGCTGAACGGCGTCGAAGCGAAACTGCTGGAACTTTAACTGTAGCAGCCCTTGTTTGGGGCGAAGCAAGTGCGCAGCGAACCATTCTTTCAACTGCGAATGGATCATCTGCCGTCGCATCAGCGCCAATTTCTTCAGCAAGCCCAGGCGCTCGAGCAAAGACCCCACCCCCACAAATGATCGGCATTCCCGGATTGACTTGCATATTTCGAACAGTATCAATGAGCCCTCTGATTTTTGGAGCATCCGATGCGGATGCTGCAAAGACCACGACTGCATCAGGTCGACGCTGTCCTATTTCGAATAAGAGCTCATCATTGGCAACGCCACCTGCTGCGAAGAAAATTTCATAACCGTTTGCTTCCAGAAGATCACTACATAATTGTCCGGCAAGGTCTTCCGATTCGTTTCCGCCGCAAACACAAAGAATTGTTCGACCATTGCGCGGCGCTTGCTCATATCCAGCTTGCGCTTGATCAACCAACATCCGCAGAATTCGCGTCGAATAGTGATGCGCAAGCATGGTCAGTTGATCTTGACGCCACATTCGAAAGATTGTTTGCATTGTTGGCCAATACAATTCATTCGACAGTTGTATCGCCGAATATCCGTGCAATTGCACTTGCTCTATGAATGTTCTTGTCGCAACTCGGTCTCCTGAAACAGAGAGTTGAAGAAGTCTCTCAAGAGCAAGTTCCACATTCATTTTCACGGTCTGAGTTGATTTTGTCATGCACAGTTCATCGGACCCCTTGCAACATCCGCAAGTATTGGGCAAAAAATCACTTCCCAAAGCGTTATCCACTCCTTGGAGATGATTTATCAGGCACACTTTCTGTGGCTAGGATCATGAAATGGCCCCTTTGAGCGATATCCCACCGACGATTGCGCAGAACGAAACAACCCCAGCAAGCGCACCCGACACGAAAAATTCTAGATGGGATGCAAATGCACTCAAAGGAAATCCTCACGGGCGAACTGATAAGGCTGAGCGCATTCGAGAAATGTTCACTGCGATCGCTCACGCATACGACATCAACAACCGCGTGCATTCCTTCTGGCTCGATCAGTCGTGGCGCAGGCGAGCAGTTCGTATGGCTGATCCAGTTCGCGGCGCGACCGTACTTGATGTCGCGTGCGGCACAGGCGATCTCGCCCAAGCTTTCGTATTGGCCGGAGCGGGCAAGGTCATTGGGCTCGACTACACACCTGCGATGTTGAATTACGCACGCAGCAAAGCCGCACGCATTGGCGGACGCATTGCCGAGATTCAATACGTTGATGGAGATGCTCAATCGTTGCCATATCCAGACCAAACATTCGACATCGTTTCAATAGCCTTTGGAATTCGCAACGTTGCAGATCCTTCCAAGGCAATCCGAGAATTCCGGCGCGTTCTGCGCCCAGGCGGCCGTCTGGTCATTCTGGAATTCGCTCAGCCACGATCAGGTTTTGTGCGTTTTTTCCACAATCTTTACACCAATCACATCATGCCGTGGACCGCAACGATCCTCGCACGAGATGGCTCTGGCGCTTATCGATATCTCCCTCGATCCGTCGAAACTTTTCTTGATCCCAAGCAAATTTCTGACCAACTGATTTCAGTGGGTTTTTCCAAAGTTTTGCAGCAAGAGTTGACGATGGGTACTTGTGTGATTTCCATCGGACAGGTCGCAATTTGACTCAAACTGTGTATACTCTGAAAGACCATGATTTTTGACGTTCTGACACGCGCTTGGCATTCCCCCGAACAACTCGGATTCGAGTTGGCGGAAGGAATACGCAGCGGAGCGCGACGACCCGGTGGTATCGATGGAACCGTCGGATCGCATACTCGCGCAATTGACTGCATCGGATGCGCACTCGTCCATGGTTTTAAGTCCCAAGCACTTTCTGCTGTCATCCCTCACGAATTCGTGGCTGACATTGTTGGGCGACAGCCTCAACGATTGGCTGGCATTGCTGGGATCGACCCGATGTCGCCTTCTTGGTCAGAAGATCTTGATCATGCGAAAAAACTTGGACTTGTCGGAGTAAATATTTCTCCATCTGCCCAAGGATTTCATCCAACCCATTCCACAGCAATGCGCTTTTATGATCGATGCGAAAAAGAGAGTTTGCCGATCTTTGTTGCTCGTCCTGGAATTTTCACGCCTGCGATGATCTTGGAATACGACCGACCAGCGCCGTGGGATGAAGTCGCACGATCATTCCCCGCTCTCAAGATTGTTCTTTCTGAAATCGGCTCGCCTTGGATCGACGAGACAATTGCACTCTTGGCGAAGCATCCTGGAATCTATGCCGACACGAGCGCAATCGCTTCACAATCTTGGCGGCTGTACACATCGCTTTTGCAGGCGCACGAAGCTGGCGTGCTCGAAAAGATTTTCTTTGGTTCTGGATTTCCATTCGGCTCGCCTGCGGCTGCCGTCGAAGCGATCTACTCACTGAACTCCTATGCACTTGGAACAAATTTGCCGTCGATTCCACGCGCTGCACTTCGCCTGATCGTCGAACGAAATCCAATTTTGACTTTGGGGATGAAGGCGCCTCTGCTCATAGGCATTCAAAGCGGCGGCGGAAACGATACTGCTGCGAACAGCCCCGCCACGCCCACTTCAGCAGATCGGTCAGATTTCCGCGCTTCGTCATCATCCTTTCGACGGTGATTGCTAAACTTGACGGCGACGCAGATGCGAAGCCATCCTTCCAAATTTCCGCCCAAGCTTGAAAGAAAAAGCTCTTTCAAATTCGCTGCTTTTCTATTGATTTTGTGCTTGAGCGGTTGTGGCGTGAGTGCCCCAGAGCGTCTGGAATTCACTTCGCTTGGAGATACTCCTCGAACTTTTCCCACTGCCCTTGGAAACTCCACCTATTCGCTGCAACTTGCAAACACATCATTCATTTCAAGCGATCTGACTCCTGAGCAACTTCTGAATCCAACCGGAGATTCTGCGGAACTTTACGGCTATGTCTTGCATGTCGAGTTGTTGTGGATCCCCTTAGCCGGCAAGACTGCGGTAGATCCCGAGGCGACAAACATCAGCATTCGACTCATTGTCTTCTCTGGACACGAAGTCGGACTGTATGGCGGTGGTGGATTCGCTTGGCCAAAAGGAGAACCTGGCGACAAAGAATATGGTGTCGACATTGTTGGTTCGAATGCGACGCTTCTCGCCGCAACAAACGGCTTCAAAGATTTACTAAGCCCCGCGCAACTCACTGGTCGATTGCGAAGCAAATTGGATGAGGCGCAGAACAAACAAATTCGTAGAGCTGCAAGCCAGATTGTGACGAATGCTCTCAAACGTGTCCAGTGGGTCGGGCCGCGCGCAAGTGAACTGCAGAAGCAAGCTTCAACGAATGGTGATGAAATGGACAACGCAGATTTCGTTTTGCGTTGATGAAATCACACCGCCACAAGGCGTCGCGCAACCTTGATCATCAACATTGAACAAGGCGAGACAGGATTTGGGAAGTGGAATCCTTCCATCATTTTTATATCGGAATATTCCCAATTTGGCGGAGTATCTGGTGGCGATTCGATTTCGATGTCATGGATGATTTCCCAGTTTCCAGCGCCCTGATCAAAGAGCAGAGCAACTGGCTTTGGACGCATCTTGGCTCTCGCCCCACACTCTTCCATCAACTCACGCTCAATTCCTTCAATTGGATCTTCATCAGGTTCGACTGCACCACCTGGTGCAAATTCCCAGTGCGACGGATAGGTCGCACAAGTATCTGCTCGTTTTCCAATCAAGCATTGCCCCTGCCAATGTGCGATTGCCTTTGTTCCAAGTCCAGCAAATCCCGTTGCGACACCGAGACCGCGCACAGCGCCCATTCGATATGTCGTTCGTGTGACATGGATCGTCGCCCCACCGTGGCCATCTCGCCCAACGCCAAGAACATGCCAACATGGACCATCTGTCAGATGTGGATTCTCGCGAACCATCTGATTCCATGCCGCGTCAATATCCGCCTTCAGCGCCTTCGCAACTATCGCAACATCACTCTCGACCAAGCGCGCGGGTCGTCGCAACCAAATCACTCGATTCGTAGTTGGAAATGATGGTTGCAGGTTCATATGAGTCCGATCGAGATCGTGAAACTTGCGAAGTGTACGACGGAGGAGTTTTGTGACACTTTGCCAACATTCCACAGCCAAATTTCTCGAAAAATATTTCCACTCAAGAAACTATAGATCGTGGCTCGAAGCAACCTTGACCACAAGAAGTCGTGGTTTGGCCTCTCTTCTTGAGCGAAAGTTGAGTTAGAAACCGGAGTGCTTCGCCATTTTCAGGTCAGGAAAGACCCTTTGAAGACCGATGAATAGGCACTATGACAAACGACCGAGCAACTGGAACTGTCGACCACCTTGTTGAATCAATCGTCGCACTTAATCCAGGAGCGGACCGTGAATGGCTCGTCACCTTCGATGCCTATGACCTGAATCGCTATCTGCAACATCTCGAAAGCGCTCTCGAACCACGCGCAGATTCCACGCCTTGGGAACGGCTTGGCGACACCCCCGCCATCGTTTCGCGAACAGCGGCATAAGCGGACTCTTTCAAAAATCAATTGATCTATTGACCAGATTGCGAACCGCTCAAGAGCGGTCGATGTCGGTGAGGAACGATGCTATTTTCTTCTTCAGTAGGCGCAGTCCAAGCAGGCCGCGCACTCGAGTCAGCAATTCAACTTTATTGACTGGCTTTGAAACGAAATCGTCGCAACCAGATTCAACCGCGCGTTCCATATCGCCAAGTTCGTGCAGTGCCGTCACCATGACGACGATAGTTTCACGCATCAAAGGATTTGCCTTCACACGTTGGCAGACTTCGAAACCAGACATCTTTGGCATCATCACATCAAGCAAAATGAGATCGGGGCGCTCCGCTTCGATCTTCGCCATCGCCTCAACACCATCCTGGGCAACAATCATCTTGCACGGGAGACTTTCGAGATATGCCTGAATCAACTCGAGATTCTGTTCGTTATCGTCCACAATCAGAACCTTCCCTTCGGCGAGGTTGATCTGAGATTCGGCTTGCGAAGCCGCATCAACTTGTGCACCAGTGTGGGTGTTCATAGTTGCATCTTACGGCATACCAGCCTGCCCAAGCGAATCGCCCACGGCTGATTCCAAACTCTCAATTCATCGTTTTAGTCGGCGATAGCGCGTGCCACCAATTCGATCGGATGCAGTGCGTCTCGATCAACACCATCTGCGATCTGATGACGGCAACTCGTACCTGGAGCGCAAACAATGGCATCAGGATGCTCGTTCAGTTTCGCAAACAAATCCTGTTCACCAATGCGCATCGAGAGATCGAAGTTGGCTTCGTGAAATCCAAATCCACCAGCCATACCACAGCAACCTGTTGCAAGTGTTTTCGCAGAGTCACCGAAAATACGATACAGCAATCCAAACGATGTCCCCGCACCCCAGAGTGCTTTTTGATGACAGTGCGCGTGCAGCACGACACTTTCGGAAGTCTTGGCAAATTCTGGGCGCTTGGGATGTGAATCCCAATTGCAATCCAACCATTCCTCGATCATCCAAGTCTTCGCCGCAAGTTCGACAAGACATTTTCGATCGACTGACATCTTCAAGTCCAACCAATCGTCTTTGATTGCAGAAACACATGATGGCTCGAGTCCCAAAAGAGCAACCGCGCCCTCGCGCCGCACTGCATCCGACAACGCAATCGCAGTCTCACAACTCATACGCGCAGCTTCCGCCAACATTCCATTTGAAATCGCTGCTCGACCGCAACATCCAGCATTGGGCAGAATGACTCGATATCCGAATGCGTTGAGAACTTCGACTGCAGCGCGCCCAACATCCGGCTGTGACCATTGGCTGAAACAATCTGGCATCAGCAAAACGGTCGGTCGATCTTGAAGAGATTCGGGACCATGAATTCGCACACTGCGTTCACTTCGACGAATCATCCACGATCGCAAAGACTGTCCAAATGGCGGCAATGACCGACGAGGCGAAAAATGCATCAGCCCGGCAATCGCCCTTCGAATTGGAGCAATCTTGATCGCCCAATTCGAAATTGGCCACAGAGCGCTTCCAATTCGGTTCAAAGTACGAATTCTGCCCATGATTTCGATGCGCCAAGGAACGCCTCCCCGCTGCCAAAATTGCTGAGCAGTAAATTCGGCCTTTAGTTTCGAAATGTCAACATTGCTTGGGCATTCTGTCTTGCACGCTTTGCAAGATAGACAGAGATCGAGTGTCGCTTTGGTTTGAGGATCATTCCACGCGGGGGTGTTTGCAGCGATAGCCCCACCATTTCCAAGTTGTCCAGTGACAGCCAAACGCAGCGCATTCGCACGCCCACGCGTCGAATGTCGTTCATCTTTCAGAACTCGATACGAAGGACACATCGTGCCACCAGATGTCATGCGACGGCAGAGACCTGCTCCGTTGCACTGTTCAAGTGCGTGCGAAAATCCTTCTTCCCTTTCATATCGAAAAAAAGTTGGAACATCTGGGGCGTGGACAAAGTGAGAATCATCTGGGCGCGCACGCAACTGCGAAGTGATCAATGATGGATCATCGTTGCGAACAAGATTTCCGGGATTCAGAAGAGCGCGTGGATCGAAAACGGATTTGATGTCTCTGATCGCCTGTGCAATGGAAGGACCAAGCACTCGGGTCAATAGCGGACTTCGTACACGTCCATCACCATGTTCTCCACTGAGCGCACCGCCATACTTCACCACAAGATCGGCAACATCGACAGCAATTGATCGAAGCGTCGCAAGACCCTCCGGATTCGAGATCGCGACCAAAGGTCGAATATGCAGACATCCAACCGAAGCGTGCGCGTAGTACGCGGCGGTCGTTCCATGACGAGCAACGATCGCACGAAACTCGTCAACAAATTCTGCAAGTCGAGCGGGATCGACTGCGGTGTCTTCAACAAAAGTCAATGGTTTTTTCTCGCCTGGAACGCCGTGCAAAAGCGGTTCTCCAGCCTTTCGAAGCCGCCACGCAGCTTCCATCGCCGATGCAGTGAAATGCCGAACCATTGGCGCATCAGCAACACATTGTGCAAGTTGGTCCATCTTGGATTCAATCTCTTGAAGAGAGTTTCCAAAGTATTGAACATACATCACAGCACCCAATTTGCCAGACTTTGGCGTAGGCATCACACGCACATCTTGGCTGTACAAAGCGTTTTTCTTTGCCATCTCGATGACAATGTCATCCACCAATTCGACCGCGCTTGGGCGTGTTGAAAGCATCGCCTGAAGCGGACGAAGTGCGTCTGGCACGTCATCGAATCCCAGTATTGCAAGTCCACGCACTTTCGGGCGTTCAACCAGCGAAAGTTCCGCCTCGACCGTGACGCCGAGAGTTCCTTCAGATCCGCAGAACAGATGCGCAAGATTGACTCGATCAAATGTTCCAGGTGTTGACGCACGAAGTTGTGCAAGCAGAATGTCAAGGTTGTACCCATCGACATGCCGAAGAATTTTTGGAATTCGCTTATCAATTTCATCAGCAATAGGAAAAACAATCTCTGCCAAACGGCGAGTCAATTCCTTTACTCTCGGATCCCTCTCGCTCGATCCCTCTGCGAATCGCATTCGCGTTCCATCCGCGAGTACGACATCAATTGAAACAAGGTGTTCGACAGTACGACCATACAAAATCGAATTTGCCCCCGCCGAATTATTGCCAATCATTCCTCCCAGCGTCGCATGCGAACCTGTTGCCACATCCACGCCAAACATCAATCCGTGTGGCAAGAGCGCATCGTTCAACTGATCGAGAACGACACCCGGTTCGACTCGCACGCGTCGAGCGACTGGGTCAATCTCCAAAATACTTCGGCAATTGGCGCTGAAATCAATCACCACCGCATGATTGACTGTTTGCCCTGCAAGCGCAGTACCGCCGCCACGAGCAAGAATGGGAACTCCCAATTTTTCACAAACCCGAATCGCCTCGATACCGTCTGCGACATTCAGAGGGACTACAACTCCGATTGGTTCGACTTGATACAAACTCGCATCAGTCGAATAGAGCATTCGATCGTGTTGATCAAATCGAATTTCGCCATTGACCACGCCTGCAAGTTGATCTGCAATTGATTTGCGAGTTGCTTCTGAAGAGTCAATCTGCAAGGCGCCATTTTTGAGAACGTCAAGATGAATATCATTTGTCTGTGTCAAGAGATGGCCTGCCAATAAATTTGGCGAATCATTCTATGCCCGCACGACTTGCATGTGCATCGTGCAGCGCACGCAATCGAGCAAAATACGCATCGCCTGGGGCAAGATCTCGTCGAGCCATCACTGCACGAACCGTCGTTTCAAATCGATTGAAACGATAGGACTGAGATCTCTCGGGGGTCAACCAAGCAAAACGATCAACAAATGTCGGAGGTCGCGCGACAGCGATCATCGCTCCAGTTCCAATCGTCGATCCAGTATTCAATGCGACCAAGATTGCGGTCTTTGCGTGATCACCAATGACTCCCCCATAAAATGTTCGCCCCGTCATTTCATTCGTCCCTGCTGCATCAAGTCGACTGGTGACTTCACCATACGTATTGAGCAAATTTGAACTGCACGTGCCGGCTCCGAAATTCACCCACTCTCCCACGAGCGCATCTCCCAAGTGACCCTCATGGGCTTTATTTGAATGACCGTAAAACACACTCGAACCGACTTCACCTCCAACTTTGCAATCTGGTCCGATGACCGTTCTTGCTTTGATTTGTGCGCGATCGACGATGGTTGAATTTTCCAGCAGTGCCACAGGACCACTCACCACCGCGCCGGGGCGAATGATTGCACCGTGAGCCAACAGAACTGGACCCTCCGTTGTATCGATGATTGCCCCTGGAAGAACGCGCGCTGTTGGATCCATCAGCAGTGCATGATGACCAAAACGAATCACTCCCGCAGTACTTCGATCATTCAATTCACCTGTTCGATTCATAAGCGCAATATCAGCTGGAATGCTTTGCTCTAACCGTCCAAGAAGATCCCACGGAGCGCGAATGGTTGTTCCTTGTGAAAGATTCCTGCGCACAATGGTTCGCAAAAGTCGACTGGCATCACCAGGAGCTTCCAAGAAACGCTCCGCATCCTTGACCAAAAATCGAGCCATCGCAACACGATTATCCGAAGTAACAACCGCTTCTCCAAGAGTGAGAGTCGCAGCGTCATCAAGAGAATCCAGTGATCCGTTGATCACCAGCACTTCCTGCGCATGCGGCGGCAATCTGCCCACCAAAGTTTTACTTGACATCAACCGCTCTGTCACGACTGCCGAGAGGTAACTCGGTGGATAGAGTGCATCGACTCGGCCGAGCACAAGCATTGTTCGCTCGATGCATGTCAATACTCCCAACCGCTGTTCGAATGTTGCGCGCAGATCTGCGAGAGGACCAAACCGCGATAGTCCGTCATCGAAAAGCACCACAATTGTCCCTGACGATTTCATAGGCACACTTTACTAGCGAATGATCCGAGCCTGCCCACCCTGCGTTCGGGCACGAGCCAGAACTGATGGAAATCCCCACGCACCTGAAAAACGAAGCAAGAAAAAACCGACGGGAATACCGCAAATTCCAGTTGAAATTGATGCCAGAAATTGCATCCCAAATGCACGAAGCGCCGATCCATCACCCCAAGGCGGTGGAGAATCTGGATACCACGATCGCAGCGCCCACCACGCAGTCCAAAAGAGTCCGTTTGTCAGACTCAGTAGAAGAGACACAAATCCAACAGAGAGTGGGTTCTTGCGAATCAACATTCCTCGAATAGAAAGCAACACTTCAACACCAAAGAGCATTCCAAGAGTCGATGGTCCGATGAGATAGAGCGGCGCACGAGGTCCAGACAACGATGGCTCCGAAAGATCCATAAGAAATCCAGTCAGCAAAGCAAACCAGCGCACAATCGAACCATCAACATGCATCGCTGCGAAAGCAACAACGATAACGACCAATCGAGGTGTGATTCCCCCCAAATCGAAGATTGGCATAAATGAAACATCCAAGACCAAGGCGACGAACAAAATTGGAATTGCGACAATCCATTTCATGGCTGCGAACTCTGAGAAAGTTTCACCACAAGTTCACCAACCATATTTGGATCAACCGCAGGACGCACGACAATTTCTCCTCGAAGCGGTTGCTCGTCCTTGCGCTTGATTTCCATAACGACCCCAAGGCGCATACCTTGAGCGCCATCAGGCCACCCTGGATCTTTCACTCGCACAACATCTCCAGGCCGCGCAGCAGATCCAAGATCAATGTCGCCACGAAGATTTCCCTTTGCATCTGGCATCAATTGCACAACGATTGATTGTGGTCTCTTCGATTTTTCCTGATCCGCAGGAACGATGTATCCATCGATCCGACCAATTGAACGATTTGCGATTGAAATCACGGTGCTAGATACAGCTCCAACTTCTGCCGCAATTCGGCCAACAATCGCATCTCCATCGACAATGGCAACATCGCCAGCAGAAATCCCCTGCTGAGTTCCAACATTCAACTTCAGCGCAGCACCTCCGGCACCTGTCGTTCTGGAAAGAACGTTAGCAGCAGCAAGTCTGACTGCTCCAGCGCGCTTTGAAGCACCAGATATCACTTCATATGCGCTCAATTTTTTCTCTAATTCTTGAACCCGAATCTGCTCTGCGTGCCAAAGTCCGCGGTAGTAATCCCGATCTGCCGAGATTGAACCATCGCCTTCGGTGGTTGTGACCTTTGGAGGACGAAGCCACAATCTCATCGCAGTCGCCCCATGAGCAATCGGCGATAATGGAACCCAAAGAATTGAAGAGAGGTCTCCAGTCAGTGGCGCAATCCAGCGAGTTGGTAAAAGTCCCAGCATCACCACAAATGCAACAACCAATGCGATCGGAGGAATGCGGCGCACGCTAGAAAAATCCTCGAATGAGGAAACCTCGTTTGCAAACTCGCGGGCTTAGTAGCCTGCGAGGATTTCCGACAAACTCAAAGTTCCTCGACATTGGACTCGAGAATCGACTTGTACTGTTCGAGATTCTCGAGATAATCAGCTGTTCCACGGGCGACGCACGTCAATGGATCATCAGCGATATTTACTGTGAGTCCCGTTCGACTTGCCAACATCTGATCAATCCCGCGCAAGAGTGCACCGCCGCCTGCGACAGTGATTCCATTATGCTCAAGTTCGGGGTTGCAAAGATCTGCAGCAAGTTCAGGATCTGCTTCGCGAAGTGTCTTCACAACTTCATCTGCAATTTTCTTCAGGGGGTCTGCGAGTGCATCGCGCACTTCAACAGAATTGACTTCGATCTGACGAGGGAGTCCAGTCGCGACATCTCGGCCACGAACTTTCATTGCAAGTTCTTCCTGCAAAGGCCAAGCACTGCCGATTCGGATCTTGATCTGTTCCGCAGTTTGCTCACCAACTCGAATTCCGCGCTTTTCTTCAAGATATTGGATAATCGCTTCATCAAAGTCGTCGCCTGCAACTCGCAGACTGGATGCTTTAGCGATATCAGCCAAACTCAGAATCGCAATTTCACTCGTTCCACCGCCAATATCCACGACCATACTGGCGACCGCATCATCAAATGGCAATTTAGCGCCCATCGCAGCAGCCATAGGCTCTTCGAGCAAATAAACTTTTCTTGCGCCGGCTCGCTCTGCGCTATCCAAGACTGCTCGTTTTTCGACTGCAGTGATTCCAGACGGAATCGCGATCACAACGCGTGGTCCGAAAATCCTGCTTCGGCCCATGACCTTTTGGATGAAATATTTCAACATCGCCTCCGTGATTTCGAAATCAGAAATCACGCCGTCCTTCAAAGGGCGAATGGCTTGGATCGATCCAGGCGTGCGACCAAGCATTTCTTTCGCAGCGAACCCGACCGCCGTCCCATTCATCAACACCTGATTTGTTCCCTTGCGCACTGCAACGACAGAAGGTTCGTTCAGCACGATTCCCTCTCCGCGAACGCATACAAGCGTGTTGCAAGTACCAAGGTCGATACCCATATCCACGCTAAACCAACCCATCATTTTATCTAGACTCATATAAAGCCCCTCCTTGGGCTAAGTGTTTTTCAGTGTTCTTCAGCGCGAAGAGATCACTGCTAACGGATTTCCTTCATCATTCGTACCTGCAACTCCGGACAGATTATCAATAGCAACAAACACGCATCCAGCAGCGAGAACAACGACTGCCGCAGCCAAGATGCCTGTATAAATATTTGGTTCTCCACTGGAAGTTCTCCCCTTTGGATTGGCAGCATTCGCAGGCGATTTTGTCTTCGCCACCTTCTGAGCTTTCGGTCCTTTACCGCCGCCGAATCCAAATCGACCTTTCTTGCCTGAAGTCACTGCGACTGGAACTGCTTCGCCAAACTCCATTGCGCCATCTTCTGTCGCAACTGAGGGGGCTTCTTTACCAGCCTTTGGTCCAGCCTTTGGACTCTTCTTGCCAATTCCAAAGAAAGCCATACTTCACTGCCCCTTTCGGATGGTTACTTTTTGCCCTGCGCGTACAGCACCTCGTGAGGCAATGTCCTCAAGTTCAACTGTTCCCACCGACTTGTTGACATCCACAGAAGTGATCAAAAGTTTTCCAATAAATCTTGAACCATCTCCGATAGTCATTGTCCAGCCAACTTTTACTCCATCACGACTTCCAGCATCGATTTCAGCATAGACCTGATTGTCGGTTCGGCGAACATTGACGATTGAAGCTGTAACATTTCGATCTGCGATCTGAACGACCTCTGCTGACGATCCAGAATCAGTTTCTGCCGACCCAAACTTCGCAGTAAAACTTTGGACAACTTGATCGGATTTCACCTTTTCGTTTGTCAAGGAAGCGATCTGCTCTTTGAGATCTCCCAACGCCTCCTGGGCCACACGCAAATCGCTGTCTGTCTTTCCAAGTTTCTGCTCGACATCAATTCGGATTCGCTCGCAATCAGTCAGCATTGTTCGTTGATTATCCAATTCTTCACTAAGCGTTTTTGTCAACTCCGTCTTCGCTCGATCGACATCCATTGTGACAGCGATCGTTTGTTCAAGACTTGCCAAACGAATCTTTGACTGAGCGATATCAGACTCAAGACTTCGCACTCTCAAACCATTCTGAGCCAAATCGCTCTGCAATCGATTTTTCTCTGCATCGAGATCCTTAATTTGTAGCGCAGTGTCATTCTCTGCCTTTGCACGAAGCGCACGCTCGGTATCCAATTCACTGCGAGCTGCAGTCACTTGAACATCCTTGTCCTTGATCTGCTGGCGAAGGGCTGCTTGATTACTTGCCTGAACGGCTGCAAGCGGAACTAATGCAATTGCGAGAAGTGAAACGAGGACAACAAAGACTTTCGTAAGAATATGCACTTGGATGACCTTGCTAATTTTGTGATAAAGAACTGAAACAGTCGAATTTCAGGAAGCTACTGATGCTCCCATTCATAACGATCTATGTTTTACATCCCAAACCCATCCATGTCAACGAACATTTGCATCGAAAATGCTCGAAACTTCCGCCGGACTCGAGTCTGCAGATGCTCGTAAATATGCCGATGCGGCCGACAATCGCACCAAGGCATAGGGATCTCGAAGGAGCGGAGCAAGGGTGTCGAGAGATCGCTGCCCACCAACCCAGCCCAATGTTGCTGCTGCCTGAGCTCGAATCGTCGGGGCAGAATCTTTGACCGCAACTTGGCAAAGTTGCAGAATTGGCTCGAGATTCGGCTCACCAATTCGTGCTAGGGCTGCTCCCGCGATGAGGCGAATTTCGATCGGCCTTTCCAAAGGGCCACGACAATTCCACAGTCCGATCAGGTGACCGCGTGCGCCTCGATCATTCGTCTCGCCAACCATTTGGCAGGCAAGTGCGACAATTTCTGATTGTTCACTCGGTGCGAAAAGTGCAGCGCGAATCGGATCGTATTGACGGTAATCACCCATCTTCGCCAACGCTTCAGCTGCCTGCAGATCGACGATTCTCATACGAGTCTGATCAGCTCCAACAAGTCGACGACCTACAACACTTTCAACCAAAGGAATCGCAGAAGGATTTTTCAACTCACCGAGAACGAAAAAAGTATTCGAACGAATCTCTGGATTTGAACTTGAAACAAGTTCGTTGAGTGGATTGAGATCAACGGCATGCCCCAAGCGAACCAAGGCATAAAGCGCAGCAGCACGAACAGATGGATCTGGATCAAATCGAAGTGGTTCTACGATGTGCGAGCACTCAGTAATGCGCTTCTTACCAACCATCACAGCGGCTGAAAAGCGTACTCCAGGATTCTGATCCGCAAGAAGTCTGCAAGCGATCGGCTGAAGCACAGCAATGCGGGATTGCAACCCTTCAAGTGAATGAGCGCGGTAAATCGCATCGGGGCTTACTGATGCTTCGAGCAAAAGATCAATCGCAAGTTTCTCCGGCGGAGCATTCGCATCCAATCGAACAACCGCCGCCGCTTGCTGGGGAGTCTGCACGACAGAAGTAGAAATCGCATTTTCCTTCGCACGAGAATCGAGGCGTTGCGCTTGTATTGAATGATCCATTGCTGAAGAAGTTTGGTTGGGTTGCGATGCGGATTGATCGACTTGGAGAGCATTCGAATCATTCTGCCCTGGACGAGAACTCCATGATGGTCCCGCTGCAACTCCTGACGAATTCGAATTCGAATTCGAAGCGCAACCGACAATTGCTGCGTAGAGAAGCAATCCAAACACAAACAGAGGCAAGACCTTGGTCATCCCCGATGCAGATGATCGAATTCGAAAACTTTGCGCGACAAAGATGAATGCAAGAAATGCCATTGACGGAGAGAGTACATCTCCCCACCGTCCAAAGATTGTCTCGCGTTGATCGAGTTGCACCGTGACTGCAAACCCGCCAAGTGTGCGTGCAGGAACCATCGCCCCACTGATCGCCACCCCTTCACTGGTGAATGCCCGCGAAATGCCTGTATTTGCAACTCGAACCATCGGCGTGCGATTCTCGATACATCGCCAACGCGCGATCAACTCGTGTTGCCGTCGAGCCCAATCGCTAAAACCGAACCATCCATCATTGGAAAGATTGACGATCAGAGCCGACTTTTTTTGTCCATCCGCATAGATCAATTTTCGAACGACGCCTGGAACTGTGTCTTCAAAACAGATCGGGGTTGCACATTGCATCACCTTGCGTGTCTCATTTTTCGCTCCCCACTCGAAAGAAATCCGGCGAAATTCCATCGAGGCATCCAAGTCAAATGTCATACCGCGCGCTCCGAGCGCCAAGAGTTGTTCTTCCAACCATGTCCATTTGGATATGTAAGGCATTGTCTCGCCGAATGGAGTCAAAAAAACCTTGTCATATCTTTGGTATGGCGCATCGCCATCGACCAGATATGCGCTGTTGAATTGTTGGTCCCACTCCCATATTTGATTCTCGGCGCGCAGTCCAAGAAATGCAGGGCTTCCGATCAACATCGGCGCATCCACTCTCTTGGCAAGCATCGCTGCGAATGAGGAAAATTGATCCCCTGGAAAAAATCCGCCACTGACAAGAGTCTGAATTGTTTTTGGCTCCAATCCAAATCCAGGCAACATCGTTTCAGGCCAGACGACAAGATCGATTCGCTCTCCCTGCTCTTGTTGTGCGTCAACAAGCGAAATCGTCAATCGACCAAAATCAAGAACATCGCTCTCTTGTCGTTCGCGAGGCCAACCGAGTTTGTTGTCCGTTGTCAGGTTTGTTTGAACCGCCAGAATGCGTGGGCCTTCCATCAAGACGCTGGGAGTTTCTTGCACTCTCCAAGCGCCATACGCAACCGTACATGTCAAAACGAGAAGTGCGATCGAGCTACCGAGGATCGCACGGCGACGAAGCTCTGGTGTCCGCGCACCATAAATCCAAGCGCGAAGATCGATCGCCGCACCAGCCACACATACAACAAGAAACGTCGCAAAAACTGCGCCAAAAATGTCCGCAAACTGGGAAATGATTCTTGATTCAATCACAGGTTGCCCAACGCTGTACCACGGATACCCATCAAAAATCACGGCATCTTTTAGCCACTCGATTGCACAAACAACGATCGGAGCAATCACGGCGCATGGCAGATGTCGTCCGACAAATCCCCTGCGTGCACGGTGGAAAACCCAAATCCCAAGCGGTGCATAGAGTGCGAGATAGACGCACGAAATCGGATATCCAAGCGCAGTCACATCGACCATCCAAAGTTGAAGCCACATCCACATCACCCATGCACAGAGAGTGACAGCAATCCACCCTTTGCGAGAAAGCACAGAGTTGCTAGCAAGAACAAGCCATCCGAATGGGGCAACAAATGCCAAAGGCCAAAAGAAATCAGAGTAAGAAAATGCCAACCCCATGCATATCGGAGAAAGCATTGCATAAAACCAGACAGCCTTCGCCGAAAGCAAATGGGCATCAAGTGCAGTAGGCCTCTGTGTTGGCGCTGTCGAGATTGTTGTCACTAGTTGCCCGAATAGTCGATGATTCGACTGATTTCGCTGCGAAGATTCGCGCGGTGCACGATGCGATCCAAGAAGCCAGCATCAAGCAAAAATTCGCTTGTTTGAAAACCTTCTGGAAGCTCTTGTCGAATCGTTTGTCGAATGACTCGAGGTCCTGCGAAACCGATGAGCGCCTTGGGTTCTGCGAAGATCACATCGCCGAGCATTGCAAAGCTTGCAGTCACTCCACCAGTCGTTGGGTCAGTCAGCACAGAGATGAACAAACCTCCAACATCATCAAGTCTGCCGAGTGCCGCGCTTGTCTTTGCCATCTGCATCAACGAAAATCCAGATTCCTGCATGCGCGCTCCACCAGAGCAACAGACCGCAATGAATGGCAAGCCGTTTTCAGTCGCATGTTCAATCGCGCAGGTCACCTTTTCACCGACCACGGATCCCATCGACCCGGCAAGAAAGGTGAAATCCATAACAGCGATGACGACTTTTCGACCTTTGATAAATCCAGTTCCAGTTTGCGCGCCGTCATTCTCGCCAGTCTGTTTTTGAGCCTGAACAATCCGATCCGAATAGGCTTTGAGATCAACAAATTTCAGCGGATCCGCAGGCGCCATCTTTGCATTCATCGGTTCGAAAGATCCTGGATCGAGTAATTGATTCACCCGCTGTCGACCGCTCATTCGCATGTGATAATCACACCGCGGGCAGACATTGAGATTCTGTTCGACCGCTTTGCGAAAGAGTGTTTCTCCACAGGCAGGACATTGCATCCATAAGCCATCTGGAACTGCTCGCTTCGATGCGGGTGGTGTTTCAATTTCCGACGTCGGATCTGCCATCGGTGACATTCTAGCGATATCCCGCTCTCGAATCAGCCACTGCGCAGCGCAGTGATCACTTGTGCGAAATTCTTGCTTTGAAAGATTTCTGAACCAGAGACAAGCGCATCGCATCCAGCGCGTCTGCACATTTGTGCATTCTGAGGAGTCACTCCGCCGTCAAGTTCGACGCGCTGCGTATCACTGATGCGCTCTCGAATTGCCCGAACCTTTGGCAGAGCAGATCGAAGAAATTTCTGCCCGCTGAATCCTGGGTGAACGCTCATCACAAGAAAAACATCTGCCAAAGTCAAAAGTGACTTGATCGCAGTCCACGGTGTCGCAGGTTTGATTGCGATTCCAGCTGTCGCACCCTTTGATTGAATTGTCCTAATGAGCGCAGCAGGCTTCTGGACTGTTTCAATATGGAATGTCAAATTGTTCGCACCAGCGGCAAGAAACGGGTCTATGAAATCTGCGGGATTCATGATCATGAGATGCACATCAATCCATGCTCGAGGAGCCGCACGCCGAACTGCCGCACAGACTGCAGGCCCCATCGAAAGATTTGGCACAAAGTGTCCATCCATCACATCAACATGGATGTAATCCGCTCCAGATTTCAGCACCGAACGAACATCTTTCCCCAATTCCGCAAAATTTGCAGAGAGGATCGATGGTCCGATCAATGGAGAATTGATTGGTCTACGAAAAAGCAACGACTTTTCTCGCGGCAAACTTATGGCGTCCCAACTGGAACAGTCTGTGGAACTGCGTCTGGTTTCGCTTGCTCTTGAGGCACTGAGGCTACGGGAACTGCAACCTTCGTCCCTCGCTTCACCGCCAATTCATACGCATCAAGAGTGGGCTTATAAAGAACCTTTGCATTTGGAATTGCCAAACGCATTGCTTTCTTTTGCGCTGAAACAGCCTTGGCGAATTCACCACGTGCGTAATAAACAGAAGCGAGTGTTGCATTGGCATTTGGATCAGTGCTCGAAGCAGATTTGACCATTGCTTCTGCAACGACGAGCGCGAGATCGTTGTCATACACACTCACTTGCGGGTCAGAAGAGAGCGTCAAAGCAAGGTCACGAAGTGCTGTAATATCTCCAGCATCAGCAAACGCTTTTGCCATTTCTGCTGCATAGTTTTTCGCACCCGTTTCATTTTTCTCGTCATTTAACATCACTCGATATTTCTCGATTGAGATATCTGAAAAGATCACAGGGTCCAGTGCGACCACTTCGTCAAATCGACGATATGCATCCTTGAAATTCTTGGACTTGATCGCATTGCGAGCGGCTTCCAAACTGGGAGCGGCTTGCTTCAAGAGTTTCGGGTCATAGCGCCCGGTCATCGAAAGTTTTACAGCCTTGGTGAATTCTGGGTCCATCGGGTGTCCAATGAACACAATCTTGCGGTTCTGGCCAATGACGAAAGCACATGGAATTCCATTTTGGCCTGCGGCTTCCATAAATGCGGCGCTGATTTTCTTCTCTGGATCTAGCGCAACTGTGTAAGACATCTGACTGCCCCGCTGTCGGACAAACGGCTCGACCTTTGTGCGTGTTTCAGTAGTCACGCCAATTACTTCAAGTCCATTGGCGCTTTGTGCTTGATAAAGTTCATTAATGTGAGGAATAGATGTCTTGCAAGGTCCACACCAAGTTGCCCAGAATTCCACAACCCGAACTTTGGAATCTGAAACCAGTTCTCCTTGAACAAATTCCAGCCCATCAACCGATGGTGCCTGATCTCCAACAGCCAACTTTGGCGCATCTTGTGGAATCGGAGCCAACGCGAGAAGAGTGAGTGCAGTGCAGGTAAAGAGAATGTTTCGCATAGTTGGTTCTACTTTCTATTCTTGACTATATCCGATTCAAGGCGCTGGATCGAGAGCATTCAGACAAACAAAGGCTTTTCCTTCCAGCATCTCCAATGATGCTCCGCCACCAGTTGAAATATGGCTGAAGTGCTCGGCAGCACCCGCCGCTTCGACCGCAGCCGCTGTATCCCCACCACCTGCCACGCTCGTAGCGCCATGCCTTGTGGACTCCACCACGGCCTTGACCAACTGAAAGGTTCCTTCGTGAAATGGCGCTGTTTCGAACGCTCCAACGGGACCATTCCACACAATCGTCTTTGCGGATTTCAAGATTGTCGAAAACCGTTCGACCGTTGCTGGACCGATATCCAAACCCATAAGTTCATCGGGGATTGCACCAACAATGATGCGCGTTGGTGTTCCAGCCACAAGCCCTTCGCCACAAACATGGTCAACAGGCAATTCGATCTTGGTCGAGCGTTCAGCAGCGAATTGCAGAATTGCTCTCGCTTCATCAAGCATCTTGTCTTGAACCAAACTTTGCCCGACAGGCGTACCAAGTGCCTTTAAGAATGTGTATGCCATCGCTCCCCCAACGAGAATCGTGTCAACACGACCGCAGAGATTTCGAAGTGCAATCAATTTGTCCGAGACCTTCGCACCGCCAACAATTGCGACGAATGGTTTCGTTGGAGAATCAACAACTCCCTTGAGATAACGAATTTCTCGTTCGAGCAACTTTCCGGCAACACATGGCTTTCCCTGTGCTCGAAACGCCATCGGCAATGCGTGCATCGATGCATCCGTTCGATGCGATGCGCCAAATGCATCATTGCAATATGCATCTGCGTATTTCGCGAGCGTTGCAGCGAGAGCAGCATCGCCTTTCTTCTCCCCCTTTTCAAATCGTAAGTTTTCTAAGAGCAATGATTCGCCTGGATTTAACGCTGCCGCCGCTTGCGCGGCAGCTTCGTCCGTCGCACGCCCTGCGATCAATCGCAATCCACACAAAAGTGGTGAAAGTTCTCGCAAACGCTCTGCAACTGGCGCGACGCTAAATTCCGCTTCATAGCCAACACCCTCTGGACGACCGAGATGCGTCGCCAAAATCACGCTTCCTCCGCGAGAGATGATCGATTCTATTGTTGGAAGAGTCAGCCGAATCCGCCGATCATCGGTAATTCTTCCCGCATCATCTTGTGGCACATTAAAATCTGCGCGGACAAAGACTCTGCGCCCGGCAACATCGAGTTGGTCAATCGTTCGTGGCTTCATCTCCAAGAGGGTACAACTCATTTGTTCCTGTGGAAATTCCTCCCGTCATTCTCATTCTTGGTCCTACCGCAAGTGGAAAAAGTGCGCTCGCATTTTCTCTTGCCGAACTTTATAAAGGACAAATCGAAATTGTCAGCGCAGATTCAATGCAGATTTATCGCGGAATGGATATTGGCACAGCGAAGCCTTCGATCACAGAGCAAGGGCAGATTCCACACCATCTCATCGATGTTGCGGATCCATACGAGGAAGGATTTACTGTCGAACGCTGGCTCGAAGGCGCGCATACTGCAATTGAAAACATTCAGCAACGAGGCAAATCAGCCGTCGTAGTAGGTGGGACAAATTTATACGTTCAAGCACTTCTTGCGGGACTTTTCGAAGGTCCTGCAGCGGATGAAACATTGCGTGCAACTCTGCGCGAACTTTCTCTTGCAGAACTTCGCGCTCGACTGATTGCGATCGATCCTCCTTCAGCCGATCGAATTCATCCCAACGATCAACGCAGAATGATCCGTGCGATTGAAGTCACAACACTCACTGGAGTTGCTCTGAGTGCTCATCAAACACAGTGGAATGCGCGTGGCCCCACATTGCCTGCGGGTTGGCAGTGCTTTGGACTTCTGCCAGATCCAGAGTCCAATTCAACATCGATCAATCGAAGAGTAAAGAAGATGATGGAGAGTGGTTTTCTCGATGAGGTCCGGCGACTTCTTCAGATTGCACCGCTTGGGCGGCAAGCGGGCGAAGCAGTTGGATACCGCGAACTTGCCGAACACATCGCAGGAACGATGCCTTTGAACGATGCATTTGAGGCAATCAAAATCCGCACTCGCAAATTGGCTCGTCAGCAGAGAACTTGGTTGAGGCGATTTCGGCACATCGAACGGTCGACTTGGTCCACTGACCCCTGCAACGAAGAAAAAACGAAAGAATTTTTTCGAGAGGTTCTCGGACTCACAAATCGCACTTCTTAGCGAAATAACTGAAAAATTTGAATGAAGACTTGGGGCGATGGGATGATCATGCCGATGCCGTGAGACTTGACAATTTGAAAAGTGACCCCATTATCTCCCCCGTTGATGCCTAAGAAAACTGAAAACAAAAAGAAGTCCGTGACGAAAACCACCAAGAAACCCGATAAAACCGGTCTTGCAAAGTCGTCAAAAGCCAAAACAACTGCGCGAAAAACAGGTGATGCCTCTTATCAATTGGTGATCGTGGAGAGCCCTGCAAAGGCGAAAACCATCGAGAAATACCTGGGCAAGGGCTTCATCGTTCGTGCAAGCATCGGACATATAAGAGATCTACCCAAGCGTGCCGCCAAGGGTGTCAAACAACCAGTTCCTGGCGTCGACCTTGCGACATTCGAACCGACTTATGTTGTCGATGATGCCAAATTGAAGACCGTCAACGAACTGAAGAAACTCGCCAAGTCTGCGAGCGCAATATGGTTTGCAACAGATCTTGATCGCGAAGGAGAAGCTATCGCATGGCATCTCGCCGAGATACTTGGAATCTCTCCCACCCAAGCGAAGCGCGTTGTCTTCGACGCTGTCACCAAATCCGATGTTGCTGAAGCATTCACTCGTCCAAGATCGATTGATATGAATCGCGTCGATGCTCAACAAGCTCGCAGAATTCTTGACCGAGTGGTTGGATATCTTGTCTCGCCTGTTCTGTGGAAAAAAGTTGCAGGCGGATTGAGTGCTGGCCGAGTCCAAAGTCCTGCAACGCGTTTAATTGTTGACCGCGAACGAGAGATTGCTGCGTTCACCCCTGATGAATCGTGGGCGATGACGGCGACCCTTGCACTTGATCCCGCAAAGGCGATGACCCTCGCTCCCAAATGGGTTGAATTCAATTCGAAGAAGGACGAACGTGGACGAGGACCATTTGTTCGTGATCGCATGGCGTGGCTTGCAGATCACCAAGGACTCGAATGCGAACTTGTAGAAGTTGCAGGTATCCCTTTTCAGGTTGAAGCAGACAAAGATTCCAAAGACGATCTTTCTCCAAATGTTGTTCGTGCTGCGGAAGCCGCTGGACTTCTTGATGTAAAAGTTCAGCGCATCACCGATTCTGACGCTCGCGGAAGAGCGAAAACCAAAGCCACGATCGTGGGAAGACTCGATTCCGCAGCTCGATATGCGGTCAATTCAATCGAAACAAGTCGAACAAAATCAAAACCATATCCCCCGTTTACGACAAGCACCCTTCAGCAAGCAGCATCTGGAAAACTTGGATTTGCGACCGATCGAACGATGCGCATTGCGCAGCAGTTATATGAAGGCATCGACATTCCCCGCGAAGGTCGCGTTGGTCTGATCTCGTATATGAGAACAGACAGCACGAACCTTTCTGGTGAAGCGATCACTCGTGCTCGTGCATTTATCAAATCAAGTTATGGAGAGCGATATCTCCCAGAATCTCCACGCAAATATTCCACCAGCAATGCTTCTGCCCAAGAAGCGCACGAAGCAATTCGCCCAACCGATCCTGCACGAACACCAGATGCACTTGCACGTTCTCTGACCGAAGACCAGTTCAAACTCTATGGATTGATCTGGCGCGGATTTGTCGCATGCCAAATGGTTGAGGCTGAGTGGGATTCCACTGCGATCAGACTTGTGCGTAGCGACAAGAAGACAGGCGCAACATTCAAGGCAAATGGACGCGTCTTAGTGTTCGATGGTTGCTATCGAGCCTCTGGAGTTCCAACTTCTGACAGTGAACAGAATTTGCCAAGTGTGAAGCAAGGCGATCTCTCTGCGCCCTTTTCGATTGAACCAGAACAGAAGTTCTCCAGCCCCCCGCCGCGTTTCAGCGAAGCGACGCTTGTCAAAGAACTTGAAAAGGCTGGAATTGGAAGACCTTCCACATACGCCAGCATCATTCGCACGATCCAAGAGCGGGAATATGTCGAGCAAGTCGATCGACGATTTTATGCCACAGATCTTGGCATGGCGGTCACTGACTTCTTGGTTGATGCGTTCCCAACGAACTTTGTAGAAATTGATTACACCCGGCGCATCGAAGAAGAACTCGATGAGATTGCGCAAGGGAAAGAACCTTGGAAGAAGATGCTCAAGCGAACGACTCGAACACTCGAGCCCCTGCTCGAAAGCGCGAAGCTTCTCGACCACGTGAAATCGATTCGAGTCTCGGCTCCATACAGTTGTCCAACGTGCGGATCCCGCACCGAATATCGACTCGGCAAAGGTGGGCGCTTTCTCTCTTGCTCAAGTTATCCCGAGTGCAAATTCGCCAATGCCGTTGATCGACAAGGCAGGCCGCTCATCCCTGAAAAGTTGGATCTTGTTTCCCCCAATGGTGTCGCGATGGTCAAGCGACATGGAAAGTTTGGAGATTTTCTCGTCGAGGATTTACCACGGCCTGAAAAACCTGTGAAGGCAAAGAAGAAAAAGAGCAGTAAGAAATCAACTGCGGTCGATGCGCCCCCTGTCGAAGCGCCCGCAAAGCCAACACAATTCATTTTGAATGTGGACCGCAAAGGTGGGTTAAAATTGCCATCTGCTCCAGCATTTCTGACTGAATTACCCTGCCCGAAATGTGCATCACCTATGAATCTTCGTGACGGAAAACGTGGAGCGTGGCTTGGATGCAGCAGATTTCCAAAGTGCCGCGGGCGAGAAAGTTTCGCCAAACTTCCAGAAGACAAACAGAAAGAATTGCAAACAGCGCTCGACAAACACTTACAAGGATTTACGAAAGTTGTCGTGACTCGTCACGATGGAACGCCGATTCCAGAAGGAACTCCAATCGAATTGCTCGCGCTCCCTGGAGGTGTTCAGGAACTTGCAATTCACCTAGAGTTCAAACGAGAACAAGCATTGATCGCCAAAGCGGGTTGATTTCCTTTCCTGCTTTGTTGAATCAGCGCTTGGAACCCAACAGTGCTGCGCGCTTTCCTGCCTTGGAGTCATAGAACACAAGTAGCGCAATCAAACAGCCAACTGCGACATACATCGGAAATCCAAAGAGTCTTTGATAATCCATCTTGCCATCGAAGGTCGCCCACTCGGCAACCCTTCCAGCAACAAGACTTCCGACGATAATTCCAAATCCGACAATAACTGTGTTGTAAAGACTCTGCGCGCTTGCGCGAACATCATCAGATGTTTCCTCATCGACAATCATATAACTCACGAAGATAAAGCAGCCAAAGCAAAGTCCATGCAGAGCGATACCAGCGATCATAACTATTGCTTCAGAAACTCCAATTGATGCTGCGATTTTTGCAGAAAACGCAAAGAGAAACATGCGGAGTCCATATGCCACCACCCCCGCTGCAAGCAGAGTCTTGCGAGAAAACTTGATCGCCAACATTGGGATCAACGCGAGCACAAACACTTCGCTCATTTGGCCAATGGTCATCAACCCACCACCACCAACTCCAAAGATCTGGTTCACAAATTTCGTGAAAGAATCCTCCCCAGCGGCAGCCTGATAAGCGCCGACAAATCCAGACGTATGCACAAAATAGAACTGATGCAGACACGAAAGAGGAACCGCCAATAAAAAGAGCACGATGAGCGGTTGAGACTTGACCGAAGAAAGTGCCTCGAATGTGGCGTTTTTCTGCTTGCCCTTTGTCGGTGGAGTCGAAGGCAAAGTAAAGCAATAAATACCCATCAGAACCCCCAAGAAACCAGAAATCCGAAATGCGCCTGCCATTCCAGCATATTGCGCCGAGGCTATTTCCTCTGGAGTCCCAATCGTTGGAGTGTGCAAATAGAGCAGCACCTGCCCAATGGTGATCCCAACAACAATCCAACCGACGGTTCCCCACAGTCGAACTTTTCCGAAGTCTTTGTCTCTGTCCACATGGCTGAGAGTGATCGAGTTCGTCAGCGAGAGCGTCGGCGAATAGACGATGCTGTAAATCAAACTGAAAATCAGAAAAACACTGAAGCTTTCAATTGACGCGAGTTGAAAAACGAGAATTCCGCCCAGAATATGGCTTATTCCAAGGTATTTTTCTGTGTTGAAGTAGCGATCAGCAAGTTGACCAGCCACAAACGGAGCGACGATGGCTCCAATGGCTCCGACGCTGAATGCATATCCAATTTCTACAGGTGTGAATTTGCGAACATTGGCCAAATATGGCCAGAGGATCGGCAACCACGCTCCCCAAATTGCGTACTGCAGAAACATCATCAAAGAGAAACGAGTTCGAACCCAAGCAATGGCTGGTTGTTGAGAAAGAACAGCATTGGTCATAAGTAAAACTCCTTGGGTGCGAAGAGTATGGAATCATCGCCATTCTGTCGATCAATATGCGTACAATCACATTATGGAACCTCGACGAAAAACTCGCCAGATTTTGGTGGGAGATGACCGAACTGGACGCATTGCAATTGGTGGTGGCGCACCGATCGCAGTTCAAACGATGTGCGCGGGATATACCCACGACATCGATGCCTGCGTTGCAGAAATCAATCGCTATCACGCAGCTGGTGCTGAACTCGTGCGCGTGGCTGTGCCGGAGCGCAAAGACACCGAAGCACTGAAGTCCATCATTCCACAAGTCAAAGTTCCCATCGTTGCAGATGTCCATTTTCATTACCAACGCGCACTTGAAGCGATCGAAGCTGGCGTGCATAAGATTCGACTCAATCCTGGAAATATCAGCGATCGTGATCAGGTGAACTCAGTCATAGATGCATGCAAGGAGCGTGGAATTCCAATTCGTGTTGGCGTCAACGAAGGCTCGATCATCGAGCGCAAAGACAAGCAACGCAGAATGGAAGAACTTGGCAAATACTTTGCAGATCACCGCTCTGGACATTTGTTGGCATTGATGATCACCAAGCTCGAGGAATATCTCGACATTTTCGCAGCACGCGATTTTCATCAAGTCGTGCTTAGCGCGAAAAGTATGGATGCCGCGCTCGTTATCGACATCTATACCGAAATCGCAGCTCGCTTCGACTATCCACTGCATCTCGGCGTGACCCACGCTGGCACCAAAGATTCCGGTGCGATTCGAAGCGTCGTTGCACTTGGTTCGCTCATCGCCAACGGAATTGGCGACACAGTTCGCATTTCATATGCGAGTGATCACATCGACGAAATCAAAGATGCCTTCGAGATGTTGTATTGCTTGGGGAAGCGCGAACGCAAAGGTATCGACCTCATCGCTTGCCCAACCTGCGGGCGCATCCAAGTCGACTTGTTCACACTCGTCAAAGAAGTCGAGCGCGTGCTGATGCCGGAAATCAAGTTGCCGATCAAGGTTGCTGTGATGGGTTGCATTGTCAATGGTCCAGGCGAAGCTGAAGGCGCCGATGTTGCAGTATTCGCAGGCGATCGCCGTGGAATCATTTATGTCCAAGGTGCACGAGTTGCGAATGTCCCAGAGGAAGAAATCATGTCTCGACTTCTGCTTGAATGCAAAACATTTGAAGCACGGGTTCTCTCTGGCGATGCGAAACTTGGCGAGAAGAAAGTTGACATCGTCCCCCCAGATCCGATCGGCGAACTTGGCAGTGGGTATGCCAAGATCAACGCTGGTCATGTTGAACAAGTCACGGTTGGTAAAACATAATTCTGCAAAGGATTTCAAAATGAAAAGCACTCGTCGATTCGGATTCACACTCATTGAACTGCTCGTCGTGATTTCGATCATTGCTATTCTCATTGGGCTCATGAGTGCGGGGCTCAACTCCGCAATAGCGAATGGGAAAAATGCGAAGGAGATGAATCGACTGAAGCAAGTCCTATATGCCTGGACGATGTACTCCGGACAGTATGACGATCAACTTTTACCTGGTTTTTTAGAAAAACCCGTTGGAGGACCAGGGGTTCAAGAAGCTTGGCAGCTGCACTATCGGAAAAAAAATGGTGACGAACTCTCATCAGCACTTTGCCAGACATATACATGGAGACTTGCACCATACTTGGACTACAACATCGATCCCATTTTGGGCTATCGCTCCGACGGACAAGAGAAACTCGATAATTCAACCTACAATCCTCCATTCAATCCGCTCAATTATCCCGCAAGCCTCATGCCATTGGTCGCTGCTGCTGGTCCTGCTGCCGATGGGGTTGGGGCGGCTCTTCAACCGGCCTTTGGATACAACGCATATTATTTGGGCGGTTGGTGGGAAATGGTTTCGGGAACACCGACACTAAAATTTGGCAATGACCGATGTTCACAGGATGGAGTATTGACCCCGACTAGTCCCCGCGGACGTATTGTTGCTCGAACAATTGGAGGCATCACAAAACCTTCGGAAATCATTGTCTTTTCTACAAGCACTTTTCTAAATCAGAGACCAGAGCCATACTCGAATTTTAATGAATATGAAGCTGGTGCCCCGTGGGTCTGTCCAGATCGCTTGGGAATTGATGTCATTTGGAGATTCGGCGGGGTTGTTTTAGAGGAGGCGGATGTGGCCTCTGATACTTCACTCACACCAACCGATCGTGCACTTGCATACCTCCTTCCAGTACCTGCGCCTCGGATGCAAGGCGATATTGGAAGGCTCATTGTTGACCAAAGCCAAGCGGTTCCATTCGCCCGTCATGGTAAGAAGGTTGCAGTCGGCTCCGCTGATGGCAGTTGCAGGACGACAGGCATCACAGAACTGAACGATTTGCGCCTTTGGGTTCCAAGTGCTGAGGCTCTGAAGTTCATACACGGGCCATAAGATAAATCTGCAATGGTTCTGCTCGGACTACTCGCGGAGTAAAACCAAAAAAGATTAAATTGCTTCGGCATGTGTTTTTTCCACATCCGCCGCAAGCATCAAGCTTGCAATAGTGACATCGTCTGCGTACTTCAGGTTCTTGGCAAACGCCTTCAAAAGTTCCGTCAGTCGATTCACATCATCTGCACAGGTCAAACTCCCCACCAGAGCAGCTGCGACTCTCACTGGACCAAGCATCTCACCTTCGTCATTGCGCTGCTCCGCAAGTCCATCGCTATAAAGAACGAGTCGATCGCCTTTCGCCAGAGAAATCTCGTTGGACTCATACAGAAAGTCTTCCACAACTCCAATTGGAATTCCACCATCAACATCCACTGGCTTTGCATTTCCATTTCGATCGACAACGCAGTAATAGCCATGCCCCGCATCAATGAAGTGAATCTTTCGCGCTGCACAGTCCACTTCCGCCATCGTGAATGTCGCAAATTGACCAGCAACAGCTCGAGTCGAAACGAAATTTGAAAGATCACAGATCGCCTTTTCGGCGCGTACTCCAGCAGAAAGTTGAGCTTCAAGATGTGCCGTAATTGCAGCCATCAGCAAACCAGGACCAAGTCCCTTTCCACTCACATCCCCAAGAAAAACGGTTGCACCCAATTGCGTTGGAGATCGGTGCACTCCAAAAATATCTCCTGCAACAACTTGGCCAGGAATCGAACACATCGCCCACGAAACTTCGCCTTTATTTCCAGAAGTCGCCCCCATCATTCGCTCTTGCACTTGGCGCGCTGCCGCCAATTCTTCGAGCAATTCTCGTTGGCGAGATTCAAGTTCAAAGCGCTGCAATCTCATCAGCGACAATCCAGTCCAGCGACCAATTGCCTGACTGAACGACAGGACATCTTCGTAATTCACTTTTCCTTCAAATTGATCGAGATAGAGATACGCCTCGATGGTCGAATCGATCATAATTGGAATACACGCCGCACCATTGACGCCAGTTCCAATAATGCTTTGTGCCGATCCGAACGAATCATCTTCGCTCAAACGAACAGGTTTTCCTTTCGAAGCGCCGTTGAGCAATGTTCGACTCACAGGTCGAATGGCAATTGAACCCGCGGGCCATTCACCCACGACTTCAAGTCGACTTCCTGAACCTGAGTCCAAGAATCGAACGATCAAAGCACGCTCGCATTTCGTCCCTTGAACGCAGACTTTCGCAACTTCCGTGACCATCTCGACCTCAGTTGCTGCCGCATAAATAGAGACAGACGAAGTAATCAGCAAATCGAGCTGAATTTGCGCTTGGCTTTTCTCCTTGGACGGAGCCATAACGACAACGGTTCCGCCAGAATTCATAGAAGAAGCTTGAACGATCGTTGCACCTTCGTTCTGACCCATATCGAAACGGAGCACCCACGGATTCAATCCAATTCGATCGCCACTTCGAAGCGGCATCGGCTGACGCACTTCAAGCGCAACTCCATTCAAAGTCGTACCGTGACGACTTCCAAGGTCTGTCACTGCCCAACGGCCATTCGAAAAAACCAACGAAGCGTGCTGTCGCGAAATCGATTGGTGATCAAGTCGCAGACTTGCACCAGCGGAGCGTCCAATGATGCAGGTTTTTCCATCTGGTTGCAATTGAAGAGCAGATGCTGGACACGCTCCAAGAGGAACAATCGTGCATGATTCGTTTGACATACTTCCTAACTGTTGGTCACTGGGTACTGCTTCGCTTCTTGCAGAGAAACTGATGCAGTTCGTAGAGATGAATCAGGATCACCGCCGTGACGCTCTACACCCAACTTGGCACTTGCGACAAGACCTTCCATAACGCCAATCGCTTTGTCCGCATGCGAACGGAAATACATATATGGAAAGAGCGATATAAGCGCAACAACCAGACCACTTGCGGTCGCAACGAGAGCTTCTGCAATTCCTGCAGAAACAAGTCTCGGATCACTCAATGTGTCTTTGCCACCAAGCAATTCAAAACTGCGAATGATTCCAGAGACTGTCCCCAGAATTCCAAGCATCGGCGCTGCGGTCACAATAGTGGATTGAATATTCAGAAACCGCTCCAATCGAGGTCGTTGTCGTTCGACGGCTGCAATTGCAATTGCGTCGGAAGGTCCATCGCAAGCCAAATCATTTGCGACGGCTCCATACGGACTGTCATCGGACTCTGCCAAAGCGGTGACTGACTCTGCGTCGTTCATTCGAAGTGCGTTGATCATGGCACGCAATCGAACACGTGCGCCACGCGATCCCATCTTGCGCCAAAACCAAATTCGCTCAACCGTCAATGTGACGGAAACGAGGCTGAGAATCAACAACGGCCACATAACTGGCCCACCACGCTCCATAAGAAGCGCCAATCCATTCCATAGGAAATTCATAATGGGCGATCATAGTAAGTTGGCGATTCTGCGGTATTTACTACACTTGATCCCGATGCGTACCGCACCAACGATTGAAAATGAGGTCTTCTGCCCAGCACTGCTTGGGGAGATCGAACAGCGACTTGAACGATTTATTGATGAGGCTGGATATCCCATCAATTTGCGTAATGCGATTGCACACGCTTTGCTTGGTGGAGGAAAACGCCTGCGACCCCTGCTCACTTTGCGATGCTGTGAAGCCGTCGGCGCTTCAACGAAAGATGCGGTCGAGGCTGCGGCTGCAGTCGAAATGGTGCATGCGTTCAGTCTTGTTCATGATGATCTTCCAGCCCTCGATAACGATCTCATGCGACGAGGTCGACCAACAGTCCATGTGGCATTCGGCGAAGCAATGGCAATTCTCGCTGGCGATGCACTGCTTGCACTTGCGATGCACGCAGCATGCTCGACCCCGCGTGATTCAGGACGCATCGCACATGAAGTGACAAACGCAACTTCAGCGATGATCGTTGGCCAGGTCTACGACACACTTGGTGGATTCAGCGAAAGTACGACTCCACACGACAAATTGCACAAGATTCACAATCATAAAACGGGAGCACTTCTTCGATGCTCTTGCAGAATCGGTGCGATTTGCGGTGGAGCGCGCGCTGAAAGCTTTGCTGCAATCGACCATTGGGGCGATCTCATCGGGCTTATGTTTCAAGCGGTTGATGATCTTTTAGATGTGACACAATCAGCAGAGCATGTCGGCAAAGCCGTTGGCAAGGATCACGAAGCAGGAAAGCTGACATATCCCGCTGTCTATGGCATTGACGAAACACGACGAGAAATCTCGCGATTGCGCAAGGAATCTCTCGCAGCTCTAGAGCCGCTTGGATCAACCGCAGAACATCTCATCTTGGTGACCGAATATCTTGCCACTCGAACTCGATAATTGCGTGAACTTCTCAAGACGGGTTCCCAAATGATTTACAAAGAGTTCTTTTCGACTTGAGATCAAGAAGTCGCTATACTTCTTTGCAAGAATTACCTATGAATCTCCTTGGAACAATCCGTTCTCCAGCCGATCTAAAGGCACTTCCGCCAGCAGACCTTGTTCAGGTTTGCGCAGAAATTCGTCACGCCATTTGCGAACAAGTTTCTAAAAGTGGCGGTCATTTGGCGCCGAATCTCGGCGTCGTCGAACTCACGGTGGCGATGCACTATGTCTTCGACTTTTCATACGACCGATTGCTCTTTGATGTTGGTCATCAGTGCTATACGCATAAACTTTTGACTGGTCGACAGCATCTTCTTCCAAGGCTTCGACAACGAGGCGGAATGTCTGGCTTCCCAGAACCACGCGAGTCCAACTTCGATCTCTTTACAGTCGGCCACGCTGGTACTGCAATCCCAACTGCTGTCGGAATGGCTCGAGGCGATTCACTGAATGGCGAAGGGTGGACTGTCGACAATCCAAATGGTCGCAGAACGATCTCGCTTATTGGAGATGCTTCGATTGTCAACGGCGTTGCAATGGAAGGACTGAACAACGCTGGAACTCTCAAGAGACAGTTCCTCGTCATTCTCAACGACAATGGAATGAGTATCGCCAAGCCACAGGGAGCAGTCTCTGCATATTTTGATCGCTTGCGTCTGTCGCATACATATGGCGAGTTCAAGAAGCGTGCAAAAGAAATGGCTCGACATATGCCAGGCGGTGACAGGCTGAAGGATCTGTATCACCGCATGGGCGAATCTTCCAAAGCTTTCATCGCTGAAAATCATTGGTTCGAACATTTCGGACTTGTCACCGTTGGACCAATCGACGGGCACGATCTCCCAACGCTTATCGACTTCCTCAACGAAGCGAAGCACTTTGATCATCCCATGGTTCTGCATGTCAAGACCATTAAAGGCAAGGGATTCGAGTTCGCTGAAAATGATGCGTGTGCCTTTCATTCTCCAAGTGCTTTCAAGATTGAAACGATGGAGAACGAAGGATGCAAAGTCGAGATGAAGAAAGGCGGTCGTTCGTTTACTGCCGCATTTGGAGAAATTCTCGCATCACTGATGGAGCGCGATCCGAAGGTTGTCGCTTGCACAGCTGCGATGCCCGACGGCACTGGAATCAATAAGGTGATTGATAAATTCCCAACGCGCGTTTGGGATAGCGGGATCTGCGAAAGTCACGCATTCGACATGATGGCTGGATTAGCAAAGACTGGCTGGAAGCCTTTCTTCGCTGTCTATTCAACATTTCTGCAACGCGCATTCGATCAAGCATTCCAAGAAGCAGCGCTGCAAGGTTTGCCAGTCAGACTCTGTCTTGATCGATCTGGTTTAGTGGGAGGCGACGGCGCAGTCCATCACGGATTCTGCGACATTGCCCTGCTTTCTGTCTTGCCAAAGGCGTGCATTATGGCGGCAATGGACGAATCAAGCCTGAAAGCTTGCATCAATTTCATGAATGATTACAGCGAAGGGATTTCTTCGGTTCGATATCCCCGAGACAATGTCAGCCCCCGCTTTGAGAACGTCCCATGTCCTCCATTTGAGTTGGGGAAAGCGCGACAACTTGTCGGGCACAAGAATCCAGACGCTGCGATTTTGACTTTCGGAGTCTGTGCGATTGATGCTGCAGAGGCTTTGACAAAACTCGACGGCGAATATGCAGTCGAACTCTATGACGGTCGCTTCGCAAAACCAATCGATGAAGAACTACTGCGAAGACTTCTCACTGCTGGCACTCCAATCATCACCGTCGAAGATCATTCGATTCGTGGCGGTTTTGGCGCAGCCGTGCTCGAGACCTGCAACGCACTTGGACTCGACACTCGACTTGTCACACGCATGGCACTTCCAGATCAGTGGATTTATCAAGGTGAACGCAAGGAACAATTAGCCGAAGCTGGTATTGATGGAGCTGCAATTGCGAGGACTGTTCGGGCAATTCTCGAAGGACAATTGGTTACCGAAGCATCGCCTGCCGTGGTCAATGCGAAATAGCGTTTGAATTCGCGTGTGATTCAAAAACGCATTCAATGACTGATGCAAATCAGTGATGCAAATCGCGAGCAACACCAACATTCACTCGGTCAACTGGCATCAGCGTCAGTGTGACTGACTCAAAAATCTTTTTCGCTATGCGCTGGCAAGTTGCGCTGTTCAATGCTGTCCCTTCGCGCCAATTTCCAGCATTTCCATCCGTTCCTGAACTTCGCACAGCCGCATCCAGAGCGCCCGAAGTCCACTCGATATGCGCAGTGATTCCATATGTCGAAACACCACAAGCAAACATGGCAAATTTCTGCATAGGAGTAGACGCGAGACTTCGCATTCCCGGATTTTTCATAGATGGACCTGCATTCCCAATGGACTGACAACTCCAAAGAGGAGCGGTTAATGTCCATGGAACCCCAGTCAATAGCGCATCTGCTCGAGAAATAGGTGATGTTGTCATATTCGTCCATCCGATTTCAGCTGGATTGAGGTCATCAATTGTGCTGCCAAGCGACTTCGCAACAACAAGCGCACCAAATCCCAAACCAATGATCGGGATCTTTAAATCGTGCGCTTCCGAAACGACCGCAAGAGATGTTCGATGACTCTCATCAGTCAAACGCACTGAGCATAGGGCGTCGCCAACCACGACTCCATGGATGTCCTCGAGAGAGACTTCTCTCGAACTCGTAAGGTCCGTTCCCTCAAGATTCACGATGCGCTGCGCATATTCGCGAAGTACGACTCCCAGACTTCCCATACCGCCAACAACACCGTGATCGATAAATAAAATTGCCATGCGAGCCAATTTAGCCTCAAGAACCCAATGCGTCATCCCAAATAGGAAGATTTGTAGAAGCTCTTCATTTCGTGGTTATGTTGGCGGGTATGGCACGCGAACCTCAATATGCAGAACTTGCGCGACAAGGAGAAAATGCTGCACGTGTATTTCTTGAGAGCAAAGGCTACGAACTCTGCGCGCAAAATCTGCGGGTCGGATCAGACGAAGCCGATCTTGTGATGCGAACTCCAGACGGAAGCATCTTGGTTGTTGTCGAAGTCAAGACGCGCTCTTGCGCCGATGCGTGGCCGGAAGAACGTGTTGATTCATCGAAGCAGCGCAGTCTGATTCGCCTTGCGAGAGCCCTTGCTCGCAGAGGAAATCTGACTTCACCACTGCGCATCGATGTGATCTCGGTCAATCTCCCCCCTCATTCTTCGCCATGTATTCGATGGTTTGAAAACGCTGTGCTGGGCACCTAAAAGCTCGACCTATTTTTTCGGCAAATAGCGTTCCCAAGCAATCACAATCAATCGCGTCGTCATTTGATCAATGTCATTCGTGACCCAATGGTCGCGAAGCGATGCGAGAAATCTCATTCGCTCGTAAGCAGCTCGTTGGTCTTTCAGTCCGCGTCGAATTGACCGTTGTAAGGCAGATTCAAAGATCGAACGGCTTACTTGCATTTGCACATCGAGAACGCAATACCAAGTTTTCCATGATTTTATATTCAATTCTGCAGTCACCTGACCGCTCTCCACAGCCAAGAGTGCTTTCTTAATGTCATCCGCAAAATCAAGGCCTTGGATTCCATTTTCGGGCAAAGTATATTTTTCCCATAATCCACCATCGGGAAGTTTCAACGCAGCTGCAACCTGCGCAAATGTTTCTCCACCCATAAAACGCCCCTGCACATCTTGAATCAACAATTCATCAGTCAGTGGAAGACGAATTCTGCCGATGCTCATTTGAGGATTCGGGTTGAAGTCAGCTTCAAGCATTGAATACTGACGCTCCACATCTCGCCAACTGACAATCGTGCGAGGTTCGACCCGACGACGCAGAAGATCGATCGCAAGAGCTTCATCTCGCTTTTCCTGAAGATATTGCTCCATATTCATGCCAAACTGATCTTCGAGCGATTGGGTTGCAGAAGTGCGATTTCCACCATAACCCGCAACAGTTTGCTCTTGAAGGCTTTGAATCCATGCAAAGATTCCTTCCTTCTGTTCTGAAGTAAGCATCCCTTCCGCTTCAGAAATAATCAACTCGTTATTGACATACTGCTGAAAACGTTCAGTGATCAGTTTTTCAATCTCGCGTTGCGCCGTGAGAGGCTGCTCGACGACAATTCGCAAAATACGATCTTCAATAGAGGTCATGAACTTTGCTGCGTAAACCGGCCGACCATTGATCTGACCAATCAGACTTTCGATCGTCCATTTATCCCCTAATTTCAAGCGAATCTCATCTGTCGCAGGTCCAAGCGCAATAACTTTTTCAGTTCCATCTGCGTTTTTTTCAACTCGCGACTCTTGGGTTGTGATTTTTTCCCCTTCAGCAGTCGTTTCTGTTTCCACAGATATTCGGATCTCTTCTGGAGAAAAAACTGATGGAGGAACTTGAACAATATCGAGATTCGAGTTTGCATCGGAACGATGACTGAAGTCATAAGCGAGAACTTCGGTCGCAGTTTCCGGACGATCGACCATCGTCTCACAGCCGCAAAGAACCAATCCAAATGCAGAAGCGGCAACGAAAGAACTTTTGATGTCCACAATCTGCCAAATTGTCATCAACTCATTCTACCGCTTGCTTCCTATACTTGAATCCGAGGAGACCAAATGACGAGCAACCCTGATGATTCGAAACTGCATATTGACAGCGATTGGAAGGCGCAAGCCGAGGCGGAACGAGAAAAACTCCGCAAGATTGATGCACAGCGAGCAACGACCACGCAGGATGATTCGGCGGACAAACTTCCTCCAGCAGATTTTCGCAGCATTGTTGGGCTCTTGGCAACTCAGGCTCTTGGCGGGCTTGGCGCATACGGAGATCCTGACACTCGCCGTGTGGTTGTTGACCTTCCCGCTGCGCAGTTTGCGATTGATCTTCTGGGCGTCCTTGCAGAGAAAACCAAAGGAAATCTTTCAGACGAAGAGAACAAAGAGCTCACTGCAATTCTGGCAGAACTCCGTTCTCGGTTTGTGCACTTCGCACAAATGATGGCAGCACAAGCGGCACAAGGAAATCCAGCCGCAGTGAATGCGGCATTAGGATCATCTCAATCAGCTGGCAAAGCAGAATCAAACAAGCCAAAGATTATTTTGCCCAGTTGACGAAATCTTCGAGTGATTTTTAAAAGGTTTCTCTCGACTGCGATCTCAGATCAACAACGCTTGTCGAAGAAAATCTTCGACTCCTGCGACATACAAGATCGCGTACACGCCAACAATAAATATCGTCATTGCAACAGCAACGATTGGGTCTGATCGAAATGCATCAAGGGGCGAATCGCTCAAACCCTGCATTGCTCTGCGATAAAAACGGTGGACAACAATCAACACGATTGGAGTCAAGAGTGCTAATCCAAACGAACGCCCACCAAAGATTCCTTGGGCGTGCGCGCTCAGCGTGTACATCAGAAACATCAATACAGTCAATCCGCCGCTGACGCTCAACAGCCAATTCAATTCGGCCAAATCTCCATACTTTGCCCGTGCTTTCCACTGCGTCCCTTGCATTCTCGAAGCAGAAGAAAGATCGCACTGACGCTTGATGAATGCCAAATATAAAGTCAAAAAGAAAACGCAGAGGATCAACCAAATAGATACAGGTGCGGCGATGGCGACAGCGCCAGCAATTGCACGCAAGCAAAATCCGCTGGCGATTGTCGCTGCGTCGATAAAAATCAACCGCTTCAGCCCAAGGTTGTATCCCCCCTGCAATGCGATGTACGCCACAACCACCCACATCGTCTGCGGATTCGCTTGACCCGCGACCACCACCGAGAGCGTGGCGAGAATGATTCCAATCATCATGGCCATCGACGCAGGAATTCGTCCTGATGTAACGGGTCGATTTCGTTTCACAGGATGAAGCCGATCTTCTTTCGTGTCAAGGACATCGTTGATCGCATACCAACCACTCGATGCCAAGCAGAACGCTGCGAATGCAATCGCTGCGAGCATCATCTTGGCGGTGATTTCGGTCGTTGCAATACCACGACCTGCGCCCGGCAGCCAGAAAATCAGCGGGACGAGGACGAATACATTCTTGATCCAGTCGCCTGGTCGAAGCAGGCGGAGGATGGGTCGCATGTTGGATTTATCGGTCAATTGCCCCGTTGATCGACAGATTTCAGATCAAAGCCGAGAGCACCGTATCGGCGATCATAAATCCCCGAGCGCTCAAGCGTAAATGCCCATCGACTTGCTCTAAGAGGCCGTCGACGGTGAATGTCTCAATCGACCTCCTACGTCGCGGAGCATTCTCCCCGCATTTCAGCAGCCTCTCCACTCGTTCTAGAGGCATCCCCTTCATCAGTCGCAAACCCAACATGAACGACTCGCCGGCATTCGCATCTGCGCCGAGGCATTCGATCTCTTCGACTGGCGCAGATGGACGATTCTCCAACCAAGTTGCCAGACGGGGAATATTGCGCCAGCGAACTCCATTCCCGTGCCCTGCAGCACTGGGGCCAAACGCCCACCAATCCGCATTCTCCCAGTACAGAATATTGTGACGGCACGCCATACTAGGCAGCGACCAATTGCTGATTTCGTATCGTTCATATCCCGACTTCGCAAGTTTCTCCACAACAAATTCATATTGCTCCGCTTCATCATCTTCTGGCAATCGAGTGACAGAACCTTTTCGCAACTTTACAGTCAGTGGAGTATTCGGTTCATACACCAAACCATATGCGCTCAAATGATCTGGACCAATCGAAATCGCACGAAGAAGATCCGCTTCCCAATCCGCAATCGTGCTGCCTGGTATTGCGAAAATGAGATCAAGATTCACCTGTGGAATTCCAGCCTTTCGCAAAAGTCCAACCGCTCGATCTACAGATGCAGGATCATGATCTCTCTCGAGAGCTTTGAGCAATTTCGGATTGAATGACTGTGCGCCAAGACTAACTCTGCGCACTCCGCTTTGCGCAAGCGCATCAGCGACCGCTTCATTGACTGTCTCGGGGTTCGCCTCGACCGACCACTCTGCGCTCGTAGCGATCGGCAATGTGCGCCGGATCGATGCAAGCATTCGTGCAAGCAAGTCCGCACCGAGCATCGTGGGAGTGCCTCCTCCGACGAAGACAGTCTCGATTGGAACGGTCAGAAATTCGAGTGCATCTTGCAGTTCCTCTTCCAATCGTTGCACATACGCCAACGCACGATCCTCGGTATCCACAAACGAATAGAAATCGCAGTAATGACATTTATGACGGCAAAATGGAACATGAAAATATGCTCCCCGAAAAGACGCCCCCTTCGCCAGCGCTCCCGCGTCTTTGGCCGTCGCGTGGGCTGTCGCGTTGGCTGTCGGGCTGACTGTCGATTTCAAAGTTGCTTGAGAAGTCGCACTTCCCCCACTTCCTGCGCTCTGCGCAAGACTTCCCGCAACTGTCAAGGGAACTGAGAGGGGCTGGGACATATCGAGAGCCTAGCACGCTCGACTGCTTCAACGATGAAGCGATAGACTCCCTCCCGTGAAATACGCAACAAACGGAACCAGCCCAAATACAGCAGTTGTTGGACTTCAATGGGGAGATGAAGGCAAAGGAAAGATCGTTGATCTTCTGACTGCAGAGCACGATGTCATCGTCAGATACAACGGCGGAGCGAATGCTGGGCACACAGTCGAAGTTGCAGGCGAGCGTTACGCACTGCATCTGATTCCATCTGGCATTCTCAATCCAGGCAAGCGCAATGTCATCGGCAACGGCGTTGTTGTCGATCCCGAAAAACTTCTGGAAGAAATTGATCGCTTGCGTTCTCGCGGCGTCAAAATCGCAGAGAACTTGCAAGTCTCTGATCGCGCGCATGTGGTGATGCCGTATCACAAAGAACAAGACGCAGCACTTGAAGAATTTCTTTCGAATGTTGCCAGCAGCGAGCGAGGTTCACTTGCCATCGGCACAACTCGACGCGGTATCGGCCCTGCGTATGCAGACAAGATCAATCGATCAACAGCAATTCGTATGGGCGATCTGTTGGACGCTGAATATCTACGAGATCGACTGCGTGTCATTTGCAGATTGCGCACTGCAGAATTGAAAGCACTTGGAGTGCAAGCTCCACCACTCGATCCCGATGCTTTGGCAGAACGATTTGCAAAACTGGGCGATCGACTTCGTCCACACATCACCGACACGGTCTATGCCTTGCACGATTCGATGCGAACTGGAAAAACTCTGCTCTTTGAAGGCGCGAATGCGTGCCTTTTGGACATTGATCACGGGACATATCCATATGTCACCAGCAGCAACTGCTCGACGCTTGGAATCCCTCCAGGGACAGGCGTTCCAGGCAACAACATCGGTCGCATTCTTGGAATTATGAAGGCGTACAGCAGCCGTGTTGGCGCTGGTCCATTTCCAACGGAACTCCTCGACGAAACTGGCAATCTCATTCGCGAAAAAGGTCGCGAGTATGGGACAACAACTGGACGCCCTCGACGCACTGGCTGGTTGGATCTGGTTGCGGTGAAGTACAGTTCGATGGTCTGCGGAGCGACTGGCGTTGCTTGCACGCTCTTCGATGTTCTGGCAGGTTTCGACGAACTCAAAATCTGCACGCAATATCGAATGGCAGATGGTTCAATCGTCGATCGCTTCTTGCCAGATGCAAGAATGCTGGCAAAGGCAACACCGATCTACACCACCTTCAAGGGATGGACAGAAGAGTTGCGCGATGTCAGCGATCGTAAATCATTACCGATCAATGCTGCGAAATATCTCGCATTCATAGAAGAATATCTTGGCATTCCGATTGAGATGGTTGGAGTTGGACCAGATCGGCGTCACACGCTTGTCGGAGTATGAACGACCAAAGACTTCGTTTTATTGCGAGCAGAAAACCAGTGCGAGTTTCACGCACGATGCATCCCAAGAAATCGTACAGCACTCAGGCTGAACTTTTCCGCAGATAACTCCACAACAAGAAGCTTGAGCGCAG